>PWFS01000062.1 GCA_003554145.1 Halobacteroidaceae bacterium | reverse complement strand
TCAATGGAATAACAGATGAACCAGTTAAAATTCATTACCACCAGGAATATCTTTTCCTTGCTTTTAGCGGTGGACTATCCAAGGGATTTGACCCGGAAAAAGGCGAAGTAATCTGGGACAGAGAGGATTCCGGCCAACTGATTTCTGTCCGGGCCGGAGAAGAGCACCGGGTGGAAACTTTTTGGAATAATGGAAGCCACCGGATTATCAACCTGGAAACAGGCGGCACTACTTCCTCCCGAATGGTTCAGGGTTTTTCCGATATTCACATCCTGGGAACAGACGAACTGGGCCGGGATGTTTTTTCCCGGATCCTGGCCGGGGGACGGGTATCACTTTCTCTGGGGATTATCGTTTCTATAGTCTGTGTTACAGTGGGAACAGTAGTCGGTGCAACCTCAGGCTACTTCGGGGGAGTTGTAGATAGCATAATTATGCGTTTTGTTGACTTTTTGCTTTCTATTCCCGCCCTGCCCATTCTGATGATCTTGACCTATATTCTGGGACCCAGCTTTCAAACCATGATTATAGCACTGGCCATTCTGGGCTGGATGTCTATAGCCAGGGTGGTTCGAAGTCAGACCCTTTCTTTGAAAGAGCAGGATTTTACTGAAGCTGCGCGTGCTTTAGGAGCAACCAACCGGAGAATCATATTACGGCACATTATTCCTAACACCCTGGCTCCAGTTCTGGTAGCCATGACCCTGATGGTTGCCGGTGCAATTCTATCTGAATCGCAGCTCAGTTACCTGGGCCTGGGAATTCAACCGCCAACCCCTTCCTGGGGCAACATGCTGATGAATGCCCGCCAGTATTTAACAACTGCTCCCTGGCTGGCAGTCTGGCCAGGACTCTGCATCTTCCTCACTCTTCTTTCCATTAACTTCCTGGGAGATGCCATGCGGGATGCCCTTGATCCCAAGCTAAAAGGGCGAGATTAATTAAGGGGTGTGGTTTAAATTAGCCGGACAAATATTCACTGGGCGTTGTTGTTATTACTCCTGGTAATTGCGGGTGCGGCCGGATATGTTTATTATTCGGCTACCGCTTCCCAGGGAGTTCTGGAAGTAACCACCTATCCAGAAGAAGCCCGTATTTTTATAGACGGTGGCGAGGTAGGAACCTCTCCCGACCGGATTACCGGAGTCCAGCTGGGTCTAAGAGAAGTTAGTGTTGGAAAAGAAGGTTATGAAACCTACAGCAGGTTGTTTCAGTTTAATCCCGGGAGTGAGCGCCAGCTTATTGTCTATCTCTCGGATAAGGATATTGAAATAGGCCCCCACTTTGAAGTTATTGCTACCACCTCCGGTGGGAGCTTTTCCCACGAAGAACACCTTTATCTGCCAACTACCGACGGGCGTATTTTTGCAATTGATAAAAAAAGTAAGGATAAAGTCTGGGAAACTCAGGCAGAGAATGAAACCTTTCTTTATCAGCCGGTAACTGCTGAGGACAGGGTGTTTATTCCTTCATTCTATGGACCCGTTCTGGCCCTGGATCAGGCTGAAGGAAACATTGTCTGGGAAGCCTCTATTCCCGAGCGCCTGATCGAACTGCTTGCTACCGATCAAGGCCTTTTGGGAATTTCCTTCCGCAGCCAGTTAATTGCCCTGGATTATGAAGGTGATATACTCTGGGAAAGCGACCCCCAAAGGGAACTGATTCGTGGCAGCCTATTTTCGGGAGAGGGAGAAGCAGTAGTTCTCTCCCGAAAAGGAGACCTGCTGGCTATTGACCTTGCTGACGGGGAAGTTTCCCTGATTGAGGGCTTTGATATTGGGGAAATAATGGATGTGGCTCAGAACCGCAATAAGCTTGCAGCCGTGGGAAAAGAAAATACTCTACTGTTATGGGATAAGGAAAGTGGAAGTCCTGAGCTCTGGGATGGTTTTGATGTTCCCGGCCTCAACAATCTGTTCCTGACCTCCCAACTTTTAGTCTGGGGTGACAATCAGGGGGTTATGACCGCTTTTGACTTAGAAACGGGAGATAAAGCCTGGGAAAGACCCCTTTATACTCCGACCTCTGCTTTTGCTTTCTTTGAAGATCACCTCTACTTTGGAACCCATGATGGCAGTGTTTTTATTCTCTGTAAAGATAGCGGTGAGGTTCTGGGTAAAAGGTCTCTTGCAGTTCGGAGCAGAATTACCAGCATTTCTTCCGATGATGACCCCAATTTACTACACGTTACCAATAGGGGTGGGAAAATTGTTACCCTTTTTCTCCCTTCCTTTTGATCCTTCTATTTCCGAACAGAAGGTGTTTAACCTTGACCACTTGCGGCTTTTAAGTTATAATAGTTCAGGCAGGCTGGCGTAGCTCAAACGGTAGAGCAGGTGACTTGTAATCACCAGGTAACCGGTTCGAATCCGGTCGCCAGCTCCATGAAAATAAGCGGGGTTTTAACCCCGCTTTTTTGATTTCCCCATTATTAATCTGACCAGCCAAATTTCAATCAGCTTCCAAGGAATAACTTAATATCCCCCACCGAGGTTCGAAACTCAATTTCCTCACTAAATTTATAGGGGGCCTGCTGGGCAATCTCGGGAGGGTTAAGATTAACTTCAACACCTTGGTTGGATAGATTAACCGCAAACAACCCGTTATGTAGGTTCAAAAGCTCTTTAAGTGTTTCCGAAATCAGGGGATCGGGAGAAGAAATATCCCGGCGGCTAAAACGAGAAGCTATTTCACCCGCATCCCTGCTATCAATCATTACAGCAGTATTAATATCAACTTCTCCCCGGATTGCCTGTTCAATAACAAGCCCCTTGGGGATCTCTATTTTTTCCTGGGAACTCAAAATTCGGGAGCGAGGGTCAACAAATCGGATTAAATTCCGTAAAAACAGGATGACATAATTTCGAAAAAACTCATCTGCTTTATTAAACTCCACTAACCTATCAACAGCAATTGCTACATCGCCTTCCTGTAAACTTCTGATATCTCTATCAGATATGCCCGCATCCTCTTTGTACTCCCGAACAATTTTTTCTATTTCTGCCAGGGAAAAATATCCTTCATCCAACAGAATCTCACTCAGGGAAACATGGGCCTCCTTCTGTTCAGTTAACAATTTTTCCAGGGCTGAAGAAGTAAGATAACCCTTATCTATTGCCAGTTCTCCGAATCTGCGATCAATTTTTTTCTGCTGGGCATGGATCTCCTCAACCTGATCTACAGTCATATAGCCCCGGTCAATGGCCAGAACTCCCAGCTTTATTCGGTGCTCTTTTTCCTTTTTTAATAATGAGCCCAGCTCTTCCGCAGAAATTAATTCCCTGCGCAAAAGATAGCTCCCCAGGTATTGACTAAACAAGGCCCCTGCCTCCTTTGATTTCCCGAGCAACAATTTTTTTTACCCTTTCCGGATTTAAGGGTTTTTGCACAAAATCCACCGCTCCCTCATCCAGGGCCCTGATCAGGTTAGCTCTGGTCCCCGATGTTGAAATCATTACTATCCGGGCAGACTGATCCCGGGCTTTAATCCTGTTTAAAGCTTCCAACCCATCCAGACGAGGCATAACAATATCACAGAAAACAAGATCAGGGTTTTCGCTTTGGTACTTCTTTACGACTTCTTCACCATCTGCGGCTTCTATAAGGTTTGTGTAGCCCTCCTGGTTCAAAATTTCCTTTAGCTGTTTACGAACCAGCAAAGAATCATCACAATACAGAATTTTAAAATCCTTTTTGGCCAATTCCACCCCTCCTGTTGTGTCCATAGCCCCAAATAGATAAATACCAGGGGGAATTCTTACTTTGTAAACTATTTCCCCGGCTAATTCTTAAAATCCAAAGGCCGCACCAAATTCCAGCCCCATTTGCCGTAAAGACCCCTCAATATCATCAAGTTCCAGACGATTGAGCCCATGGGCAAAAACTCCCAGTGGACCAAAATCGTATTGGGCGCCAGCTTTTGCATAAAAAAGGTGAAAATCAAACTCCCATTCCCCTTCGCCATAGGATAGGTACTGAACTGTAAAGGGACTGATACCTCCATATAAGTTTAATTGTCCCAGTTTTAAATTTAAATGGAGAAAGGGATTGATTCTTAAGATAAAATAGTCTTCTCCCATATAATCCCCAGAATGAAAGCGGAAATCAAGGTCGGAGCCAAAAAGACCATTTCCCAGAGAACGAAGGGTTATCCCCAGCCAGCTGGTGCCCGGAGCATCATGTTCCAGTTGCCGGGCATACATACCCCCAATATAAAACCTGGCTTCCGCTGCTGAAGATAAGGAAACCAAGAAGATCAGGATCAGAACGACTATAACCATTTCTTTTTTCATTTTTAGCCCCCTTTTTTGTTGGAAATTAAAAATAAGAAAGAGAAAAATCCGCCGATTTCCCAGTTTATTTTTCCGTTTTAAAAACAGTATCAAAATCTTTAATGATCAAACCTCGGGCCTTAGTAAGCTCCCTCCCTTTTTCAAACTTTTATTCCTCACCTTTTTTTTAACACAAATACTTTTTTCTGGAAAAAAAAGAGATCAAAACACTTTATCCAGAACCAACTTTTTCCTTTTCATTTAAAGTATTATTCAAATTGCCAGGTTTAAGTATAAGCCATTAACTGAACTCCATTCCCTTAATTAAATATATTCCTCTCTCAATTTAAACCTCCTTCACCTAATGCAAATTACAACCCCAGAATACACTTTTGCGGGAAACAAACGCATTTGCTCTTATCAGTTACAATATAGCATTAATTAAATGGGATGAACATTACCCCCGGGGGTAATCTTTTTTGCTTACTAATATCTTTTTAAAAAAAATTGGGCTGCAGTTAAACCCGCAGCCCAACCTCATTGCCCTATTTTTTTATTCTGTAGCAGCCACTCTCTCTTCTTGATCCAGGGCCGCCAGTTTTTTTACCCGGTCCATATCGATTCCCAGGGCTTTGCCTACTTCGGCCCCATAATTTTCATCAGCCTTAAAAAAGAGGGCTGTTTGCCGATATTGTATCCTTTCCTGGGCATTCTGCAAGTGAGCGGCAATGTTTTTTACCAGGTTTTTGCGATCCTGTTCACTCATTACCCGCCGATATAGTTCCCCGGCCTGAACAAAATCGACTTCTTTCAATTCATACTCGCTGCGTTGAACGCCATCTCCGACTTCCAGTGAAGGAGGTAGCTTTTCCGGGGAAACTTCCACTTCTTCCATAGTATTGGGATAATAATTAGGAGCTCCAACCTGGAAATTACTCATTGTTCCATCCCGTTGATAGGATAGGGGATTTGCAGCCCGGGGAGCATTAACCGAAATCTGATGATGATTAACTCCCAGGCGGTGACGATGAGTGTCAGGGTAAGCAAACATCCTGCCCTGCAGCATTTTATCCGGCGAAGCCCAGATACCGGGAACAAAATTCCCAGGGGAAAAAGCAGCCTGTTCCACGTCAGTAAAATAATTTACCGGGTTACGGTTTAAAACCATTCTTCCTACTGGGATCAGGGGAAATTCGGACTGAAACCAGACTTTGGTAACGTCAAAAGGATCAAACTTGTATTCCCGAGCCTGTTCCGGAGTCATAACCTGAATATATACTTTCCAGGAAGGATAATCTCCCTGCTCGATACTATCAAACAGATCTCGGGTGGCATGATCCGGGTCTTTCCCGGCCAGTTCGCCAGCCTCTTCCATGGTAAGGTTTTTTATGCCCTGTTCCGTTTTAAAATGAATTTTTACCCAGCAATAATCCTCCTGATTCTTATACATCATAAAGGTGTGGCTACCATAGCCATTTATGTTCCGGTATCCGGCGGGAGTTCCCCTGTCGGAAAAAAGTATGGTAACCTGATGAATTGATTCCGGGGTCAGGGAAAGGAAATCCCAGAACATATCGGGATCCTTGGTATTTTTGACTGGATCTCTCTTTTGAGTGTGGATAAAGTCAGGGAATTTGATGGCGTCCCTGATAAAAAATACCGGGGTATTGTTACCCACCATATCATAGTTCCCTTCATCAGTATAAAACTTAACAGCAAACCCCCGGGGATCTCTTTCCGAATCGGCCGAACCTTTCTCTCCACCTACCGTAGAAAAGCGAGCAAAAACTTCCGTTTTCTTTCCTACTTCTGACAGGAACGAAGCGCAGGTATACTTTGAAACATCATGGGTAACCTCAAAATACCCATAGGCCCCTGCCCCTTTAGCGTGGACCACCCTTTCGGGAATTCTCTCCCGGTTAAAGTGAGCCAGTTTTTCTATAAGGTGAGTATCACCAAGGAGAGTAAAGGGTGGTTTTCCTGTAGTTAAAGAAGCCTGATCGTTACCAACTGGTTGCCCCAGAATAGAGGTCAACTTTTTCTTTTTTCCCATTTTCATTCCTCCCTTTGCATGTAATTTCTTTCTCCCTAATATTTCTCTTTTCCCAGGGTTTATTCCTTTAATCGATTAGAAAAAACCCCATTTCCCCGGGAGATTTACTAGGATATTTTTATCATTTTTTCTTCCAAAAAGCAAGTTTTATAATCAGTCAAGAAATCATCTCTACTAATCCTTTCCTCCATATACGGGGAAAAACGCCTTATTAAGAACGATTTCTGGTAACATCTTTTTCCAAGCTTCTCCAAGTAAACCCCAGCTATTTTTCCAGAATTCCTAATAAAAAAAGCCTCGGAAGGCTTTTCTTTAATTTTCTTTCATCCAGACCAGACCAATCATAGTGGGGCCGCCATGCACAGCAAGGCCGGGACCCATTTCCGAGATAAAAACATCGGAGCAATTTAAGTTTTCCCAAACCCGGTCGACAAAATTATTGGCTTTTTCCACGGCATTGGAATGGATAACCGCAACCTGCAGGCGGGATTCCCCCACTCGTTTCCTGGCCAGTTCAAGCATACGGTTAAGAGACCCACCAACCGATCTGGTTTTATCTATTACCTTAACCTCACCGGAATTAATTATCAAAATGGGTTTAATAGAAAGAATATTTCCCAGCAGCGCCTGAATCTGAGAAACCCTACCACTGCGGGCCAGATATTTCAGGGTGGGCAAAACCACCATTCCTCCTACCTTTTCTTTCAGAGTTTCTACCTGTTCCTTGATTTCCTCAACAGATAAGCCTTCAATAACCTTCCTGGCAGCAGTTAACACCATAAACCCGGTAGCCATGGAAATATTGTTGGAATCAATCACATGGATATCCTCCTCAGGAAGCATTTCCCGGGCCAGGCAGGCAGACTGGTAGGTAGCACTAACTTTCCCACTGATGTGTATAGAAATTATGGTATCATATTCTTTTAGTGTTTCCTGGAATTTTTTCAGGAAATCGCCGGGAGCAGGTGCCGAAGTTTTGGGCATTTTCCCTTTTTCCAGAACATTATAAAATTCATCCATGGTATCGGTAGGAATCTCCTGACCCTCACAGACAACAGGGATATTTACCACCCCAATGTTCAGTTTTTCCGTCAGAAAACGGGGCAAGCTTGAAGCACCATCAGTAATAACCTTAATTTTCCCCAAATTTCAGCCCTCCCCATCTCATTTTAATTGATTATAACATAGATTGGAACATTATCAAACAAACTATTTCCAGCCTGTTAATCGCAGGATGTTTACCAGTCCAGGTTTTTCAGATCTTTTAACTGCTCATGATGGGTCAGATCCACACAAAGGGGAGTAATAGAAACAAACCCCTCTTCAATAGCCAGTGTATCGCTACCTTCTTCCTTCTTTTCTTCAATGCTTCCAGTCATCCAGTAATATTTTTCACCCCGGGGGTCAATTCTTTGATCAAAAATATTGGAAAAATTTCTCTTGCTTAAGCGGGTAATTTTGGTTCCCCTAATTTCTTCCTGACCTCCGGGAGGAAAATTAATATTCAAAAGATACCTGCTGTTAATTATTTTCTGCCCGTGGCGAGAAAGTAAATCATTAATATATCGGGCACCAAAATCAAAATCAGCAAAGTCATTTTTTATTACCAGGGAAACCGCAAGAGCAGGGAACCCCAGAAAATATCCTTCCACTGCAGCAGAAACTGTTCCAGAATAAAAAACATCATTTCCCAGGTTGGGACCGCGATTAATTCCCGATATTACAAGATCAGGAGGCGAAGGAAGGATGGCCTCCAGGGCCAGTTTTACACAGTCCGAAGGAGTTCCATTAACCGCCTGGGCCATTCCTGCCTCCAATTCCACCTCTTTAACCCTTAGAGGTTTGTGCAGGGTTATGGCATGGCCGGTAGCACTCATTTCTCTTTCGGGGGCAACTGCATAAACAGTATGCTTTTCTTTTAGAACATTAAAAAGACAGTTGATTCCGGGTGCATACAAACCATCGTCATTGGTTAATAAAATTTTCATTAATTTTATCCCCCCTAATAAAGGCCCAGAAATCTTCCGGCATACAACAGAACAAAACCCATGCCATTCCATATAATATGGGCAATTACCGGTGCCCATAAACTTTTGGCTTTTTCAAAAATGTAGACAAACCCCAGTCCCCCCAGGAAGGTAGGGAAAAAGGCCCATATTTCACCATGGGCCAGGGCGAAGAGCCCGCTACTGATTATAGCAGCCCATCTCAGAGGCAACAACCCCCGAAGATAATTATAAAGGAGGCCCCGGAAAAAAACCTCCTCTGCCACTGGAGCCAGAATTACAACCAGCAGGGGATATAATAATAAGTGGATCCCTTCTACCTGTTCCACGATATAAACTATCATTTCCTGGGGTTCAGGGGATAATCCCAGAAAGCCCGCCAGAAGAACCTGCATAACGAAATTTAAAAAAGTAGCCCCCAACCATAATAGCAGGCTCCACTTGATTATCTTTAAAACCCTGCCCTTAACCGGCAAAAACTTTTGGGCCCATAAACTATAACCATAACCAGTTCCTACAAAAAGCCAGGAAAATAACAAAATGCCGAGGCCCTGAATTAATCCGGAAATTAAGGGGGCCCAGATTCCCCGGGGAGCAAAAAACAAATCAACCAGAATAAAAAACAGAATTGGCCCAATAAAAACCAATAAAAGTTCACCTGGTCCCCACCAGACCTTGAACGGTTCTCGGGTTTCGTGGCGCATCATTTAACCCCCCAGGACAAAATTGCGGATTTGATCAACCAGCCAGGGGCTGAAGGGTTCCAGCCAGGACTTAAAATAACCATAAGGGTTTAGATATTCGGGAAAATCAATAATGAAAAAATCAAATAAGGGTTGAATAAGAATTAAAATGAAAGCCAGAAAAATTGTGGCGTGTCCTGCTGTTAATAGCCCTCCCAGGAGGCGGGACCAGAGAGATATTATTCTATTTCGCGAAATAATTGTTTCTACCAGTAAAATCAAAATCTTTTCTGCAAGGAAAGCAATAATAAAAATTAACAAAAAAGCAACGTGCAGGGCAAAAACAACAGCAAGGGTACCAGCCAGAAGTTCAATGATTTCCATTGATTCCAGCCCGGTTCCCATAACTTTTTCGGTATGCAAAGATTCCCGCACCAGAAAATGGCTGGGATTGGAAACAGAGAGCTGTTCCAGATAAGAAATAACCTGTTCTTTAGCTTTTCCGGTTACTGGATTAAGTACCTCCTGCAAACCCAACTCCATATATTGCTTCAGGTTTAAACTATCAATTATAGAACGAGCTATAGGGAAAGACCAGAAATAAATCAGAACAGGGGTGATCAGGAACTTGATGGATCGAAGAAGGGAACTGAAAAACCCCCTTCTTCCACCAACCACCATTGCCAGCAGAAGAAGCCCCACAAAAATCATTTGGTACCAGGTCATATTTTAGCTCCTAAAACCAGAATTGCCAGGCCAGAAAACCTATTACCCCCAACCCGACCAGGACCAGAATAATGATTATTAAAAGGAACTGTCCCTGATCTTCTTCTTCCAGGTCTTCTTCGGGAACATGGAGAAATTGATCTTGATCCTCCTCTTCCCCTACCTCGGCTTCTTTTTCTGGAACATCGGGGGTAACTTCCTGGGACTGAGACCGTTTATAATTGTCCACAAATTTCTTGCCATCCAGCCCCAAAACTTCGGCGTAGGTTTTTATGAAACCCCGCAGGTACACTTCTTCTGGCAATTCCTCCCATCTCCCGTTTTCTATGGCCTGTAGGAAACGAAGAGGGATTTTTGTTTTCTCGGCCACTTCTTCCAGGGAAATTCCCTTTTCTTCACGGATCTCTTTTAATTCTTTTCCTATTTGATTCATTTGCATCCACCCTTTTAGCTTATATCAAAATGATTAAACGGATTTGGTTCCAGTTCTTCCTCTCCATTCTCCTCTGCATCTTTCTTTAAGAAAATCAGGGCATCAAAATTTTCAAACTCATAATCCAGTTCCTCCACAAATACACGGGGATGTTCCACAATCTTGGCCTGAGGCTGTTGCAGGATTTCTTTTAGGAGCCGCCGGTGGCGGGGTCCGGACCGGTGAAGAGAAGTAAGAGCATCAATAATAATTACACTGTCCTCGTCCAGGGCAGAAAAGTCCATTTCCTCTCTGACCATCTGGCGGATAAAAGTAGTGGAAAAAAGAATCCATTTTTTGCTGGCATGAACACAGGCAGCAATAGCAGCTTCAGTTTTTCCCACCCGGGGTGAACCCTGAATGCCTATCAGGGGCAACCTTTTTTCCCGGATAGTTTCAGCCATAAAATCCACCAGAATGGGAAGCTCCTGCCTTTGAAAATGAAACATGGGGGGATCTCCCTGAGAGTAGATTTTGCGGCCATGACGCATGGTCAGCAAATCAATATAAGTGGGAGGGTGAAGTTCCAGTAATTCCAGGTGCGGAGAAAGTCCCAGCGAGCTTTTTACCGGGGTTAGGTATTCGGATCCCGGCACTTCAAGGAGGAAGCATCTGCGATCAGGAGGAATTCCTCCAATGCTGATAATATTAATCCCCAGCATTCCCATCAGGGAGGAAACATCTCCCAGCAGCCCAACCCGATTCACCAGAATTTTATACTCCAGATAAAACCTATCCATACCATCCAGTCCTATCCTTCCTGAATTCCTTCAAGAAAATCCTCCAGCTCTTCTTCTCCCAGCAGGACCTTGCGGGGCTTGCTTCCCGCAAAAGAACCAATAATCCCGTCCTGTTCCATGGTATCAATTAACCGGGCAGCCCGGGTATAGCCTATATTTAAACGCCTTTGTAAAATGGATATAGATGCCTGGCCACTTTCTACCACCAGTCGGGCGGCTTCGGGGTACAGAGAATCCCTTTTCTCGGAAGAAACCCTGGTTTCTGCGCTACCAATATCCTCCAGATTCATTTCATAATCAGGGTCCTGCTGATCCCGGACAAATTTTACCACTTTCTTTACTTCTGCAGTGGAAACAAAGGGGCCCTGAATTCTCGTCGGCTTAATAGCCCCTACCGGCGAATAAAGCATATCCCCATCTCCCATTAGTTTCTCGGCTCCTCCCATATCCAGAATGGTCCGGGAATCGGTCTGGGAAGAAACGTAAAAGGAAATTCGCGTGGGAATATTTACCTTAATCAAACCGGTAATTATATCTACTGAAGGTCTCTGGGTAGCAATTATCAGATGAATTCCGGCAGCTCGGGCCATCTGAGCCAGGCGGCAGATAGAATCCTCAACCTCCTTGGGAGCCGCCATCATAAGATCCGCCAGTTCATCTATTATTATTACAATCAGGGGTAAAACCTTTTCCGGTTCATCTGTTTCCTGAATTTCATTATATTCCCCAATCCCCCTGACTCCCAGTTCAGCAAATAATTCATAGCGGCGCTGCATCTCTTCTACCATCTGCTGTAATACCCCTGCAGCCTTGTTAACATGGTTGACCACAGGAACCAGGAGATGGGGAAGATTTTTAAAATTGGTCAGCTCCACCTGCTTGGGATCAATCAAAACCAATCTGACCTCGTGAGGAGTAGCCCGGTACAGAATGCTGAGGATAAGTGTGTTAAGAGCAACACTTTTTCCGGTTCCCGTTGCCCCGGCAATAAGCAGATGAGGCATTTTGCCCAGATCTTTAATTACTGGTTGCCCGCTGATATCCTTACCCAAAACCAGGGCTAAAAGAGAGGGATTATCAGTATAAGCGGTGCTGGAAAGAATTTCCCGCAGCCCAACAACCTGCTGGGCATTATGAGGAACTTCAATTCCCAGAGCAGCTTTACCGGGAATTGGGGCCTCAATCCTGACATCAGGAGCAGCCAGAGCCAGGGCCAGATCATCGGCCAGGTTAACAATTCGGCTAACCTTGACCCCTGGAGCAGGCTGAATTTCATAGCGCGATATACGGGGACCATGGGTAACTTTTATCACCTGGGCTTCTATTCCAAAATCGGCCAGGGTTTTTTCCAAAAGCCTGCTCTGATCATCCGGCTTTTTTCCAGAACCCCCGTTATGGGAGCGGAGAACATCCAGCGGGGGTAATTGATATCCCTGCTGGGGCCGGGGAGTAATAACCCCCTCTTCTTCATCTTCTTCGACAATATCCTCTTCCCGAATTTTTTCTTTCTCTTTTTTAATTCGTTTTGGTCGAGGTTTACGGGCTTTTTTTCTGGGAGGGGCCTTCTTGCTACGACGGCGAAGAGAAAAAATCTCAAAAGGTTTTTTACCCATGTCCTTTAGATCCAGGCCTGACCACAATAGCACTCCTATCAATCCCAGTCCCACCAGTATAATATAGCCAATCACATCAGCAAAAAACTGTCGGAGCAACCAGATCAGGCTCCCGCCCATAATGCCCCCGCCACGCCCCCGCAGGCCTTCAGAAAGTTCTTCTCCCGCAGGTAACCCGGAATGAAAAAAGGCTAAAAAGACCAGAAAAACCATGGTAATACCCAGATGAGCAATATTTACCTGGATATTTTTTTTCTGAATTAACTGGTAACCCAGATAAAACAAAAAAAGCGGAAACAGGTAAACTCCCTGGCCTATAAATAGCTCAATAAATTCAAACATTCTTTCTCCAAACCTTCCGGTTTCTCCCCAGAACAGATGGAGAATGTTAATTAAACCAAGAATAAATAAAATAATGCCCAGAATTTCATTTTTTCTTTTTTCGGAAAGCCTTTTCATGGGAGCTTCACCTCATGTATTATTTTCTCTCTTACTGGGCTTTGTCCTGCTCCCATCTCCGCCCTCCGGTCAATTCGATGGCGGGGGATTAATTGCGATCCTTTAGAATTATCTTGGCAATATTGGAAACATGATCCCCGATTCGCTCAAGATTACTTAAAATATCAACAAAAACAATCCCTGAACCGGGGTAGCACAAACCTTCATTTAATCTCTTTATATGATTTTCCCGGTATTCATTTTCCAGCTCATCAACCTCATCTTCAAAGCGTAGGACTTTTACTGCAGTTGCCAGATCCCCGGTACTCAAAGAGCTGATCCCCTCATCAATAGTTTGCATCACCCGATCAAACATATTATCTAATTCTGCAACGGCCTTGTCGGAAAACGGGAGGCGGTGCTCCATTTTATATTCAGCCAGTTCAACAACGTTTTCGGCATGATCCCCAATACGTTCAATATCATTAATCAGATGGAAAAAATTATTCAATCGGTTGGAATGGCTTTCATCCATGGGCTGACGCGATAATTTGGCCAGATAATCAGTAATAGCAGTCTCCAGGGCGTCAATGGCTTCTTCCCTTTCATAAAAATTATCCATGAGATTTTCTTCTTCATCCATAAATATCCGCCTGGCATCCCCCACATTAACATAGGCCAGGTCGGCCATCCTCAAAAGTTCTTTATGAGCCTGCTCCAGCGCTACTGCCGGGGTTTTTAACATTCTTTCGTCCAGGTAAATGGGCCCTTTGTGTAAAATATCTTCCTTACCGGGGATCATGCGGATCACCAGATTGGTTAGAAAGGCCACAAAAGGAAACCAGAGCAGGGTATTGGTCAGGTTAAAGGCAGTATGAGTATTGGCTACCAGGCGCTGCACATTCCAGGTATGACCAAAGTACTCAGCGATACTCTGGAAGAAAGTTTCCAGGTGACCGGAGAAACCCGGGACTAAATAAAAAACCAGAATAAAAAACCCAGTGCCCAGAACATTAAAAACCATGTGGGCCATGGCAGCACGACGAGCAGCTAATTTTGCTCCTATACTGGAAAGAAGGGCAGTAAAGGTGGTTCCAATATTATCTCCCAGGAGTATGGGAATAGCAATGGCAAAATCAATAGCTCCCACCGAGGCAAGGCTGATCAGAATACCAATGGTGGCACTGCTACTCTGAACCAGCGCAGTAGTCATCGCACCTACCAGGATCCCCAGGACAGGCATGGCTCCAAAAGTTTTAAAAAACTCCCGGAAAGCTTCTGATTCAGCCAGGGGTAACATGGTATCCTGCATTACAGTCATCCCCAAAAACAAAAGGCCGAATCCGAAAATCACCTGCCCAATCTGTTTAAAACGCTTTTTCCTGGAAAAAAACAGGAGGAATGCTCCCAGAGCCACTGCGGGGAGAGAATAATTTCCCAGATCGAAAGCAATCAGCTGGGCGGTTATGGTTGTGCCAATGTTGGCTCCCATAATTATCCCCACTGCCTGTCGCAGGGACATTAAACCGGCATTAACAAAACCGACAGTCATGATGGTAGTGGCACTACTGCTCTGGATAATTGCGGTAACTCCAGCGCCTACCAGGATGCCAGCCAGGGGATTGGTGGTTAAAAGTTCAATAAACCGCTGCAGACGATCTCCTGCAGTCTTCTGAAGACCCTCACCCATCTGCCGCATGCCAAATATAAATAGGCCAACGCCGCCCAGCAACTCAAAAATCATAAAATACGACAATCCCCACACCCTCCTAATCACAGCTAAATGCAGGCCGGAAGAAACTGGCCGGTTATTTACCTAAACCTGATTGAAGATAATCTATCTTCATTTTTTTTGGCGGGGTTACTAACCCTTCTTTCTATGAGCAGGCCCCGGATTCCTTTTTATATTAAGCTTCATGGGAATTTTTCGACAGGAAATTTAATTTTTTTATTGGTTGCTCCTAACCCTGGGAAAAAAACACCCTCCTGTTCAGGATTCAGATCAGAGCAGGAGGGTTCCTTGAATATTTTATATTTCCATGATAATGGGTAAAATCATCGGACGCCGCTTTATTTTCTGATAAACAAAACCACTTAAGGCATCACGAACCCTGTTTTTCATTCGGGACCATTGTTTTTCCCCATTATTAAGGCATTTTTCCATGGTCCTTTCCACGATATCAGTGGCCTGCTGGATTAACTCCTCCGATTCCCGCATATAAACAAAACCCCTGGTAACAATATCCGGGCCGGAAATCATCTGGCCGTTTTTTCTATCAATGGTCATTACCACAATCAAAATTCCATCCTGGGACAGGAGCCTGCGATCCCTCAAGACCACTGTTCCCACATCCCCAATACCAAGGCCATCAACCAGAACCCGATCCACTCCAACATTGCCCTTAATTTTTCCCTGCTCAGAGTTTAATTCCAGGACTGAGCCCGGTTCCAGAACAAAGATATTGTCCCTTTCAATACCCATATTTTCTGCCAGTTGGGCATGATGGTACAGGTGCCGGTATTCCCCATGGACAGGAATAAAATAGCGGGGACGGACCAGGTTGCACATCAGCTTCAGTTCTTCCTTGCTGGCATGTCCTGAAACATGAACTCCGGAGATGGCCTGATATATAACATCCGCACCCAACCGGTACAATTTATTTATTGTTTCCCCCACCAGTCTTTCATTTCCGGGGATAGGAGAAGCAGAAACCATAACTGTATCTCCAGCACATACATTTACCTGCCGGGGTTCCCCATTGGCCATGCGGGTCAATGCCGCCAGTGGTTCACCCTGGCTGCCTGTTGTTAAAATTGCAATTTTATCATGATCCATGGCCGGTAAATCCCTTAATTCCACCATGCTATCCTCGGGAATGTCTAAATATCCTAATTCTGAAGCAATCTGACAGTTATGCACCATGCTCCGCCCGGTTATAGCCACCTTGCGCCGGTATCGCCGAGCAGCATCAAAAACCTGTTGAATCCGGTGAATATTGGAAGCAAAAGTAGCAACAATAATTCGCCCCCGAGCAGTGGAAAAAACATCATCAATTTTTTCTCCGACCACCCGCTCCGAATTAGTAAATCCTTCCCGTTCAGCATTGGTGCTGTCTGAAAAAAGGGCCAGGACACCGGAATCCCCATATTGACTCAATTTATGATAATCAACAACAATCCCATCAACTGGAGTTTGATCAAACTTAAAATCGCTGGCATAGATGATAGGGCCGTAAGGAGTCTTTATGGCCAGAGCACAGGTGTCAGCAATACTGTGATTGACCCGAATTAACTCCACTTCAAAAGTACCTATTTTGGTCTTTTTCCGGGGAGCTACCTCCTTAAACTTCACCTCCCGGGAAAGGTGGAATTCTTTAAGCTTTGCTTTGACCAGGCCAAGAGCCAGGCGGGTTCCATAGATAGGAATATCCAGTTCTTCAATAATATAGGGTATAGCCCCAATATGATCCTCATGACCATGGGTTAAAACCATTCCATCTATTCGCTCTTTATTCTCAACCAGGTAGGAAATATCCGGAATCACCAGGTCAATTCCCAGCAAATCATCTTCGGGGAACATGACCCCGGCATCAATAATCAGAATACGTCCATTTTTTTCGATCAACATCATATTTTTCCCAATTTCGCCCACCCCACCCAGGGGAATGGCTTTAATACTGTCCATATATAAAAAAACACCTCCCAAACATTGTCCCGGAGCAATTAAACCGTACCTATTATACAACAGCGTTTCTAAAAAAACAAGAAAAAGCCCTATTTTATAGCCCTGAAATTTCGCCACTCCCTGCCTGGACTAAAAAACAAATGTCTTTAAAGAATAACTACTGCTTTCCCGACTGTCCAAAACCTTTATCCTGCCTGGCAGAAGTTGTTAGTTCGGTTACGGGCAGCCACTGAACCTGTTCAAAACGATGGATTATAAGTTGAGCTATGCGATCTCCTTTTTTTATGGAAAATGGCCGGGACCCATGATTGATTAAAATCACCGCTATTTCCCCCCTATACCCTGAATCAATAACCCCATCAGCATTTAAAACTGTAATACCATAAAGTCGGGCCAGGCCACTGCGGGGGTTTACATAGCCTACCAGACCGGGGGGCAGGGCAATGGCAATGCCAGTTGGAACCTGAACAAATTCCCCGGGATTAATTGTACAATCTACCCGGGATTGGAGATCCATCCCCGCATCTTCGCCGGGGTGTTGATAGGCCGGGCATTCCCAGTTCTCTTCCAGAAGCTTAATTTGAATTTCCATTTTCCCTTCTCCTCTCCTGATAAAACTAAAGGGAGCCGTCAGGGCCCCCTTTTTTTCTCTACCGCGCAAAAACATGGTTGCCAATAGTAACTGTTATTTCCCGGCTTCTGGTCCAGGCAGTATTGGTTGCAGTATCAGGGTTGAAGTAATAAATTGCTCCCCGGGTCGGGTCTGTTCCCTCTAAAGCTTCCCTGGCAGCATCAAATGCCTGCTGATTGGCGGGAAGGTTGATTTGACCATCCTGAACTACACAAAACTGACCGGGTTGAAAAATTACCCCCCGGAATGAATCTGGATAGTGGGGGCTGAGGACCCGATTGATAATTACTGCTCCCACTGCCACCTGACCCATAAAAGGCTCTCCCCGGGCTTCAGCGTGAATTGCCCGGGCCAGGATATCTTTCTCATCTGAGCTTATGGTCCGTTCCAGTGCCTGACGTGGACTAAGATTCTTTATGGGCAGATAAACCCGCTGCCCCTCCCTGATCTGGGGACTATCTAATTCATTTAAAGCCTGGAGAAAAGCCACGGTAGTATTAAAATCTCGGGCCAGATCGTAAAGACGATCTCCTCTCCGAACCTGATAGATAATTAGCTCATCCCGGGGAATATCAACCTCGGGCATTGCTGGGCGAATATGAACGGGCTGAGGCAGGTTTTCCAGGCGCAGATCCTCTGACCCATTAGGTTCAAGTTTTTGGTTGAGACCAGGAAAATCTTTTACAGGTTTGGATGGTATAATCAGTTCATCGCCGGAACGAATGATATCACCCTGTAGGCCATTGGCCCACCGCAAGCCAGCAACACTGACTCCAAAATTCTGGGCTATGTTGCTCAGAGTATCTCCTTCTTTGACCTCATAAACCAGGTAAAAATCCGGGAAAAAACCTGAAGCCAGTCCGGAAGAAGTACTTAACAAAACAAGCACAACGATAAGTAATACCCACTTAGCTGCTTTGATTTGCTCCATAAAATACCTCCTCCGCCATACAGGTAGTGCCTTATTATTTTTCCACTTCGGTCCATATTTCTCCTGCACGATCCCAGAATTTAATTCCGGCCTGAAGGAGTTCCTCGGCCTCTCCCTCCCGCACAGGCAAACGATCGGGCAGGGTGTTCAAAAAATTTTTTCCATAGCTTTTGGTCAATAAGCGCCGGTCAAAAATAATTAAAATCCCCCGATCAGAAAAACTCCTGATTAAACGTCCCCAACCCTGTTTAAAACGAATAAGGGCGCGGGGCAACATTAAATCGAAGAAAGGATTATGCCCTTTTTGCTGGAGTTCCAGGGCCTTCCCATTAATCCAGGGATCACTGGGCACAGGAAAAGGGAGTCGAAACAGCAGCACCGAGGTCAGATCCGCCCCTGGTAAATCTATGCCTTCCCAGAAGCTGGCGGTCCCCAGAATTATTCCCCGGGAGCTATTTTTAAACTCAGAGATAATCCGGCTGACTGCGTTGTTTCCCTGGACAAAAACTTCGATCCCCTCCCGGTCACAGAATTTTTCTATCCAGGAATGGAAACTATTCAGCATTTCATAGGAGGTAAATAGAAGCAGGGAACGGGGACCAAGAGCGGGATAAATTTTTTTAAAATACTCCCCACTACAATCCACAAAATCTTTATCAGAGGGGGCCGGTATTTCCCTTGGAATTAATAGGGTTGCCTGCTGATCATAATCAAAAGGAGAACCCAAAATCAGGGTATCGGTTCGATCGGGGGATAACCCCATGTTGCGGGCATAATAGAGACCCTTATCATTGATGGAAAGAGTAGCCGAGGTAAAAACGATACTGTCCATACGGGGATAAAAACTTTTCTGGAGAAAATCGTCCACCGAAAGGGGTAGAGAACGCAGGCTCAAATTTCTCCCCCTTTCCTCCAGCCAGGAAACAAATCCCCTTTCCGGCAAATTAATAAAATAATCCAGGGACTGAATATTTTTTTTCCACCTATTACATATTTCCCCCCGCGCAACCTGTAATTCCTCCGAAAACTCAACCTCTCCAGTTTTTATATTATGATACACTTCATCCATTTTCTCACAGAGGCGCACGGGGCAATTTTGCAGGTTCTGCCACCAGGAGGGTTCAATAAACCTGGGTTCTTGAGAACTGATAATCCGATTGACTTCAAAGAAAAGAGCCTGGGCCTCTTCCTCCAGGCCCTGCAGGATAGAAAATAATTGGACAAAATTCAGAGCGTCTTTTTTTTCTTTCTGCAGCTTTTGCAGTAGTTCACGCATTTCTCCAACTGTTTCCACAAATTCCCGCCGGGAAAAATCGGTCCCCAGAAAATCAATCCCGGTCTGTTCCAGATGATGGGCTTCATCAAAAATAATCACCTTATAATCAGGAAGAAATCCCTGCTCCTCATTACACCGCAATTGCAGATCACTGAAAAAAATATGATGGTTCACAACTATAATATCTGCCTGCTGACAGCGCCTGCGGGCTTTTTGAAGATAGCATTTTTCCTGATAACGACAGAATTGCCCATGACAGCCATCAGCATCCGCAGCAATCAAAGGCCATATTTCAGGGTATTCGCTAAAAGGCCACTCTTCATAGGTGCCATTTAAAGTCTCTTCGGCCCATAAATATATTTCCGGTAACAACCGGGCAGAAAAGCTATCTTTTTTTTGGGACAGTAAACGTAACCGGGTCTGACAGAGATAATTCCCCCGCCCCATGAGAACTGTGCTGTTCAGGTCGGTTCCCAGGATTTTTTGAACCTGGGGAATATCTTTTTCTGCGAGCTGCATCTGCAGGTTTTTGGTATAGGTAGCAATAATAACCGGTTTTTTTTCTTTCCCGGCCCATAACATTACCGGAACCAGATAGGAAAGGGTTTTTCCAATTCCCGTTCCCGCTTCAGCAATCAAAAACCTTTTGTCGTTCAGAGCACGGGTAATCTTGCTGGCCAGAGTCAACTGGGAATCCCGAATTTCAAACTGGGGGAAATTATTTTGCAAAAGCCCGCCGGGAGCGAAAAAGTCCTCCACCTCTTTATTATTAATCATCATTACTCCCCTTTATAACCTGCGCATAAATTCAAGGTTTTTGCGCCCCTCCTCCCGGACAGAACCGGGAGTTTCCAGGATTAAAGGGATCTCTCTCAATTCCGGCCGGTTAATCATGGCTCGAAACCCCTCCCTGCCAATTTTACCCTGGCCCAGATGAGTATGACGATCCTGGCGAGAACCAAGGGGATAAACGGAATCATTAACATGAATTAACTGCAGGCGTTGATAATCAATATGGGAAAAAAATAAATCCAATGTTTTTCTCCAGCCCTTATCGGTACGAATATCCCACCCTGCAGCAAAAAGATGGCAGGTATCCAGGCAAATCCCAACCCTGGTTGGAGAAAAGGGGGCAACAATTTTGCTCAATTCTAAAAAACTGGCCCCCAGTTCACTGCCTCGTCCTGCCATTCCTTCCACCAGCAGGTTAATGGAATTAAATTTTTCCAGGAGATAAGCCAGATTGTGCTGCAGGCGCTTAATTGACTGTTCAGGGCTGCTGTCCTTGCGGTTGCCAGGGTGCAAAACATAATAGTCTGCCCCCATAAGTTCGGCCCGCCCTATTTCTAATTCCAGGCCCTCCCGGGAACGATAATAAAGATCATCATCAGGAGAACAGGGATTGATCAGGTAGGTGGCGTGAACAACCCAGGGCCTAAGATCCCGGTCCTGTTTTTCCCGGTAGACCAGGTCCGCCCCCTCCTGATCAAATTTCCCCGCCTTCCAGCTGCGAGGATTTTTGGAAAAAATCTGCACAGTATTGCAACCAAGTTCCTGAGCTTCCTCCATGGTCCGCTTTAACCCGCGTCCCATCGAAAGATGAATTCCCAGTCGCATCAGGTGCTCCTTTACCCGCGGCGGTCGCGGTTTCCTCCCCGCTGACCACCCCTGGAACCATTTTTCCGACCCGAACCACCTGTGCTGGATTTAGGCTTGGGATTGCGGCTTTCTTCCTCCAGGCACTCTTCACCTTTTTCCTTTAGAACAGCTTCCCGGGAAAGATTGATCCGGTCTTTATCATCAATCTCAGTAACTTTAACCCAGATCTCATCCCCGACGCTTACAACATCCTCAACACTCTTTACCCGATAATCGGCCAGGCGAGAAATGTGGACCAGGCCTTCTTTTCCGGGAAGAACCTCTACAAAGGCACCAAAATTCATAAGTCTTTTTACTTTGCCCAGATAGGTTTCTCCCACCTCAACATCCCTGGTTAACTCTTCGACCATTGCAATTGCTTTATCTACATCTTCCCGGCTGTAACCCAGGATAAATATTTTTCCACTATCTTCAATATCAATCTTGGTATCCGTTTCTTCGGTTATTTTCCGAATGGTTTTGCCCTGGGGGCCAATGATTTCCCGGATCTGTTCCGGATCAATTTGCAGAGTAATCATCCGGGGTGCATGGGGAGAAAGCTCTTCGCGATGTTCGGAAATGGCGGCTTCCATATTATCCAGAATTTCCAGGCGGGCCTGACGGGCCTGAAACAGGGCCTGCTCCATAATCGGTCGACTGATTCCCGCAATCTTAATATCCATCTGCAAAGCAGTTATCCCTTTGCGGGTACCGGCTACCTTAAAATCCATATCTCCATAAAAATCCTCCAGGCCCTGAATATCTGTCAGGACCGCATGCTCGTCCCCTTCTTTCATCAGGCCCATGGCAATTCCCGCCACATGGGATTTCAGGGGAACCCCCCCATCCATCAGGGCCAGGGAACTGGCACATATGCTCGCCTGAGAAGTAGAACCATTGGATTCGAGGATTTCTGAGACCAGGCGAATGGTGTAGGGAAACTCCTCATTATCGGGAAGAACTGGTTCAATGGCTTTTTCCCCTAAAGCTCCGTGACCGATTTCCCGGCGACCCGGGGGACGCATGGGCCATGTTTCTCCAACCGAGTAGGGAGGGAAATTATAATGGAGCATAAATCGCTTCTGCTCAAATTCCCCGAGGTCAAACATTATCTGGCTGTCCCCAATGGCCCCCAGGGTAAGGACTGAAAGGGCCTGGGTCTGTCCCCGCGAAAATTCTGCTGAACCATGAACCCGGGGTAGTATGGAAACTTCGCTGTTCAATTCCCGTAGGTCTCCAGGTTCCCGTCCATCAGGCCTTTTCTTTTCTTTAATTATCATCTGACGGACATTATCCTTGAGCATGGCTTCAAATTCTTTTTTAATAATTTTTTCCCCTTCCTCTTCCTCGCCTGCTTCTGTAAAACGGGGAATCAGGAGTTCCAGGATCTGTTCCTGGAGGGAATCCACAGCCTCTTTTCGATCCAGTTTATCCTCAACCCGCAGGGCCTGATTTAAATCCGAGGAATAGGCTTGAACTTCTTTAACTATCTGCGCATCAGGTTGGGCTGGTTCAAATTCAATTTTTTCCTGGCCCACTTCCTTTTGCATCTGTTCCTGAATTTCCACAATTTTCCGCAGATAATCCTGGCTGAATTCCAGGGCTTCTATCATTTTTTCCTCGGGAATTTCATGGCCCATAGCCTCCACCATTGTAACTTCATCCCTGGTTCCAGCCACAATTAATTCTAAGGAGCTTTTTTCCCTTTCTTCTTCAGTAGGATTAATTAGCAGTTCATCTTCCACCATACCTACCTTCAATCCGCCGATGGGGGTGGTAAATGGTATATCGGATATTATCAGGGCAGCTGACGCTCCAATAAAAGCCAGCATCTCAGGTTCATAATCAGGATCAAAAGAAAGAACAGTAGCTATAATCTGCACATCGTTGCGGAATCCTTCGGGGAAAAGAGGGCGCAGGGGCCGATCAATCAGCCGCGAATTCAGAGTAGCAATATCCCGGGGACGTCCTTCCCTGCGGTTCCAGCTACCGGGAATTCTCCCTATAGCATAAACCCGCTCTTCAAAATTTACCATCAGGGGCAAAAAATCCACCCCGGGCCGGGGATCGGACATGGTTGCAGTCACCAGGACGACAGAATCCCCACCTTTCACCAAAACAGAACCATTAGCCTGTTTGGCATATTTCCCTGTTTCCAGGGTAATTCCCCTTGGACCAAGTTCCAGTTCCCACTTTTTTAACATAATTTTTCTCCTCCTCACATCTTCTCCAGGTACAATTAAGAGCGGGGACAACCCGCTCCTAATAAGAATTATTATTATCCCCTAATACCAAGTTCTGTAATTAGGTCCCGATAGCGATCCAGGTCTTTATTCCTGAGATATCGCAGAAGCTTTCTTCTTTTCCCAACCAGCTTTAACAATCCTCTGCGGGAATGATGATCTTTGGGATGATTCTTCAGATGATCAGTTAATTCAAAGATCCGGTGAGTGAGAATTGCAATCTGTACTTCTGGCGATCCAGTATCACTTTCCCTGGTCTGGTACTGGGCAATAATTTCCTGCTTTCTTTCGTTATCCATGTTTGACCTCCTTCTTTAGGTTAAACCCCAATCCAAGAGAGGAGTCGGAGCATCTCCAATCCTAGAAAAGGGAATACGATTTTGACAATCTCAATTTTATCATAAACCCCGCTCCCTGTAAAGAATAGGGGTTTAAGCTCTTTTAAGGATTTCCCGGGCAGTTTCAATATCCCTTTCTATCTGTCCCTGTAGCTCCTGAATATCCCCAAAAAGTTTTACCGGTCGCAGATAATTTTTGAACCATACGGCAATTTCTTCCCCATAAATTTCCTCTTCCAGTCCCAGCAGGTGAACCTCAACTCCCTCCCGTTCTTTACCAAAGGTAGGGCAGGAACCAAGGTTTAAAACACCAGGAAAAACCTTATTTTTTACCCGGGCCTGAACAACATAAACTCCCTGCAGGGGTACCGTTAAACCCGAGGGAAAATCCAGATTGGCGGTGGGAAAGCCCAGAGAACTGCCCCGGCCCTCTCCCTTTTCCACCCTCCCTTTGATACTATAATCACGACCCAAGAAGCGGTGAACTTCTGCCACCCTACCTGCTTTTATGAGGCGTCGAATAAGGGTACTGCTGACATTAAAGCCATCAATAGTAACTGGATCCAGAATACGGGTTTCAAAACCAAAGGTAGTCCCGGCTTCCTTAATTTTTCCTGTATCCCCCTGCCCCCGATCACCAAAGCGAAACTTTTTCCCCACCACAATTCCCCGCACATCCAGCTTTTCAACCAGGTATTCTGTCAGGAAATCCTGATAATGCATATGGGCAAATTCAGGAGTGAACTGCTGGACCAGGCAAATATCAGCCCCCAGGGCACCCATATGAAACAGCTTATCCTCCAGGGAAGTAAGGAGAGTAGGAGCCCCTGGGGGATTTATTACCGAAAGGGGGTGGGGCCAGAAAGTAAAGACACCGGCAGGAACACCTTCAACTCTTGCTCTTTGTATGGTTGTTTCAATAACCTTCTGATGGCCGATATGCACACCATCAAAGGTTCCCAGGGCCAGAAAAAGCCCTCGAACATTTATTTCTTCCTGGGATGATATTTGATATACCTCCATGAGCTCGCTTCACCTCATATAAAAACTTTAAAGGGATGATAACCGTCTTCCTCGGGGCGGCATAAAGCCAGAAAATTCTGGTCCCGATCATAAAGACGGAAGTAATCCGCCTTTTCCCCAGGAGGGTTCAGGAAATCTTCAGGATTGAGGGTCTGACCAAATTGCACTTTTTCGCGGCCCCCTTCATCAATAATCAGGAAAGGGATGTGCTTTAAAGCCAGATCCGGAGACTGCAAAAACTCCTCCAGTTTTTTTGTTTCCATTTCCTCCCAGCTGATACTATCTTTCAGGCCAAAGGGGCCAGTGCTGGTCCGAATAAGGAAATTTAAGTACCCGCCTGTTCCCAGGGCCTGACCGAGATCCCGGGCAATGGACCTGATATAAGTTCCCCGAGAACAATGAATCCAGAACCGCACCCGGGGCGGATTGATCTCCAGGGGATGCAGAGCAAACACCTGGACCTGGCGGGATGGAATTTCAAAATCTTCTCCCCTGCGAGTTCGTCGATAGGCTCTTTCTCCCCTGACTTTAATCGCTGAAACCCGGGGGGGAATCTGGGTTATCAGCCCCCGAAACCTTTTTAATTCCTCCTCGACTTCAAGGGAAGAACAATCCACTGGAAACTCAGTTAAGACCTGCCCATAAGCATCATCGGTATCCCGCTCCTGTCCCAGAAATATTTCTCCCCAGTAAGTTTTATCCTCCAGGAGTAAAAAACTGGCAACCTTGGTAGCTTTGCCAACGCAAAGCGGTAATACACCAGCCGCCATGGGATCAAGGGTTCCCACATGGCCAACTTTTTTCCAATTCCACCTCTTTTTTATTCGGTTAATGGCTCGGGCCGAACTGATCCCTGGCGGTTTTAAAAAATTAATTATTCCATTCATGGAGCCTGTCCTCCACTGCATTTAAGACTTCGGAATAGATACTAATCAAGGGTTTCTGAAGGTTCATTCCGGCGGCCCGGGTATGACCTCCTCCCCCCCAGAGGGCTGCAATTTTATTGACCGGGAAATTTTTGCTCCTCAAGCTAACCCTGGTTTCATTTCCCTGATCAACAAAAAGGACAGCCACTTCAACTCCTCTGATCCCCCGAATTTCATCAATAACCTTCTGGGAAATTTCCCGGGCAGAACCCAGATCAGGACCTTCTTCAACAACAGTCCAGGCCATAAGACCCCGGGCTCCTATTTTTAATCTTTCCAGGGCTTTTTGATAAAGAGCCAGGGTTTCAGGGGTCTGACGGGCAAACAATTTTTCCTGGAGAGGGGCCAATTCAAGACCTCTGACCATCCAGGAGCTTAATAGTTGCAGGGTCTGGGCCCGGGTATTGGGATGCTTTAACCCCCCGGTGTCATATAGAATTCCAGCTGCCCAGGCCTCAATTGCCGGGCGGGGCAAAAAAACCCTATCCTGCAGCCCCAGACCCAGAATTTCACAGGCAGATGAAGCAGCAACCTCCACCAGATTAATATCACCAAAAAATTCATTATCAGGGTGATGATCAATATTTATTACCGACCGACCCTCTACAATTTTTTGAACCCGACCCAACCGCTTTAAATCGCTGCTGTCAACCACCACCGCCAGGTCAAAATCATTCGAGATCGGTTCTTTTGTATCATCCCCAATAATTATAATATCCGGAGGTAACAGAAAAGAGAGCCGGTCGGGAACCGGCCCTTCTACTATACACTTTAACCGGCTGTTCTTACTTTTTCCCAGATAATAAAGCCCGGCAATAGCCCCCAGGCAATCACCATCAGGATCCGAATGGCCGGTAAGCAGAATATTTTTCTGGGATTGAAAAGCTGCAAGCAGAGTGCCCCAATCAGTCATTCTCTTCTCCTTTTATCTCATTTAATAAATTGTGAATCCTCTGTCCCCGCTCTATAGACTGATCATAAATAAACCTCAGCTCAGGAATGTGGCGGATCTCTATCCGTTGGCCCAGCTCCTTACGCAGATAACCAACAGCTTTTTCCAGGCCTTCCATCATCAGGGCTGGATCATTTTTTTCCTGGAGGGTGCTGACATACACCTTGGCTACACTGAGATCTCCACTTACTTCCACCGCGGTAATGGTCAAAAAATTTAAACGGGGGTCCTTTACCTCTTTCTGGAACAGATCACTGAGTTCTTTTTTTAGAACCTCAGCCAGACGGTTCGCTCGGTAATTCATCTTGCAACACTCCTCGGCTAATAATTCAGGAATCTGCCGGCAGTGATCTCAATCACTCGGTCAGTTTTCTTTTAATTTCTTCAAAGACAAATGCTTCAATAACATCACCAACCTTTACATCCTGAAATCCTTCCACATTCAGGCCGCACTCATAGTTGGCTTCAACTTCTCGTACATCATCCTGAAAACGCTTTAGCGAACCAATACTACCTTCATGAATGACCACCCCATCCCGTAAAACTCTGACTTTTGAATTGCGGGTTATTTTTCCATCGGTAACGTACAGGCCTGCCACGGTTCCCGCTTTGGGAACCCGGAAAGTCTCCCGGACTTCAGCCCTGCCCAGGACCTTTTCCCTGATCTCGGGATCTAACAGTCCCTCCAGGGCTTTTTTAACATCATCTATGACCTGATAGATTATCCGGTAGGTGCGAATATCTACCCCTTCCTGTTCAGCAATCCTGCGGGCCCTGGAATCGGGGCGAACATTGAACCCAATTATTATTGCCCGCGAAGCTGAAGCCAGGATAACATCGTTTTCGGAAATAGCGCCCACGCCACTATGGATAATATTCAAATTAACATCTTCACTTTTTATCTGATTCAGAGAATCCTTAAGGGCCTCAACTGATCCCTGAACATCACCTTTAATAATTATTTTCAATTCCTTTACTTCTTCATCCTGCATTCGAGCAAAAAACTGTTCCAGATTGGCCGGGCGATCGCTGCTTATTTCCTTTTCCCGCTGTTTTTCCCGTCTGCCCCCGGCAATCTTTTTGGCTTCTTTTTCACTGGACACAGTTTCCATTAAATCCCCGGCAACAGGAACATCAGAAAGCCCCAGAACTTCCACCGGGGTAGATGGGCCTGCTTTTTTCACCCGTTCGCCTTTATCATTAATCATTGCTCGAACCCGGCCGTAAGCAACTCCCGCAATAATGGCTTCTCCCACTCGCAGGGTCCCCTCTTTAATTAAAACAGTAGCTACCGGACCCCGACCTTTATCCAGTTCAGCCTCAACAATTACTCCTTCAGCTTTTTCCTCGGGATCTGCTTTAATATCTTCGACATCCGCCACCAGGAGGATCATTTCCAGTAATTCCTCAATATTGATCCTCTCCAGCGCAGATATTTCTACCACTACAGTTTCCCCTCCCCATTCTTCGGGAACAAGGTGATATTCAGTTAACTGTTGCTTAACTCGTTCCGGGTTGGCATTCTCTTTATCAATTTTATTCAGGGCAACTATAATTGGAATTTTTGCATCCTGGGCATGATTGATGGCCTCCACAGTCTGGGGCATAATCCCATCATCTGCCGCAATTACCAGGATGGCAATATCAGTTACCTGGGCTCCCCGGGCTCGCATGGCGGTAAAAGCCTCGTGGCCTGGAGTATCCAGGAAGGAAATTTTTCGACCATTCACTTCCACCTGATAGGCTCCAATATGCTGGGTAATACCCCCTGCCTCAGAAGCCACCACATTGGCTTCCCGGATAACGTCCAGAAGCTGGGTTTTTCCATGATCAACATGCCCCATTATAGTAACTACCGGAGGTCGATGAACCAGATTTTGTTTCTTTTTTTTCCGGGCAGCTTTTTCCTTTTGAGTTCCAGGTGTTTTTTCTTCTTCTTCCACCTGAACTTTAATATCCAGGACCTGTTCCACCTGTTCTAAAGCTTCCCCGGTCAGGTTCTGGGTAAGATTGACCATAATCCCTTCTTCAATTAGCTGCTTGATTATTTTATTGGGATTAATTTGCAGGGCTTCCCCAATTTTTTTAACATTAACCGGGACCCCGATTTTTATTGGGGTTGCAGCCTCCGAGCTTTCCTGTTCCTCGGCCGGGCCCCTTGCCCTATCACCAGCAAGCATTTCTTTGACCAGGTCGGCTGTTTCATCCTCCAGGGTACTCATGTGTGATTTAGCTTCAACTCCCAGCTCCTTGAGCATATCCACCAGTTCTGTGGACTTGATATCCAGCTCCCTGGCCAGTTGATATATCCTAATTTTTCCCATTTTAACACCCCCATCAATTAATCATTATGGACCCTCCCTTTCCCGTTCAAGAAAGGTTTAGCAATATTGGCATCCAGAATCAGAACAGCAACCGTTTCCCGGGGAAAAATCTGGCTAAACTCCTCTCGGGTGCCCCATTTTTTCCAGGGAATATTGTTTTTCGCGCAGAGCTCAGTTAATTTTCTTTTTGTGGAATCACCGCAATCCGCTGCCAGCAGGAGCAAAAACCCCTGCCTCTTTTTTATTTTTTGTTCAATACTTACCGAACCTGTTTTAACCCCGCGGGCCCGGTAACCCAGGCCCAAAATCCGAAGGCCCCTATCCTTCTCCATCGATTTTTTCCTCTAGGTTAATTTTTATCGTATCCGGCAACTTGATCTCCAGGTTTTTCTCAATTCGACGATTTTTAAAGGCTTTTTCCAGGCAATCTCTATGGGGACAGATATATGCACCTCTACCCGACTTTTTGCCAGTTGTATCCAGATCCACATCCCCCTCCGGGGACCTGACTACTCGAATCAGTTCCTTTTTTTCTTTGCGCTGATCACAACCCACACATTTACGAAGAGGTATTTTCTTCTTCCTCTTCATCTCGCATTACCTCCCCTTCTGTAGTGGGTTCAATTAATCTGGCTTCTTCATCTGACTGACTTTCACTTTTTATATCAATGCGCCAGCCGGTTAATTTAGCTGCCAGGCGTGCATTTTGCCCTTCCTTGCCTATAGCCAGGGATAACTGATAATCAGGAACAACCACCTTGGCTACCTTCTCATCTTGTTCAATCTCTACGGAAACCGCCCGGGCAGGACTTAAAGCGTTGGCCACATAAACAGTGGGATCAGGACTCCATTCCACGATGTCAATTTTTTCTCCCCCAATTTCATCCACAATGGCCTGGACCCGCATCCCTTTCTGCCCCACACAGGCTCCAACCGGGTCAACATTTTCATCTGCTGAATAAACAGATATTTTTGAGCGATAGCCAGCCTCCCGGGTTACCGCCTTTATTTCTACAATCCCTTCCTGGATTTCGGGGACTTCCAATTCAAATAATCTTTTTAGCAGCCCGGGATGGGTCCGAGAAACCAGAATCCGGGGTCCTTTAGTGGTTTGTTTAACCTCAACTATGAAAAGCTTAATCCTGTCACCCGGTTTATAATTATCTGTGGGCATCTGTTCCGGTTGAACCAGAATGGCTTCGGTCTTGCCCAGGTCAATCATAATGTTTCTATTACTGTACCTTTGAACCACCCCGGTAATAATATCTCCTTCTCTATTGCTGAATTCATCAAAAATAATCCCCCGTTCGGCCTCGCGGATGCGCTGAACAACAACCTGCTTGGCAGTTTGAGCAGCTATGCGGCCAAAATTAGCCGGGGTTACCTCAAATTCCACAATATCACCAATGTCGAAATTGGGATCAATTTTTCGGGCTTCTTCCAGGGGGATTTCCAGGGATTTATCCTCAACCTCTTCCACCACTTCTTTGCGAGCAATCACTTCAACTTTTCCGGTATTGCGGTCAATACTGGCGGTAACATTCTGGGCGGACCCAAAATTCCTTTTATAAGCGGAAATAAGGGCAGCTTCAGCTGCCTCCAGCAACTGCTCCTTGGGGATATTTTTTTCTCTTTCAATCTCAGATAAAGCCTGAAGAAATTCAAAGTTCATTTACCTGCTCCTCCCTTAAAGTTCAAAATGCAGCCGGGCCCGGGCAATTTTTTCCCGGGGAATGTTGATTGTGGACCCATCTTCCAGTTCCAGACGCAAACTATCCTGGGCCAGGCCCAGCAAAGTCCCCCGCAGGGTTTTTTCGTTTTTCACCAGGGGAATAAATGTTTTTATCTCTACTTTTTTCCCTACAACCCTCTCAAAATCACGATCCTTCTTTAAAGGTCGATCCAGACCCGGAGAGGAAACCTCCAGGACAAATCCATGGGGAATAGGATCTTCCTCCTCCAGGACCGGTTCCAGGGCCCGAGTAGCGCGCACACATTCATTGTGGGAAATTCCCTGCGGACCGTCTATAAAAACCCGCAGCATCCACCTTTTCCCTTCTTTTTGGTATTCCAGGTCTACCAGTTCCAGTCCTTCTTCCTGGATGACCGGCTCTATCAGGCTAAAAAGAGTATCTTTCTGGCTCACAATAATTTCCTCCTGCATTTTTGATGAATATAAGCTAAAGAGTGGGCTGGGAACCCACTCTTAAACCGCGACTATCTGATCGTAGCTAAAGTTAGTATACCATAGGGACCCGGTAAATGCAAGCCAGACACCCTCAGAAAAGGGATAGCTGGTTTTTTGCAGGCAATCCCCTGAAAACACCGGTCTCCCGCAGAGCATCAATCACATTTTTATTAGCCTGAGTTTTTTCTATAAAATCCTCCACCGAAGTAAATTTCCTGCTGCTTCGAGCTTTAACTATCCGTTCGGCACAGTTCTGACCCAGGTGGGGAACCGCAGTAAGAGGGGGTAAAATACGGCCTTCCTGGAGTAAAAACCGGTGGGGATGGGAGCGATAGAGATCTACATTTAGGAATTCAACTCCCCGCAGCATGGCTTCCTGCAGGATCTCCAGGAGAGTAAAAGTGGCTTTTTCTTTAGGGCTGGCCTGCCGGCCTCGCTCCCTGATCCTTTCCTGGCAACGGCCAATATAGTCCAATCCCTCCTGGACAAAACTGATCTCGAACTCCGCTCCTTTTGTGGAAAGATAGGTGGCATAAAAAGCCGAGGGATAATGCACCTTAAAGTAGGCAATGCGGTAGGACATTAACACATAGGCAGCAGCATGCGCCTTGGGAAACATATATTTTATCTTTTTGCAGGAGTTAATATACCAGGCGGGGACCCCTTTGCTTTTCAGGAGCTTTTCTTCACCGGAAGTCATTCCCCGCCCTTTACGTACTTTTTCCATGATGGGAAAAGCCTTTTCTGGCTCAACTCCCCAGCGGATGAGATCATTTAAAATATCATCCCGGGTAGAAATGACCTGGCTCAGGGAGGCCTCCTCAGCCGCCAGTAAATCCTGGGCATTATTCCGCCAGATATTTTCCCCGTGGGACAGTCCGCTGATCCTGATCAATTCACTCATGGTCTCCGGCCTGGTTTCTTCCAGCATTCCCCGAACAAAAGGAGTTCCAAACTCGGGAACACCAAGTGACCCCACCCTGTTGCCCACCTCTTCGGATTCTAAACCCAGGGCCTCAGTTCCAGAAAAAATACTCAGGGTCCGGGGGTCGTTAAAGGGAATTTCCTTAACATTTACACCGGTTAGTTCTTCCAGCTGTTTTAAGGCGGTAGGGTCATCATGACCCAGGAGATCCAGCTTTAATAAACGGCTGCTGATGGACCGATAATCAAAATGGGTGGTCTGCACCCCGGCAGAACTATCATTGGCAGGATATTGAATGGGGGTAAATTCATGAATATTTTTGTCCCCGGGCAAGACCATCAGGCCACCGGGATGCTGCCCGGTTGTGCGCCTGACCCCGCTACAACCTCGAATTAAGCGCTCCACCTGGGCTCTGTTGGCATCCAGATTATTTTCTTCCAGGTAACCCTTTACCATGCCATAGGCTGTTTTAGCGGCAATAGTTGAAATAGTTCCCGCTCTAAAAACATTTTTCAGGCCAAAAATTTCTTCAGTATGACCGTGAATCTTATTTTGAATTTCTCCGGCAAAATTCAAATCTATATCCGGAACTTTCTCCCCCCGGAAACCCAGAAACACTTCGAAGGGGATATCAAATCCATCTCGATCCAGATTGCTCCCGCATTGTGGACAAACCCTGTCAGGCAGGTCCAGACCACAGTCCACCTCCTGCAGGGGTTCAAACTCGGAATAATTACATTCTGAACAGCGATAATGGGCGGGTAGGGGATTGATTTCGGTTATATCACAGAGAAAAGCCACCAGGGAAGAACCTACTGAACCCCGGGAACCCACCAGGTATCCCATTTCCAGAGATTTGCCCACCAGGGTCTGGGAAATTGCATAAATTGGCGCAAAGCCCTGTCCAACTATACTGTTCAACTCCCGATCAATTCTTTTCTTGACCAGAGGGGGTAACTTTTTCCCATATAATCGGGTCGCTTTTTCCCGGGTATGTTTTTTTATCCGCTCCTCAGCCCCGGAAACCCGGGGTGGATAAAGCCCTTCAGGGACCGGGTTTAGTGTTTCAATTTTATCAGCCAGGGCCCGGGGGTTTTCCAGGACCAGGGTCCGTGCTTTTTCTTCGCCCAAAAAGGCAAATTCCCCCAGCATTTCTTCCGTGGTTAATAAATGAGAATTACCTCCCGTGGTTCGACCCCCTTTTTGATGGAGTAAAACATCCCGAAAAACCCGATCCTCTCGCTCCAGATAATGGCCATCGGAAATGGCTATTGCTGGCTTTTGCATCTTTTCAGCCAGTTCCACCAGGATTCTGGTAACTTCCCGGGCCGTTTCCAGGTCTTCCAGCGGTGAATTCTGGAGCAAGTAGGAGGGAGACAGAACTTCTACATAATCAAAGTTAGTTCCCAGTAATTCCATTTCTTCCCGGGCCCCTCCAGCCAGCAAAACCTGATATAGAGGGCCCTGCAGGCAGCCACTGCCCAGAAACAAACCAGATCGGTTTTCCTGCAGCCAGTTTTGAGGTATCAAGGGCTGGCGGTGAAAATATTCCAGGTGAGAAGTACTGACCAGCCGATAAAGGTTGAAAAGACCCTCTTTATTCCAGGCCCATACTGTCCAGTGCCAGGAAAATCTGAGTTCCCAGGGTATTTCCCGGGCCATTTTTTGGATTTCTTCCAGCTTTTTTATCTCCAGGGCTTCCAGCTTACTGCAAAATATCTCCCACAACCGATAGGTGGCCCGGGCATCAGCCAGGGCCCGGTGATGATTATCCAGATTTATATTAAACTTCCTGGTCAATGCTCCCAGGCTGTGGCTCCTTAAATCTTTATTCAGAGCCCGGGAAAGGCTGAGGGTATCAATGCTCCCCAGTTCCAGTGGAGGGGAGTGTCCTACTCGTTCTCCCCAGAAGCGTAAAAAATTCAAATCAAAAGCTGCATTATGGGCCACGACAATACTGCCAGCAATAAAGTTCATGAATTCCGGCCACACCTCTTTAAGGGTAGGGGCCTTTTCCAGTTCCCGTTTTTCAATACCGGTTAATTCCAGGATCTCCGAAGATGGGTCTTTTTCTGGTTTTATCAAACTCTGAAATTCCCGGGTTGACCCCCGGTCCAGGCGGACCGCTCCCAGTTCAATTATCTCATGCTGCCAGGGGCTGAAACCGGTAGTTTCAATATCCAGAAAAACCAGAGGAAAATCATTGTAGGAGCCCCGGGAGGATCCCGAATAAATCTGTTCCTGATCAGGTATAACACTGACTTCCAGGCCGGGAATAAACTGCAAGCCGGCCTTTTTAAAAGCAGCATAGGCCTGGGGAAAAGCCTGAACCACGCCGTGATCTGTCACTGCTGCACCTCGATGCCCCCACCTTTTGAGCGTCTGGGCCAGTTCTTCAATATCAATAACTCCATCCATATCACTCATTTTGGTGTGCAGGTGCATTTCTATTCTCTTATCAGAGGACTTATCCTCTCTCTTCAGGGGTGACACCTCCAGGATATCCCCGGCAAAAAGAACTTTCTCCCCGCTAAAATCATCATACTGGACAGGTCCCCGAAATTTGTACCATTTTCCGGGCTGCAATTCTTCTTTCAAATTAAAAATCTTTACCGTCAGGGCAACTTTTCCATCAGTTATATTCAAAATTTGGATTGTTTTTCCCCTGCTGGACCGGTGAGAATTAACGCTGAAAACCTCTCCTTCAACCACGACAACTCCCTCCTGCTCCAGGACCTTATCCAGGCTTTCTGGAGCTTCAGGCAAAAATCTCCCTTTAATCTGCCGGTGAACTGTTTTTTCCTCCGGATCAGGGGCTGTTGGCTTTTTTTTCCTCATCGATGCTTTTTTCTCTCCCTGAATCTGGACCATCTGGATCTCTGCCGGCAGACCGTTTTGGGCAAATCTTCGAGCAATTTGTTGATCCAGTTTCTTTTCCCTTAAAAAATCGATCATGGTCCGGCTGGGTAGCTTAAACACAACACTGTCCTGTTCAATTATAAGTTCCATATTTTCCAGGCAGCTTTTAAAACGGGGGAAACTTTCTTTTACACCCTCCAGAATCTCCAGCATAATTTCCTGGACAGCATTGTCCCAGGGAATCTCTTTGACCCGCAGTCGGCCCAATCCAGGCAGGCTTTTCCGCAGCATCTTTTGCAGTTGCTCCATCTCTACTGTTCCGATTTCCGGGGCAACCGCAAGAGAAATCATGCAGTTTTTTTCTGAATCAATTTCTACCCTGTTAATTAGAATTTTTTCCTTTATTCCCGGCCCAAAATGGCTGGATAACAACCGAATAAATTGATTGCCCGGCCGGGGCCGGATAGCAATTCGCTCTAAATGTTCACCCATTCGACCTGATGCACTCCTTTACACTGAGCCAGTTTTTGCGTCAGTTGATTGCGATCCACCTGGGCAGGCAATTCCACCCGCATAATTATTTCCAATTCGCCGTCAATTTGATCATATTCCATGCGCACATTTACAATATTGGCCTCAAATTCCCCCAGGACGGAGCCAAGATTACCCAGGAGTCCGGGAACATCTTTCACCCGGAATTTTATCTCCCGGAAGCGGGCTTTGGCAGCGGCTCTAAACTCCACCTTGGATAAAAACCACAGGCTTAAAAATACCAGGAGGGCTGTGACCACTCCCCCCAGGTAAAAACCCGAGCCTATGGCCAGCCCGATCCCCGCAATGGCCCATAGGGAAGCTGCAGTGGTCAGACCTTTTACGCTTACCCCCTCCCTGATTATGGTTCCCGCTCCAAGAAAGCCAATACCACTGACCACCTGGGCCGCAATTCGGCCTGGGTCCGAAGCATCCCCATAAATATGATGGATGTTCTGGGAGATGATCATAATCAGGGTTGCACCCAGGCAGACCAGGATATGGGTTCGAAAGCCGGCCGGTCGTTCGTGGATTTCCCGTTCCCAGCCAATTAAACCGCTCAGGGCCCCGGCAATTATCAACCGGAGTAGTATTTCCTCAACGCCAATCAACTTACCCCCTCCTTTATACAGTAATTCCGGATCCAATCCAGAACCTGTTCCTGCCCCAGTAAATGATCCTGATCATGGAACCGATCTTTTACTTCCAGTTTTCCACTTTCCAGGAACTTCTTACCCATGGTAATTCGCAGGGGGATCCCCAGTAAATCTGCTTCATTGAATTTAACTCCAGGTCGCTCCGGCCGATCATCCCAGAGAACTTCCACTCCCATTTCCTGGAGTCCCTGATATAATTTTTCCGATTCCTCTTTTAAGGCCTGATCTCCACCCAGGGTCAGGAGAACCACCTGATAGGGAGCCAGGGGCAGAGGCCATTTAACCCCATAATTATCATGATTCTGTTCTATGGCTGCAGCAACAGTCCTGGTTACCCCGATTCCATAGCAACCCATAATCATGGGGTGGGAGTGGCCATTCTCATCCAGGTAGTTAGCGCCCATGGCCTCACTATATTTTTTCCCCAGTTTAAATATATGGCCCACCTCAATACCCCGGATTTCTTCAAGTTTACCATCGCATTCCAGGCATTTTTCCCCGGGCCGGGCATTACGAATATTGCCGGTAAAAGCAGGAGTGAAGTCAGTTCCCGGCACTATACCCTTAACATGATAATCCTCCCGGTTGGCTCCAGCGACCCCCCAGTCCATATTCATAACCAGTTCATCGGCCACAATTTTCAGGCCATGTTCTCCCTGTGGCCCTAAAAAGCCAGCCGGAAGGTTGCCATAGCCTTCCTCGGCGAGGTGTAATAAGGGGTCACCCAAAAGAGCCATTAATTTGTTTTCGTTTAGCTGATCTGAACCGCGCACAATTGCCAGATAATAACCACTTTCTCCCCGGTACAAAAGAGTTTTGTAGAGATATTCTCCCGGAAGTTCCAGGGCTTTTTCCAGTTGTTCAATGGTAGTTATCCCGGGGGTATAAATTTCCTCTTTTCCTGGATTATCAATTTTTTCCCCTTTGAATTCCACCCTGCTGCCCGCCTTCTCTATATTGGCAGCATATCCACAAAGATTGCAAAAAAGAACACTGTCCTCACCGGTATCGGCCAGAACCATAAATTCATGGGAGTCAGTGCCTCCCATAGGTCCGGTATCGGCCTCCACTACTCGATAATTCAGTCCACAACGACGGAAAATTTCACAATACGCATCGTGCATATCCTGATAGGTCTGATCCAGGGATTCCCAGGTGGTATGGAAGCTGTAGGCATCTTTCATGGAAAACTCACGGGACCGAAGAAGCCCAAACCGGGGCCGCAGCTCATCCCGGACTTTGGTTTGAATCTGATAAAAATTCTGGGGCAGATTTTTATAGGACTTCAACTCATAACGGATCAGGTCAGTCATAACTTCCTCGTGGGTAGGTCCAATGCAGAATTCTCGCTTTTTCCGATCACAGAGTCGAATCATCATATCTCCCATTTCCGCCCACCGACCCGATTCCTGCCACAATTCAGCCGGGTGCAGCAGGGGCAAATGAACCTCCTGTGCTCCCGCTTTTTCCAGTTCCTCTCTGATTATCTTCTCTACTTTTCTAACTACCTTATAACCCAGGGGCAAAAAAGAATAAATACCCGCAGCAACCCGGCGGATCATACCAGTCCTTAACATCAGCTCATGGCTCGGGGTTTCTGCTTCAACTGGTTTTTCCTTCAAAGTGGGAATATAAAGTTGGGACATCTTCATGATCATCTTCCTTTCCTAAAAAAATAACCTCTCATCCGATTAGGGACGAGAGGTATAACCACCCGCGGTACCACCCTGATTTCCCATCAAGGGACACTCTTAAGTCTGCCTTTAAAGGGGGACGGGTTCAACTGTTGAAAAGACAGCCTCGCACCACAGCGGCTGTTCTCTGAAACTTTTCTTCCAGCCTAATACTTCCCCGGCAGTTGGAACTCTGTTTTGTTATTGTATTTTAGCAAAAAAAAGCAGTTAATGTCAACCCGGCCATTCTCTTATTTTCTCCAGAAAAACTGAAAGGAGTTCCGATTGGGGATAGGTTCCCAGCGGTTTTCCCCGGGCAAAAATTACCCCAAAACCCTTGCCCCCGGCCAGGCCCAGGTCTGCCTCCCGGGCTTCTCCAGGTCCGTTTACCGGGCAACCCATAACTGCAATAGTTAGATCTTTATTAATATCCTGGGTGGCCCTTTCTATTTCTTTAGCCAGATTCTGCAGATCAATTTCGCAGCGCCCACAGGTGGGGCAGGAAAAAATATTCAAGCCCCGCCGCCTTAACCCAACAGCCCGTAGTAAATCCCAGGCTGCCCGCACTTCTTCTACGGGATCTTCAGTAAGGGAAATTCTGATAGTATCCCCGATCCCTTCCAAAAGCAGGGGAGCCAGACAGGCTACCGAATTGACAAGACCCCGCCGCAGGGTACCGGCTTCAGTAAGCCCCAGGTGAATGGGGTAGGGCAGGTTTTGAGCAGCCTGTCGGTTGGCCTCCATAGTGGTCAGAACATCTGTTGATTTTAGAGATACCTTGAAATTTGAAAAAGATTTCTTTTCCAGAAACCCAATATACTCCTCCAGGGTCGCCCATAGAGCTTCAGCTCCGGGGGAACCATACCTTTTTATTGTTTTCTCCGGCAGGGAGCCACTATTAACTCCAATTCGGAGGGGAATATTTTTATCCCTAGCGGCAGCAATTATCTCTTCCAACCCCTGCCGGGAACCAATATTTCCAGGATTGATTCTTATCCCCGCCACTCCAGCTTTTATGGCCTCCACTGCCAGGCGATAATCAAAATGAATATCACCAATAATCGGAATAGAGCTCCTGGATATTATTGCAGGCAGAGCCCGAACCGCTTCCCGGTCAGGGACTGCAACCCGCACGATCTCGCAGCCCACTCGCTCCAGCCGGGAAATCTGGGCACAGGTGGCCGCAACATCAGCGGTGGATGTATTGGTCATTGATTGCACAATAACCGGTGCTAGACCACCGACCTCAATATTGCCCAGCCAGACGGATTTCTTTTTTTCCCCCACTCCTACCACCTCAAAAAACCTGGGTCAGATCCCGGATTATTATTACTCCAATTAAAATTAACAGGAAGACAAAACCAATAAAATGGACCAATCCCTCTTTTTCTGGATCCAGACTTTTACGCCGGACCATTTCCACAATAATGAAAATTAATCGTCCTCCATCCAGTGCGGGGATCGGCAGCAGATTGATTATTCCCAGGTTAATGCTGATAAATGCGGTAAAATTCAATAAATAGGACATTCCAACTTCGGCTGCTTCTCCTACCATCTGGGCAATTCGAACCGGACCACCAACATCAGCAGGAGCAGCACCGGTAATCATATCCCGCAGGGCTAAAAACAGGGCTCCAATAACTTCAAAAGTCTGGATGGTTCCCATCCAGAGGGAATTTAAAAAGGAAAGGGGTTCCCTGACCACGTCGGGAAATATTCCTATTGCGGCCCGCCCATCTTCCTGGATCTCAGGCCTTAAAGCAACTGAAAAAACTTCATCCCGTCTTTGCACCTTTATTTCTAATTCCTGTTCGGGATACTGGCGAATCAGTCCCGCCATTTCATCCCACTCTGCAACCGGTTGACCCTCCACCTCAATGATCCGATCTCCTGCCCTGAGTCCTGCCTCAGCTGCAGGTGCTCCGGGGATTACATCCCCGATATCAGTTGTCTCGGCCGGAGCCACCGGCAAACCATAAAACACGAAAACAAGGCTGAATAAGAGGGCGGCAAGAACAAAGTTCATTATCGAACCCATGGCCACCACGATAAACCTCTTCCAGGCGGGTTTCTGGAAAAAACAGCGCCCTTCTTTCTGGGCCTGCAGATACTTATCGCTTTCCTCCCCTTCTTCTTCGGGCATTTCCCCCGCCATCTTACAAAAACCACCCAGGGGAAAGGCCCGCAAAGAATACCTGGTTTCTCCCCTCTTCCGGGAAATAAGGGCGGGACCAAAACCAAGGGCAAACTCCTCTACCAGGATATCACTCCTTTTAGCCGCAAGGAAATGTCCCATTTCATGGAAAAAAATCAGCAACCCGATTACAATAATAAAGGTTACCGCAGTTTGTAAAAAAGATAGTACTCCAGTAAAAGCCAGGATAAGTTCCACCTAGCTAACCTCCTCTTCAAATTTTTGCCGCGCCCATTTATCCGCTTCCAGAACTGCTTGAAGATCTGTCAGGGGATAAGGGTCATGGGCGGCCATAACTCCTCCCACCGAACTGGCAATTTCTAAAAATGAAATCCGGCCCTGCAAAAATGCAGTTACTGCTTCTTCGTTAGCCCCATTGAGAACAACGGGCATACTCGCCCCCCGGCGTCCTGCTTCATAACCCAACTCCAGGGCGGGAAAATCCGCCCAGCGGGGTTGATAAAAATTTAACCGGGCCACGCGGGCCAGATCCAGGGACTCAAACTCTCCACCCTCATGCCGGGGCCAGGTAAGAGCATATTGAATGGGAACTTTCATATCCGGGATTCCCATATGTCCCAGGACCGCCCCATCTTCCAGGCGGATGAGGGAATGAACAATACTCTCGGGGTGAACGAGCACTTCAATTTTATCATAATCAACTCCAAATAACCAGTAGGCTTCAATAACCTCCAGGGCCTTATTCATCATTGTTGCTGAATCAATTGAAATCTTACCCCCCATGGCCCAGGTTGGATGCCGCAGGGCTTGTTCCGGGGTTATCTGCTCCATTTCCTCCCGGGAGGAAAAGAAAAAGGGCCCCCCCGAAGCGGTCAGGATCAAAGAAGAAATGTCCCCTTTCCCGTGGCCCTGTAGGAGCTGATAGAGTGCACTGTGTTCACTATCCACTGGAATTAACGACCCTGACCCCTCTTTAGCCAGCAATTCGTTAATTAAAGGCCCCCCGGTCACCAGGCTCTCCTTGTTGGCCAGGGCCAGTTTTTTCCCTGATTCTATTGCCGCCAGGCTGGGTTCCAGGCCGCTGATCCCTACCAGGCCATTGATAACAATATCAACATCATCCCGATATATTGACTGCAAAAGGGCACCTGAACCATACTCAATACCCTGATCCGGACCCGCCTCCTGGCCGGTCAGAATTGCGACCCGGGGCCTGTATCTTTCTTTTTGTTTCTCCAGTAAAACCCGGTTTTTATGCGCAGTAATACCAATTAAGTCCAGATCATAACCCCGGTTTTTTAAGTTTTGCAAAACCTCCAGGCTCTGCTGACCAATGGAACCGGTTGCACCCAAAATCAAAACTCCGGCCATATAATCACCCCTTTTCCAGTCTCCACCTGGCAACTATCCCGGCCCGTATAAGGGCGATAGTAATAATTAAAATGGCTGGCCCGATAATAACGCCAGTGGGACCAAAAACCCTTAAACCAACATAAAGGGCAACCAGGGTTGCCACGGGATGAACACCAATGTTTTTTCCTATTACCTTGGGTTCCAGAATGGAACGCACTACAGCCATAGTTCCATAAAGTAATATCAACTGAAATCCCAGGAGCACTTCTCCCATGAAGAAAGAAAAAATTATCCAGGGAACAAAAATCAACCCCGGCCCCACTATTGGAATCAAATCGAGAATCCCTGAAATAATTCCAATTACCAGGGCATAATTAACCCCGAAAATCTCCAGTCCTATAATTGTTAAAATAGTGGTAATGGAAATCAGAATAAAAAGAGCCCGGATATAGCCAATAATGCTTACGGAAAGTTCTTTTTTAAAACTGAATGCTTCTTCCCGCCATTTTTCCGGAACCGCACCCATTATTGAAGTTTCCAGGTATTCTTTATCCTTACTGATAAAATAAGCCGCCAGAAAGCTCAAAAAAGTAACAGTTACAAAATTAACCACCCGCCGGGCTCCATCCTGCAAAATCCCCAGAATATTCCTAATGGCACCTTCGATCGTGGCATAAATTTCTTCCAGTCCCTCTTCCAGCGAGGTCCGCAGTTGAGGAGAAAATTCCCAGTTATCCAGAACCTCCTGCAACCTCTCATTATCCCAGAGCACCTCAAAATGCTGCAGTGCCGCCTGATATTCGGGCAAAGAGCGCACCAGACGATCCATTTCAAAAAAGAGGCGGGAAACACCAGCAGTAAGGAGAAGCAATAATAATGAAATAATAATTGCCAGACAGATGGCCACACTGAGCCCCCGCCCCAGCCGCAATATACTCTGCATTCTTGTTACCAGGGGCTCAATAAGTGCAGCCAGAATAATTGCGAATAAAAAGGGCAGAATATAGGTCAGGATATAAGAAACAAAGAAATAAACCAGAACAAAAAACAAAACCACCCCAGCAGCAAAGTAAACATATGGAGGAATATTTCTGCTCATATTTCTCCCCTCCTAAAGGAAAAAAACCATAAAATAATAAGCCAGGGGCAAATTAATAATTACGCTATCTATTCGATCCAAAAAACCGCCGTGCCCCGGTAGAATATTTCCGGAATCTTTAGCCCCCGCATTGCGTTTGATACAGGATTCCACCAGATCCCCCAGTTGTCCTGTAATAACCATTAAAATTCCCAGGACCAAAAAGGGAAGCAGAGGCCATTGTAAAATCAGGGCCAGAATTAGAAGGACTCCAATCCCCAGAATCCCTCCCCCCAGGGCCCCTTCCACGGATTTTTTGGGACTTATGGCCGGAGATAGGGGAGTCTTGCCCCAGGTCGAACCGATAAAAAAAGCTGCAATATCAGTTACCCAGGTTACCAGTAGGGGCGCCCAGATTAAATGCCAGGGATTAAAGCTGCTGATAGCCACCCCACCCCTTAATAAAAGGGCATGACTCAGGGTAAAAGGAATATAAAAAAGTCCAAAAACGAGTAGAGCCACCCGGAGAAAATATCCAGCGGGTCCTCTCTTAATATTAAAAATAAGAATCAGCAACAACCCCAGAAACAAAACCACCGGCAGATAATCCTCTCCTGTTTCCACTCTCCAGGTCACAGCCCCAATAATTCCTATCCCGGGGGGGAATAAAATCCAGGTATCTACTCCCTCCAGAAGTTTTTTCATCAGGGCTCCATATTCCCACAGGGCCAGAAGCACTATGACCAGGATCCCCCCGGCAATCCACAATCCTCCCTGCCAGATCAAAAATGCTACCAGGCCAAACAGAATAAGGCCGGTTAAAATTCTTTTCTGCAGCAAACTATTCACCCCCCACCCCGCCAAATCTCCTTTGCCTTTTTTGAAAATCCTGCACCGCCTGGTACAGGTCGGTTTCCGAAAAATCAGGCCATAAAACCGGTGTAAAATATAATTCAGCATAAGCGGACTGCCAGAGCAGGAAGTTACTCAATCGCATTTCTCCCCCCGGACGAATCAGCAGATCCACATCAGGGCAGGGAGCAGAAAAAAGATTTCCACTGAACTCTTCCTGGGAAAAATCCCTATCTCCCCTATCCACTAAAGCCCGAGCGGCTTCCATTATTTCCTGTCGGCCCCCATAATTCAAAGCAATATTCAACTGAATTCCATCACAGGAGCGAGTATCTTTTTCTATATTGTTCATGGTTTCCTGCAGATCCCGGGAAAGGCCACTGCGGTAGCCAATAAAAACAACTCGGACCCGGTTGGCAATTAATTCCCGGGCCTCTTTTTTAAAAGTCCGATGAAAAAGATCCATTAAAAACAGAACTTCATTGCGGGGTCGATCCCAGTTTTCCGTTGAAAACGCAAAAACCGTTAAAAAAGAGATCCCCATTTCTCCACAGGTTCGCACCACTTTCTTGAGGGTTTCTACCCCCTGACGATGCCCTTTATTCCGGCTTAAGCCCTTTTTCTGAGCCCAGCGCCCATTTCCATCCATTATAATGGCTACATGGCGGGGGAGTTTTTCCTTTTTTAATTCTTCCTGCCATTTTTCCACTTCTTCCCTATTGATTTTAACTCCTCCCTTATCAGCTAACCCCCTCCAGAAGAGGGGGTCTTGTCCTGGGGATAACAGGGGTCAGCCAGAACACATTCAATTTTTTCTGGATAATTGATCACTCGAATTATTCGCAAATCATCCCGGAACCGGGTGCTTTTTTCTCCACCAGTAATTTGAAATACCATAGGTTTTTTCGAAGGAATTTGCCTGGCCTCTCCTGCAGTAATCCCTATAAGGCTGCCCATATTAAACCTCCATTATTTCAGCTTCTTTTTCCTCCAGGAGTTCGTCAATTTTTTCAATATAATCATTGGTCAATTCCTGAACATTTTCCAATCCCCGGTGATAATTATCTTCCGATATATCCCCGTCACTCTCCATTTCTTTGAGAGTTTCATTGGCCTCACGACGAATATTGCGAATGCCAACCCGCTGCTCCTCTGCTTTTTTGCGAACTACCCGAACCAGCTCCTTACGACGTTCTTCGGTTAACTGGGGGATAACAAGCCGGATCAGGTCACTATCAACATTAGGATTGAGACCGAGATCGGATTTTAAAATTGCTTTTTCAATAGGCTTGATTGCATTTTTATCCCAGGGCTGAATAATAAGCTGCCGTGGTTCGGGAACAGAAATTTTGGCCATTTGATTAAGGGGAGTGGGCACACCATAATAGTCAGCTTTTATCCCCTCCAGAAGAGAAGGGGTAGCCCGCCCGGTTCGGATCGTAGCAAATTCTTTTTTGGACCTCTCAATAACTTTTTGCATCCTGTTTTCCGATTCTTTTACCACCTCATCAAACATAACAAAGCCTCCTTTTAGGAAACAGAAGTTCCAATTTTTTCGCCCATCACCGCCCGCTTAATATTGTCCAGATCGGCAAGTCCAAAAACTATAAGGGGAATTTCATTATCCATACAGAGCGAAACTGCTGTAGAATCCATTACTCGCAGGGATTTCTTTATTACATCCATATAGGTGAGTTCTGTATACCTGGTTGCCTCGGGATTGCTGACCGGATCTGAATCGTACACTCCATCAACCTTTTTTGCCATTAAAATTGCATCGGCCCCAATTTCAGCAGCTCGCAGGGCAGCTGTTGTATCGGTCGAGAAAAAGGGATTTCCCGTCCCTCCGGAAAAGATTACAATTCTACCCTTTTCCAGGTGTCTGATTGCCCGGCGTCTGATATAAGGTTCAGCAATTTGCCTCATTTCCACTGCAGTCTGCAGCCGGGTTTGCAATCCTTCATGTTCCAGTGCATCCTGCAGGGCCAGGCCATTGATTACCGTGGCCAGCATTCCCATATAATCAGCAGTGCTCCGATCCATCCCTTCCGCACTACCGGCGAGACCACGGAAAATATTCCCCCCACCAACTACAATAGCAATTTCAACACCGGTTTCACGTACAGTCTTCCTTATCTCCCCGGCTATCAGACTGATATACCGGGCATCAATCCCAAATTCCTGTTCTCCCGCCAGGGCCTCCCCGCTCAGCTTCAAAATAACCCTGGAAAAAAGCGCTTTAGCCATAAACTGTCCCCCATTTTATTTTTTTTCGCCTTTTAATAGCATAATCCTGCAAAAAAAGAGAACACCAGAGGTGCTCTCTTAAATCTTTTACTATTCCTCTTCCCCCACCGCAAAGCGGGAAAAGCGGTTGATCACAATGTTCTCACCCAGTTGAGCTATATTTTCTTTTAAAAGTTCCCTGACCTTTTGATCAGTATCTTTGATAAAGGGCTGTTCCAGCAAGCAGACGTTTTCAAAAAACTTTTCCAGCCTGCCCTCTACCATTTTCTCTATAACATGTTCCGGTTTGTTTTCTTCCAGCGCCTGCTGACGGAGGATACTTTTTTCCCTATCAATTATTTCCCCAGGAATGTCTTCCCGGGAAACATAATCAGGCTGGCTGGCAGCAACCTGCATGGCCAGATTATGGACCAGAGCCTTGAATTCTTCAGTCTTGGCAACGAAATCCGTTTCACAGTTAACTTCAATTAGAACTCCAATTTTCCCACCCATGTGAATATAGGAGCCCACCAATCCTTCAGCCGCAGTTCGCCCCGCTTTCTTTTCAGCCGCAGCAATACCTTTTTCCCTCAGGTACTCCACAGCTTTATCTATATCGCCACCGGTTTCCTGCAGGGCCTTTTTGCAATCCATAACCCCGGCCCCGGTTTTCTGACGAAGTTTTTTTACGGTTTCCATGGTAATTGCCACTTAAATTCCCCCCCCTTATTCAGCTTTTTCCTGTTCATTAGTTTCTTTTTTTAACTCTTCCAGGTCCTTTTCACCCTCCACAGAGCTCTCTTCTCCGGCTTCTACTTCTTCATCGGTTTCGGGCATTTGAACTTCCCGCCCTTGATTACCCTCTAATACAGCATCAGCCATTACTCCAGTTAAGAGCTTAACTGCTCGAATAGCATCATCATTACCCGGAATAATATAATCAATTACATCGGGGTCACAGTTAGTGTCAACAATTGCAACCACCGGGATTCCCAGCTTATTTGCTTCAGCAACTGCAATACTTTCCTTGCGGGGGTCCACCACGTAAACCGCATGGGGTAACCTTTTCATGTGGCGAATTCCTCCCAGGAAACGGTTCAGGCGTTCTTTTTCTTTTTGCAGTTGAATTACTTCTTTCTTAGGGAGGACTTCAAACAGTCCCTCCTCATCCATTTTTTCCAGTTCCTCCAGCCGACGGATCCGTTTACTTATTGTGGCAAAGTTGGTCAGCATCCCCCCCAGCCAGCGCTGATTTACATAGGGCATGCCACATCTTTCCGCTTCTTTTTTTACTGTTTCCTGGGCTTGCTTCTTGGTTCCCACGAAAAGAACTTCCTTACCCTCCATGGCCAGGTCCCGCACAAAATTATGGGCCACCTCAACCATTTTAACCGTTTGCTGCAGATCGACGATGTATATCCCGTTACGCTCGGTAAAAATATAGGGTTTCATCTTGGGATTCCACCGCCGGGTCTGATGTCCGAAGTGAACACCCGATTCCAGCAGCTGTTTCATTGTAACCACTGCCATTTGATAAATTTCCTCCTCTCGGTTTTTCCTCTGATCCGGTCATCCCCATCCCGGGGAACCCTGGCGGGCACCACCCCTGGAGTTGCGGATCATGTGTTTTTAACCCTTAGGTAGTATACCACAGCAGCCCTTATTTATCAATAGCCCGGTAACCTTTATAATGTTTTCTCACCTTTTTGAAAGGTTTTAATTTTTAACTCTCCCGAGCTGAGATAAAAAACAATTGTTCTTCCGGATTTCCCTCCCACATCCATGGCTTTTACCGGTATTTTGTACTGTTTTAATATCTCCCGAACTGCTTCAATATTGCGTTCTCCTATGCGGCTGATATCATTATCTGATTCCAGGGAAAACATGTGGGCTCCCCCGGCCATTTTTGCCCATAAACGGCGTGGATGGGCTCCCGCTGACCCCAGTTCTTCAATTAAATGGGGAATAGCCAGGTCCGCATATTTCCCTGGTTTCTGTTCATTATTTCCGTTTTTTCTTCCTGTGGGCAATATTATATGGGCCAGCCCCCCTATTTTCCTGAACTCATCATAAATTATCAGGCCAATACAGGAACCCAGGCCATTACACCCCAGTTTTTGTGGTTTTTTATCTATTTTTAATTCACCCATTCGGACCGGAATTATCTTGCTCATCAGATTCAGCTCCAATTGCTTCCAGGATCTGCTCCAGACTTCCTGGTTCGGGAATAAGAAAAAACTTGCTAAAAATTTGATTATCGCCTTCAGAAAAAGAAGTTTCCAGGAATAAAACGTGATCTCCAAACTGCCCTTGATAAGCAGCAATTGAACTAAGGATGGCCTCGGCCATATCCATGGCATAATTGGGTAATGACTGTACGCAACTTAAACCGGTCATCTTATTAATAGAGTTAAGAAAAGAGCCCGAGAGAATATTCGCTATTTCCTGGAGGGCAGACCTTTCCAGTTCCCCCTCCAGGTCATCAGGTTCTTCCCCAAAAACCAGGGTTAACAACCGGCGCAGGCACTCTTCTTCAATCAAAAAAACCATTTTCCCCGGAGCTTCTCCGAGTATCCGCAGCAGTACGCATCCCACCCGCCGCTCTTCTACCCCCATAATCTGGGGCACTTCCTCCAGGGGCAGGATGCGAGCAGCAGGGACTTCCATGTGGATTTCTCTTTCCAGAAACTGGGCCAGAGCGGTAGCGGTATTACCCGCCCCAATATTCCCAAGCTCTCGCAGGGCATCAATTTGAAAAGGAGTCAACTTGTCTATTGGATTGACCATTTAAATTGCTCCTTCCTCTTTATATCTAAAGATCAATCTTTTCAATTTCCTCCAGCAAAAACTCATTTAAAACTTTAATGTAGGTTCCTTTCATTCCCAGGGACCGGGACTCGATAACCCCGGCACTTTCAAATTTTCGCAGGGCATTAACAATTACTGACCGGGTAATTCCAGCTCCATCGGCAATTTTGCTGGCCACAATCAAACCTTCTTTTTGATCCAGTTCCGCAAAAATATGCTCCACCGCTTCCATTTCCGAAAAAGAAAGGCTGTCCAAAGCCATCTGTACTGCGGCCTTACGCCGGGCTTTTTCCTCCATTTTTTCACTGCGGGATCGCAGTATTTCCATGCCAACTACTGCAGCAGCATATTCGGCCAGAATTAAATCTCCTGCCTCAAAATTGTTTCTGAATCTGGCCAGGATAAGGGTGCCCAATCGAGCCCCGGCACCTTTAACCGGAACTACCGTTGTTACCTTGGTTGTAAAAATACAGTCTCCCTGAAATTCAAAAACACACTTACCATCTTCCTGCTGGATGTTAGCCCGGGTTTCATTTATTCCCAACAATTTTTCATTAAAATCTGCAGGAAATTGTTTTTTTTCCAGCACTTCTTCCATCATTTTTTCACATTCAAATTGATCCAGGAGTTGATGGCCCAGGACTTTCCCTTTTTTGCTGATTACATAAACATTGGCATCCATGGCTTCACTCAAAACACTGGCCATTTCTTTAAAACTAACTGCCTTTCCTGCTCCCCCCAGCAAAAGATTGTTTAACTGCCGGGTTTTCTGCAATAGGTTTTCCATTGTTTTCAGCCTCCTTTTAACAAATACCCTTAAAAAGGTGTTTTTATTTTTTCAATCCAGATTAAACGGAGAAAAATCATCCCCCAAATTAGTAGAGTCTGCTCAAAAATTATCCAGTTAAAGAATATATCGGCTAAGGTCTTTATCCTTTATAATCCCCTCCAGCTGATCTTTAACAAAATCATCATCAATGATTATTTTCTGACCCTTGAGTTCGGGACCGGCAAAAGAAATTTCCTCCAGCAATTTCTCCAGAACGGTATGCAGACGCCGAGCTCCTATATTTTCCATCTGTTCATTGGCCAGGAAGGCAATTCGGGCCAGCTGGGCAATTCCTTCATCCGAAAATTCAATTTCAACTTCCTCCGCCTGGAGCAGGGCAACGTACTGTTTAATCAAAGCATTCTGAGGTTCAGTTAAAATTTCCCGGAAATTGGCCTCACTGAGACTGGATAATTCGACCCTGATGGGGAAGCGCCCCTGCAGTTCGGGAATTAAATCGGAAGGTTTAGCCATGTGAAAAGCCCCGGCAGCTATAAATAAGATGTGATCAGTATTGACCGGACCATGTTTGGTCATTACCGTTGAGCCTTCCACAACGGGCAGTATATCCCTCTGTACTCCCTCCCGGGATACATCGGGACCATGACTTTCATCTTTGCCAGTAATTTTATCAATTTCATCCAGGAAGATAATTCCGCTCTCCTGAACTCTTTCCCGGGCGGTTTCAGTAACCTCATCCATATCAATCAGTTTTTGGGCTTCCTGCTGCTTGAGGATTTCTCTGGCCTGCCCGATGTTTACCCTTCTTTTTTTCTTTTTCCGGGGAAACATCCCCCCAAAAAGATCCTGCATGTTAATGCCCATCTCTTCTACTCCAGCCCCAGAAAAGATTTCCAGCATGGGGGAATGACTGGCCTCCACTTCAATTTCAATGGGGGGCTCCTCCAGTTCCCCAGAACGAAGTTTTTCCAGCAATCGTTCCCGCCTGGACTTCATTCTTTCCCTGGCTTCATTATCCTCTCCATTTCCTTCTTCTTCCCGGCCTGAAGAACTCAAAAACATATTCAGGGGGTTACTGGACTTCTTTCGTCCTGGCATCAAATAATCCATCAAGCGTTCTTCAGCCAGTTCCTCTGCTTTATCCTCTACTTCTCTTATTTTTTCCTGTTTTTCCATTTGGATGGCTGTTTCCAGGAGATCACGAATCATTGATTCCACATCCCGGCCCACATAACCTACTTCAGTAAATTTGCTGACCTCCACTTTAATAAAGGGGGCTTTAACCAGGCGAGCCAGGCGGCGGGCAATTTCCGTTTTTCCCACCCCGGTAGGGCCAATCATCAGGATATTTTTAGGTAGGATTTCATCCCGCAGTTCATCTTCCAAAAGACGCCGCCGGTACCTGTTACGCAGGGCAATGGCCACCGCTTTTTTGGCCTGTTCCTGCCCGATAATATATTTATCCAGTTCATTCACTGTCTGGCGGGGAGTCAAATCTTCCACAATCAAACCTCCTTGAACAAAATCTTCTGAAATCCAGAAAATTGATTTTTTCCGGGAAAAGGAAAAATCGACAGTTCCCGGATCTTCATTGTTATTAACTATTCAGGACTGAACAGTTCAATCCCCGGGCACAACCTCGACCCCAATTTGATCATTAGTATAAATACAAATATCCGCTGCAATGCGCATGGCTTCCAGGGCAATATCCCCCGCATCCATTGTTGCAAACCTGCTTAAGGCTCGGGCTGCAGCCAGGGCATAAGGGCCCCCTGATCCTATGGCTGCAATATCGTCATCAGGTTCTATGACATCCCCGGTTCCAGATATTATAAACATCTCTTTTTTATCAGCTACGATTAAAAGGGCCTCCAGTCGGCGCAGGGTTCGATCTGTACGCCATTCTTTGGCCAGCTCAACGGCAGCCCGTTTTAAATTTCCCTGATAACTCTCGAGTTTTCCCTCAAATTTTTCAAAAAGGGTAAAGGCATCGGCTGAAGCACCCGCAAAACCCGCAACCACCCCTCCTTCAAAAAAGCGGCGGATTTTGCTGGCCCCTTTTTTCATTATGGTATTCCCCACAGTAACCTGCCCATCACCAGCAATAGCCAGGTTTCCGTTTTTTCTTATCGCAATAATCGTAGTTGAATGCATAGTCCAGACCTCCCCAGAAAAAATTTTCCTTTACTTTTCAGGGACACAGAACGATTGGAGCAGTTTATTTTTGTGCAAAAATTCCTCCATAATTGTACCCGCCTTATCAGCCTGATATTTCCTTCGTTCTTCTTTTTTCTTTATCCTTTTCTCCGGGGCAGGAAGAAGCCCAAAATTCATGTTTATTGGCTGAAAGTTTTTATGCGAGGAAGTAATATAATCAATAAGACTGCCTGAGGCGGTTTCCCGGGGGGGAGCTAAAGGCTCCTGCCCCTTTACCTGTAGCCAGGCATTTATTCCGGCCCAGGCCCCCATTAACGCTGATTCAAGATAACCTTCCACCCCGGTGATCTGCCCCGCGAAAAAAACCCGGGGATCGGACTGGAGTTGCAGGGTTTTTTGCAATAGCCGGGGGGCATTGATATAAAGGTTGCGGTGCATCACCCCCAGGCGGGCAAATTCTGCTTTTTCCAGGCCAGGAATCAGGCGAAAGACCCTCTTCTGCTCAGGCCATTTCAACCTGGTTTGAAAGCCAACCAGATTATAAAGGGTTCCCTCCCGGTTATCCCGGCGGAGCTG
>PWFS01000210.1 GCA_003554145.1 Halobacteroidaceae bacterium | reverse complement strand
CTGCAGAAAAAAACCCACATCAGTGGGCAATAAAGACCTCGAACCCTTTCCTCTCGGCTTCATCCCTGATTTCTTCAGCCTCAGCACGCTCGGAAAAAATCCCCAGGTGGACCCGGTAGGGCTGAGAATCGGTAACCCAAACCCGGAAACCTTCCTCCTCCAGGATGTTTTTCAGCCGCTGGGCATTGTCCAGGGAGTTAAAAACTCCAGCCTGGACCATAAAGCCCTCCTCCTCCAAAACCTGTTCCACCTCAACTTCCTCTTCTTCTACTTCTTCTCTTTCCTCGGGGGGGAGTTCAGCCATGGGAGCAGGGGCTTCTTCTTCGATTTCCTCTACAATCTCTTCTTCCCAGGTTACATCTACCTGTTCCTGGGGAGATTCACTTTCGGGGGAACGGGGGCCGGCAACAATACGGATAAAGTAGTTACCCAGGCCTACTCCCACTACAAAAACAACCAGGGACATAATCAGGATAATCCCGGCCAGGGACCAACCCTCTTTAGCCAGTATTTTTCGAATGAACCTCATGGCCCTGATCACTTCCCTTCTGTCGGGCCAGAACCCACCCACATCTCCTTTATCATATCCGAGACAGGTATTCCCCTGCCCCCAGAACCTCTCGACCTTCTCCTACCGCATAAAGAGAACCCGTCAGACAGACAATTCCTCCGGGCCCGGAAATCTCCCTGGCCCGGGCCAGTGCTTCTCCGATCCGGGGTATAACTTCCACGGGAATTTTTTCATCTTTTATCATTTCCCGCAGGGCCCAGGGGCTGGCGGCCCTAAAATTATCAGCCCGGGAAAAAATTATGGCCTGGGCCCGGTGATTTATTTTTTCCAGAAATGGATTGATGTCCTTATCTTTCAAAAAACTCAGGACAAAAACAACCTGTTGCCCCGGAAATTCATCATCAAGAAATGAGGTTAACATTTCAAAGCCCGTAAGATTATGGGCCCCATCCAGGATAATCAGGGGCTGCAGTCCTGCCACTTCAAGGCGGCCGGGCCAGTAGGCTCGGGCCAAACCTTCCCGAATTATTTTTTCCTTCACTCCCAGTTGTTCGGCCAGAACAACAGCCAGGACTGCATTCTCCATCTGATGTCGTCCGGGCAGGGGAATAGAAAGATTATTGTACTTTGCGGAGGGTCCTTCGAGATTAAACTTCTGCCCCTCAAGCCGCTGTTCCTGCCTATCCCAGGAATAATCTTCCGACAAAATTGTCAGGGGAGCATTTTTTTCTTCTGCCCGCCCTTTAATTACCTCCAGGGCCGGGGACTGTGCTCCGGTTATAAGGGGAACCCCTTCTTTTATTATTCCCGCTTTTTCCCAGGCAATTTTTTCAATGGTGTCACCCAGGAAATGGGTGTGCTCCAGGCCCACATTGGTAATTGCAGTCAAAGTGGGCTTTACTGTATTGGTGGCATCCAGTCGACCTCCCAGCCCCACCTCCATGACCCCCAGATCAATTTTTTCCCGGGCAAAATAATAAAAAGCCAGGAATGCGGTTACTTCAAAAAAACTGGGAGGACCTTCCCCGGTATTCTTCTCCACCTTTTCAATTATCGGTTTAATCTCCCCTACCAATTCCACCAGGCTGGCATCATCCAGGGGCTGATTGTTAATCATCATCCTTTCCCCGTAATGATGTAGATGAGGGGAAGTAAATCTCCCGGTACGAAGCCCCCGGGCCTGTAATATGGAATCCAGGAAAGCAGCTGTAGAACCTTTACCGTTGGTACCCCCAATATGAACAGTTTCGAACTTAAGGTGGGGATTCCCCGCCTCTTCCAGCATAAAAGAAATTCTTTCCAACCCGGGCTTATAACCGCCCTTACGCCCAAAAAGAGAAAAGCTGTAAATATATTCTATGGGGTCAAAGCCCAAAACCGCCCCCTCCTTTTCACCCAGAGCTATCCATTTTTACTTTATATTGCCGGAGCAAACTTGTCAAGAGAAAACGGGGCAGAGAAAAACTGCCCCGCTCTTTATGCCTGGGAATTCAGGGCTGACCTTATTTGTTGATAGCGCTGACAGACCAGGTCATAATCTTCCCGGTATTCTTTCTGCTTCTCTTTCTCCCGGCGAATCAGGTGCGCTGGAGCATTTTCCAGAAAACCCTTATTATTGAGCTGCTTTTCCACCCGCGCCAGCTCCTGCTCCAGCTTTTCCTTTTGTTTCGCCAGGCGGTTCAGTTCTTCCTCCAGGTTCATAATCCCCGCCAGGGGCAGGCAGATCTCCACTCCCCGGATTACAGCAGAAACTGCATGTTCCGGTTTTTCTGCCCCGGGAGAATAAAAGGAGTAATCTTCAACTCCCGCAAGCCGATACAGGTATTCCGCACCTTTTTCCAGGATCTCCTGGGAGGATTGTTCCAGGAAAAAATCAGCCTTAATTTTGCGCCCGGGGGGAATATCCAGTTCCTGCCGCAGGTTGCGAATATTTCTGATTACTCCCTGCAGGATTTCCATTTCATCTTCCGCCTCCCGGTCAATTAACTCCGTGCGGGGTCGGGGCCAGGGCGCGTACATAATGGTTTCTTCAGTTCCGGGCATTGCCTTCCAGATTTCTTCACTGACAAAGGGCATTATCGGATGCAGCATCTTTAATAGCCCGGCCAGAACATGCCAGAGCACAGAAAGGGTTTCTTCCCTGTCTTCAGCATTACCCTCCTCCTGCAGGGCCGGTTTGGCCATCTCAATATACCAGTCGCAGAATTCATTCCAGATATATTCGTATATTTCCCGGGCATAGTCGCTAAACCGATAGCTTTTCAGGTGCTCATCAATTTCTGCAGCCCAGGTCTGCATCCGGCTTAAAATCCAGCGGGAAGGAAGATCCCGGGGTTTTAATTCCCCTTGCCCCGGCTCAAAATCACCCAGGTTCATGAGGAAAAAGCGAGAAGCATTCCACAACTTATTGGTAAAGTTACGGCCGGCTTCAACTTTTTCGTGGCGGAAACGATTATCGTTACCCAGGGTAAAACCATTAACCAGGGCAAATCGCAGGGCGTCTGCCCCATGCTCTCTGATAATGTCCAGGGGATCAATTCCCGTGCCCATTGATTTACTCATTTTTTTGCCCTCGGCATCCAGAATCAAACCGTGAATCAGAACATCATCAAAGGGAGCCTCCTCCATGAATTCCAGGCTGGAAAAAATCATCCGGGCCACCCAGAAGAATATTATATCCCGGGCTGTAACCAGGACATCTGCAGGGAAAAATTTCTGCAGATCTTCTGTTGCCTGGGGCCAGCCCAGGGTAGAAAAGGGCCACAGGGCCGAACTGAACCAGGTATCCAGAACATCCGGATCCTGTTCCAGGTTGGAGGTTCCGCATTGGGGGCAGATTCCAGGTTCTTCCCGGGCCACAATCTCTCCGGCACAGTCCTGACAGTACCAGACCGGGATCCGATGCCCCCACCACAACTGGCGGGAAATACACCAATCGCGGATATCTTCCATCCACTGCAGGTAAATGCGGTCAAAGCGGGCCGGAACAAAGCAGACATCACCTTTTTGCACCGCTTCTATGGCCGGGCGGGCCAGGGGTTTCATTTTTACAAACCACTGGCGGGACACCAGGGGTTCAATTTCCTGATCACAGCGATAACAATGCCCTACGGCATGCTGATAATCTTCAACCCCGGCCAGAAGCCCCTGTTCTTCCAGGTCCTGCAGCACCTTTTCCCGGGCCTGATAGCGCTCCAGGCCGGCATAAGGGCCTGCCTCTTCACTCATATAACCTTTTTCATCCATGGCGTTTACCCGGGGCAAATCATGCCGCTGCCCAACCTCAAAGTCATTGGGATCGTGGCCGGGGGTAATTTTCAAAGCCCCGGTCCCAAATTCGGGATCCACGTAGGAATCTGCAATAACGGGGATGGGCCTCTGCAGCAGGGGCAGATTGATTTCCCGGCCAATATACTTCCTATAACGGTCATCATCGGGGTGAACAGCAACTGCAGTATCTCCCAGCATGGTTTCGGGCCGGGTAGTCGCGATTATCAGCTCTCCATCACCATCGGCCAGGGGATAGCGGAGATGGTATAATTTCCCGTCTTTTTCCTGATGCTCAACCTCAATATCGGATAAAGTGGTCTGACAATAAGGGCACCAGTTGACAATGTAATGGCCTCGATAAATAAGGTCCTTTTCATAAAGGCGGATAAAGGCCTCCTTTACCGCCTCGCTGAGACCGTCATCCATGGTGAACCTTTCCCGGCTCCAGTCACAGGAAGAACCCAGGCGGCGGAGTTGCTCGGTAATCATGCCTCCGTACTTTTCTTTCCACTGCCAGACTCTTCTTAAGAATTCCTCCCGCCCCAGGTCCTCCTTGCCCTTGCCCTCCTGTTTAAGGTTGGCTGCAACCCGGGCTTCCGTGGCAATTGAGGCGTGATCGGTTCCCGGCAGCCACAGCACCTGATCTCCAGCCATGCGCCGCCAGCGGGTTAAAATATCCTGCAGGGTATTATTTAAAGCGTGCCCCATGTGCAGTTCTCCGGTTATATTGGGTGGGGGCATGGGAATGGTATAGGGCTGACCCTGACCCCGGGGAGCAAAGTAGTTTTTTTCCTCCCACTCCTGGTACAACTTCTCTTCAACCTGATGGGGATCGTACCTTTTAGGCAAACCTTCCATGATTTAATCCTCCTTCCAAAATAAATAACCTCCCTCGTATCAAGGACGAAAGGGAGGTTCCGCGGTACCACCTTATTTCTGTAAAAACAGCGCTCAAAAGGTTAACGGCCTCTAACCGCCCCGGGTTACTGGGTTTCACCCGGGGAACTCGGGAGCGACTTCACTTTTCTGAACCCCGGGTCCCTTGCAGCCGGGGAGGACCCTCTCTGGGGGGGTTGAAAAAGCTACTACTCTCCTTCATTGCTTTTCCCAGTATTATTATTTAAATATTTTATCCCTTTTTGCCCACCCTGTCAAGAAATTAATGCAGCCTTAGAATGTTTTTTTCTTCAGACCGGACGATTAAAGCTCTGCAGTTGCAACCGCCCCTTGATCATTTCTATTTCCGAAATTGCAGTATTCTCAGGTGAATATTCTCTCCAGGAAATAATACTCTTTTCCAGGGTTTCTGCAATCAGGGTCCCAATTACAAGGCCATGGGTCACAATCAGGATTGCCTCCCCCTGTTCCGGGGAAGAAGCAATTTGCTGAAAGGTTTTTTTGAATCGCTCCGCAGCCTGCCCCAGGGTTTCTCCACCTCCGGGCCCATTATTAACCGGGTCATCCATCCAGGCCTGTTGTTCTTCAGGATATTGGTTCCCAACTTCTGCCCAGGATAAGCCCTCCCAGTTCCCCATATTTATCTCCCGCAGCCCACTACAGGAAATGGGCTCCAGTCCCAGGGGCCGGGTAATCAGTCGGGCTGTTTCCAGGGCCCGGCTCAGATCGCTGCTATAAGCTTTTTTTAAATCTTTCCCGGCAAAAAAAGGCGCAGCCTCCCGGGCCTGCACAATTCCTTCCGGGGCCAGGGGAACATCTTTCTGGCCCTGGATAAGGCGTTTTTGATTCCAGCGGGTTACTCCATGGCGCATAAGGTAAATTCTCAAAAAAATCCCTCCATTTGCTTAAAAAAGCCCCCCGCCTCAGCCTGAGGCCAGAAGCGGGGAGCAGGGGGGGCTCATCTGCCATTATTATCGGCAGAAATTCCCTCCCTGTTAAGCCTTCTTTTCTTATTTTTTCTTTCCAGTCTGCAGCTGCGGTGTTCCAGTTCATCTACAGCTCTGGAATTATCCTCCTGAAAAGCCAGGGCCAGGGCCTGCCGGGTTAACTGCAGGGCCAGGGCCCAATCCTTTTTGCGATGCTCATAAATTTTGGCCAGTTCGACCCGGGCCAGAACTGGATGCTGATCGATCTCCAGAAGCTTAAGCCAGGCTTTTTCCGCCTGCTCCCAATCCTTTTGCTTTTTGTACCAGAAACCAAGTCTCAGCCAGGCTGTCCCTTGCAGCCGGGGTTGACCACAGTCTGCAGCCTGCAGGTAAAAAGGTTCAGGGTTATTTTTATCTTTTCTATTCTCCAGCATTCGACCCAGGGCCAGGGCTTCCTGGGGACATTCGATTTTTTCGGGAACCAGATAATGAGAACTACCCAGGTGCAGCAGGAGAGTCACCATTGATAATATATCCCAGGTGTTATGCTCGCAAATATCCTGGAGCAATTCACCCCGACCTGACTTTAAAAAATCAAAATATCGCTGGGGAATTTCTGCACCGGGTATGTCCCCCTGGCGAAAAAAGCCCAGGACATTTTTTTCCAGGGAAGCCAGGCTGCAGCTGGGGAGTTTTTCCCTCCATAACCGCCGGGCCCAGAATAATAGGTCCCAGTGCTGTTTCCAGCCCGGAATAATCCGGTGCAATCGCGAGAGAGTAAAGCGGGTTTCCAGCAGGGGCCAGTCAAAGCTGCGCCCGTTAAAGGTAATCAAAACTTTTTTGTCCGCCAGATATTCAGCCAGTTGTTCCAGAAGAGGCGGCTCTTCGGGAAAATCTCTCATCAAAAACTGCCGCAGGCGGAATACTCCTTCCTCCCAGCTACCCACCCCAATTAAAAAAGCTACAGTTCCCGTCCCTCCAGCCAGTCCCGTAGTTTCGGTATCCAGAAAAACCAGGTCGGAAGTAGAAAATTCTCCCATTGTTCCCTGTTCCCAGGTTCCAATTTCTGCCCCGGTTATAGATGCAACCCCACCCAGCATATGCCGGCCATGGACAAAACAGGCCGGGAACTCCCGGGTTATGCTCCAGAAAGAACCTCCCCGCCCCTGGACCTGCTGTCCCCCCACAAAAGGAGACAGGTCTGGATAATTATCTTGAGACCGGGAAACTTTTTTTTCTTTTTTATGCATCCTCTGCAGCTTTTCCTGGAGATCCACAGCTCATCCCGCCTCCTGGAGAAAAATGATCTGGGGGAAACATATGTACTATTCTACCCGGCCCTACCTTTTTCCTTTCTTTCGGGGAAAGCTGAAAGTAATTGATCGCCCTTTATAGAACATAGTTCTGCAGGAGCCAGCGGGCATTATCCTTGCCTTTTTCTCCCACTTCTTCCACCGGCCCCACGCAGGAAGGACAGCCCTCTGAACAGGGACAGTTTTCCAGGATCTGCTCTACTCTTTTTAACAGGCGGCGGTGGTCGGAAAATAGTTTTTCACTGAAGCCCACTCCACCCGGATATCTTTCATAAACAAAAATGGTGGGGCAACCAGTAAAAGGAGCCCGGATCTGGGCCAGGACCCGCAGGTCCCGGGGATCACACATCATCTCCAGTGGGGCTACATTACCCAACAAATTAGCAATACCCATCAGGCCGCTCTGGAGCTGTTCCCGATCCAGGCCTTCCTGGAGCACACTGAACCAGTAGGCCGAGGTATGCATTTCCTCCTCGGGTAAATTAATATCCCCCCACCCCACATTTTCATGGGTATAGAATTTAATTTTCTTGTAGCGGGTGGCTTTAGCCAGGACCGAAACGTCCCCCTGGGCAACCCTGGTTTTTCCTTCATCTTTTGCAGTGAAGACCTCCAGCACCTTTAAGTCCACCGCCAGGTCAGCGTCGGTATAGTAATCCACATCAACTGGTCGGGCATAGGCCTTTTCCTGATCATAATCCAGGCGGTCGATATGGTATTGACTGCTGCCGTGTATATAAATGGCTCCCTCGTGGATCAGCATGGGAGCACTGAAGCGGTCAACCTCCCCGATAACTCGGGCTCCTGCGGTGGAATCAATTATAACAAAGTTATCGCTGGCGGCACTGCGCAGGGAAATATCCTCGGCGGGATAGCCCTCTGCAGCCCAGTAATAGCGGTTCCCGCTCTGGCGTAGAACTCCATTTTCCTGGAGAAAATCCAGAACCCCCTTTAAATCCAGCTGCCCATAGGTTTCTTCCTGCTCAAAGGGCAGCTCAAAGGCGGCACATTTGATATGATTGACTGCAATAATCAGGTTGTCGGGATTAATCAGGGCTTCCTCTGTGGAACCCTGGAGAAAATAGCTGGGATTATTGATAATAAACTGATTGAGCGGGCCTGAAGTCCCGACAATAAACGCCAGGGAATAATCGGTAGAGCGGCCCGCTCGACCGATCTGCTGCCAGGTGCTGGCTATGGTCCCAGGATAGCCGGTCAGCACAGCAGCCTGCAGGGTCCCAATATCAATTCCCAGTTCCAGGGCATTGGTGCTTACCACTCCGTTCAATTCCCCCTCCCGGAGTTCTCGTTCAATTTTCCGCCGCTCCCGGGGTAAATATCCCCCCCGATAACTGCGAATCTTTCTTTCCCCCAGGCGGTTAAAACGCCGGCCCAGGTAGGTAGCAAGAATTTCCGTGTGCAGACGACTGCGGGCAAAAATAATGGTCTGCAGGCCTCTTTCAATTAGTTCTGCAGCCAGGCCTTCTGCTTCCAGGAGAGAACTCCTCCTGATCCCCAGGGCCGCATTTACCACCGGGGGATTATAGAAAATTACTTCCCGGGGCCCGCGGGGAGATCCATCTTTATCAATTACCTCTACTTCCCGTTCCAGGAGGCGGGAAGCATGCTCCCCCGGATTACCTATTGTTGCGGAAGTGCAGATAAACCGGGGCCTGGAACCGTAAAATTTGCATATCCGGGCCAGCCGCCTTAGAACATTGGCCACGTGGCTTCCAAATACACCCCGGTAGGTATGTAATTCATCTATTATCACAAATTCCAGGTTTTCAAAAAGACGTATCCATTTGGTATGATGGGGTAAAATTCCCGTATGCAGCATATCGGGATTGGTAATAATAATATTCCCCGCACTGCGCAATTTTTTACGCACCTCGCCCGGGGTGTCCCCATCATAGGTATAGGTTTTTATCTTTTCCCCCAGTTCCTCGCCCCAGTTAACCAGGCCCGCTACCTGATCCTGGGCCAGGGCTTTGGTGGGGAAAAGATAAAGTGCCCGGGCCTCGGGTTTTTCCAGCAGACGATTAAGTACAGGCAGATTATAACAGAGGGTTTTCCCCGAAGCAGTTGGCGTTACAACTACCAGGTCCTTACCTTCTCCTGCCGCCTTGATCGCCTGGGCCTGATGGCTGTACAGGGAAGCAATACCCTTTCTTCGCATCAGTTTTTGTATATCCTGATGAATAAAGGAAGGGATTGCCTCCAGATCAGCTTCCCGACCCGGAACCATTTCCCGCAGGGTAATATTGCGGCCCCAGCGGGGGTTTTCCATTAACTCCTCCAGAATCTGTTCGGCTTTCATTTGAACTCCTCAGCTTTTCTTTTACCTGAAAAGGGCGCTGATGGATTCCCCTTGATGAACCCTTTTAATCGTTTCAGCCAGAAGGGATCCCAGGCTTAGAACGGTCAGGTTGGCCAGTCTTTTTTTCTGGGGAATGGGGATGCTATTGGTTACCACCAGCTCTTCCAGGGGCATTTTTTTTATACGATCAATTGCCGGTCCCGATAACACCGGGTGGGTACAGGAAGCATAAACTTTACCAGCGCCTTCTTCTTTAAGGAGCCGGACTACATCCTGCAGAGAACCGGCAGTGCTGATCTCATCATCAAAATATATAATGTCTTTCCCGGCAACTTCACCGATTATGCCGCGAGCAGTAGCTCTCTCTTCGTTGCCAATGCGCCTTTTATCCACTATGGCATATGGTAAATCCAGGAGGTCGGCCAGTTTCTCCACAAAATTGGCACTGCCTGCATCAGGTGCCAGAACCACCTTGTTCTCCGTCCCCTTCTTTTTAAAATATTTGGCCACATTATGCCTGGCTGTCAGGTGATCCAGGGGAATGGAAAAGAAGCCCTGGATCTGGGGGGCATGGAGGTCTATGGTAATCACCCGATCTGCTCCTGCCACACTTAATAATTCGCTTACCAGTCGGGCGGTAATCGGCACCCGGGGTTGATCCTTTTTATCCGACCGGGCATAAGGAAAATAAGGGATGACCGCAGTTATTCTTCCTGCAGAAGCCCTCCGACAGGCATCTATGAAAATCAAAAGCTCCATCAGCCCATCATTAACCGGAGGACAGGAGGTCTGCAGAATGAAAACATCGGCATCCCTTACATTTTCATTCACCGCCACAAAAATATTGTCATTGCTGAACTTAAATGCACTGGCCTTCCCCAGGGGTCTTTTTAAGTAGCTACAAACTTCAGCTGCCAGTTCAGGATGGGTGGTCCCGGAGAAGACCTTCAACTCGTCTCTGGGCATAATAATTCCCCCTCGTTAATCATCTTAGTTAATCCTTCGAAAAATTAAATTAAGTTCCTGCCTGTTTTACCCCCTCTCCCTGATTTTTCTTCTCGTTATTTTTCCCGGTCCGGCATGGTCAGCACAATTGGGCTTTCTCCATCCTTATCATAGATCAAAATGGCACCATCACCTTTACTGGTTTCACCCAGGGAAATCAGTTCTTCCCCGGCACTGTTGAAAAGCCCAATGCGTCCTCCCCCCGCGGGATTAACCCGCAGAACAGCAACTTCATCATTATTGTCATTTACCAGAGAAATGCGACGCGCCCGAACCTCCTCCAGTATTTCTGGATCCGCCTGCAGGGAGGGGATACCGGTAATAATTGCCAGGAAGCAAACCATCAACAGGGGATAAATAATCAGTCGTTCCCATCTGGCCACAATAAAACCCTCCTATTAATTAATTCTATTTATACTGCTATATTCGGTAATAATCAGTTCTTTCCTGCCCGGGAAAAACCTAAAAACCCATGGACATCGAGACCAAAAAAATATATCATTACAGGAAAGGGGTAAATCAAGTAGGGACCCTAAAAAATTAGTTTCTTCAGTGGAAAGAAAACCCCGGAAAGCCAGATTCTTTTCATTTTTTCCTTCCTTAAATTATTCCTAAAGCAGGTCCAGGCAGGGGAAGATAAGAATACTTAATTAACTGGAAAAAAGCAGGAGAAAGGAGCAAACCCATGGCAAGATGTCCCTGGTGTGAAAAAGATCCTCTGTACAAGGAATATCATGATCGGGAATGGGGAGTTCCAATAATCAATGATCAAAAACACTACGAGTTCCTGGTCCTGGAATCTGCCCAGGCCGGCCTTAACTGGCTTACCATCCTTAAAAAAAGAGACCACTACCGCCAGGCCTTTCAGGATTTTGACCCGGCCCGGGTAGCCACTTACGGCCCGCGGGAAATCCAGTTGTTACTGGAAAAATCGGGCATTATTAAAAACCGGCGTAAAATTGAGGCTTCCATAAACAATGCCCGTCGATTCCTGGAAATTCAGAATGAGTTCGGCAGTTTCTGCAATTATATCTGGGGCTTTGTGGATCACGAACCCGTTGTTAATAACTGGCATTCCCTGGAGGAAATACCCCCCCATTCTTCCCTGTCCGAAACAATCAGTTCGGATATGAAACAGCGCGGCTTCCAGTTTATTGGCCCCACCATTATTTATTCTCACCTGCAGGCTACCGGCCTGATCAATGATCACCTGCTGAATTGCTTCAGGTACCAGGAAATAATTGATGGTTATCCCACTATTTTTTCTAATTTTTGCCCCTGATCAGACTCTATTCTCCGGTTAATCTCCTTTTATTGGTGAAAAACCCCGCCGCAGCGGCGGGGTTTTCTCTATTTTAAGCTTTTACCTATTTTTTCCCCAAATTTAATACAATCCTCAATTTCCTTTTGATCTGGTCGCCATCTGCACCTTAAACCATCATCAATCAGTTCCAGGCCGGCCCGGTTGGCCATTTCGTTCAGTTTGCCGACTGCCTCCCCGCTCCAGCCATAACAGCCAAAGGAGGCAGCTTTTTTCCCTTTAAACCGCAGGGCTTCCATGCCGTCAATTATGGCCGCGAGGCTCATCAAAATAGAACGGTTAACCGTGGGCGAACCCAGTAAAATGGCCCGGGAACGGAAGGCTTCTGTTAAAACATCATTCTTATCGGTGCGGGCGGTATTTAATAATTTTACTTCGATCTCCGGATTGCTGGCCCCAATTCCCCGGGCAATATTTTCGGCCATAATGCGGGTTCCCTCCCACATGGTATCGTACAGCAAGACCACCTGATTTTCCATATAGCTCGCAGCCCATCCCCGGTATTTCTCTACAATCTGCAGGGGATTATCCCGCCAGATAATACCGTGGCTGGGAGCAATAATATCCACGGGCAATTCCAGGGCAAGGATTTCTTTGATTTTCTTTTCCACCAGGGGACTGAAGGGAGCCAGGATATTGGCATAATATTTAATTGCCTCGGCCATCAATTCACACTGATCTACCTGATCGTTGTAGAGTTTTTCCGAGGCATAATGCTGGCCGAAGGCATCATTACTGAACAGGATTTCATCACCGGTCAAATAGCAGGCCATGCTGTCTGGCCAGTGTAAAAGCCTCATTTCCAGGAATATCAATTCTTTACCATTACCCAGATCCAGCTTTTCTCCAGTTTTAACGGTCTGGAAGTTCCAATCCTGATGGAACTGACCCTGCAGGGATTGGACCGCATTTTGAGTACAAATTATCGGCGTATCGGGGATCTGGGCCATCAATTCAGGCAGAGCTCCACTGTGATCAACTTCGCCGTGATTGACCACAATATAATCGATCTCCTGCAAATCTATTTCATTTTTTAGATTCTGCACAAACTCCCCGGCAAAAGGTTTCCAGACGGTGTCGATGAGAACAGTTTTTTCCTCTTTAATCAAAAAAGAATTATAGCTGGAGCCCCGATGGGTAGAATATTCATCCCCGTGAAAACGCCTTAACTCCCAGTCCACTTTGCCTACCCAGAAAACATTGTTTTTTACATTTAGCACTATCATCCCTCCATTATTTGGGGGCCGGATTAGCCCAATTTTTTTCGACTTAATTATTTTTTTCCCCTTCCCCTGATCAATTCCTTCTTTTCCCAGAGGAAATTCTACCTTTTAAAACAGCAGGAGTTCCACTCCGTGGGCAATCAAACCAGCCCCGACACAAAAGAGAATTCCCAGGGCCATTCGGATTAGCGTAAATTTAAAACCCAGGGTCCCGGCTTCAAAGGGAACCCGGCTCAAACCCAGTAGGGTCCAACCAGTAATCAGGGCAATTACCGTTCCCAGCCCGGCTCCAGCAGCATGGATAGATGCAATTATGGGAAAAGAAGCATAGGGTCCCATGGCCAGGATCATTCCGCCAAATGTCCCCAGGAAAATTCCCCGGACCCCCGCCTCCCGGGCCAGCCAGGTTCGAACAAATTCTTCAGGCAAAAGAATTTCCAGCATGCCGGCCAGAATAAAGGCCACGACCAGAACCGGAATAACTCCTTTCAGTTGCCCGACTCCGGCCTGTAGCCCCTCTCCATGTTTCCCCGCTCGAAAATTTATGATGAAAAGAATTGTCCCCAGGACAGCAAAAAGAATTATCGGCAGCAGCATTTTATTCTCCTCCTTCGGCAAAAAACCGGGCGGTGGTTTCCCTGGAAATGAACCGGCGGAACAAAAGCCCCATCAAAAAAGGAAAGGGCAGGGTAATTATGTTGCGAATAAGGGCAATGCCCGGGCTGATCAAACTGATTTCCATGGGCAGGCGGGTAAAATCATAAATCTGTTTGCCTACCACAAAAGAAAAGAAAAAATAGGCCGGGAACTCTTTGCCTTTGAAAGTACCAAGAAAAGGGTAATAAACATAGGGCGGACCGGGAAAAATCCCCCCGGCAATAGAGCTGAGAATAATTCCCCTGGTTCCGGCCAGACGATCCCAGAGCCCGGCCAGACGATCCCGGGAAAGCAGAACCTGGATCTGCCCGGTAACAAAAAAAGCCACCAGCACAAGAGGAAGGGCCTGAATAAAAGTCTGCCAGGCAGCCTGCAATCCTTCTCCAACCAGAGAAAATCCACCCTGAATAAACGCGATTAACATGATAAAAATGGTTGCCGTGAGAATTCCAATAAAAGAACCTTTCATGATGGAGTGTCACCTCTTTCGACTGCTTTTAATGATTGATCTCCACCTTTATTATTTCTGCTGCAGGTTAAAATAACCTTTCTTCCGTTGGGGTATGCTGTTAGTATGCAGGAAATTATGTTATAATATAAAGCATTAGAGAAAGCGAGGTGTTCCATTTTGAAGAAAATTGCTCTGGTTACTGATAGTACTGCCGATCTGACCCCAGAACTAATTGAAAAGCATGATATAAAGGTTATCCCCCTCAATGTAATTTTCGGGGAAGAATCGTTAAAGGATAATCAAATCACCCCCGCGGAGTTTTATGCTCGCCTGGAAAGGGAGGAACAGCTCCCTCGAACCTCTCAACCCAGTCCGGAAGAATTTATCAATCTCTATCAGGAGCTGCTGAAGGATTACCAGGAAATAATTTCTATTCACATATCCTCTGCCCTGAGCGGCACGGTTAATTCCGCCCGCCTGGCCCGGGAAAAACTGGAGGGTTCCATCCATATTGTAGATACCCGAAATATTAGCCTGGGAGCAGCTTTTATGGTCCTGGAGGCAGCAGAATATATCCAGGAAAACCTTAAAACAACCGAAATTCTCCAGCACCTGCAGAAAACTCGCCAGAAAATTGAAACTGTTTTTACCTTGAATACCATGGAGTATTTGTATAAAGGGGGGCGCATTGGCAAGGTTTCCAGTTTGCTGGGAGCGGCTTTAAATATTAAGCCGGTTATCCGGGTTAATGAAGAAGGAATATATGTGCCCTACGGTAAGACCCGCAATCAGAAAAAAGCCCTGGAAAAAATCGCCTTCTTTTTCCAGGAAAAAGCCGGCAATCAACCAATAAAAAGACTGGCCGTAGCCCAGGGGCAGGCCCAGGAGGCAGGGGATTTTCTCGCCCGGACCCTGAGCGAATCCCTGAAAAAACCAGTTGATATTTTAACCAGTGTAGGACCCATTATCGGGGTTCATACCGGTCCCGGCACCGTTGGGGCAGCCATCCAGCTTTAAACCAGTCCCCATTTCCTTACTCCTGGTTTAATTTATATTTCCCTCTTCAATCTAAGAATTTTCTCGCTCCTGGCCCTCCTTCTTTTCTGGATCAGAAAGTTTCGGCAAACCTTATCAGTGCTTCCCTAGGAAATAAAAAAGAAAACCGCCTGGTATAAAACCGGCGGTTTTATTTTTTTCTCGTGGAGCCCTTTTCTTTTCCAGAAACCCTATTGGTTCAAGAAGAGAGAAAGGGTTCCCAACTCTTCCCCCTCAGCCCCATATAAAGGCCTTAAATTAGAAGAGGCTTTGGGCAAAAATCATTCCTGCTCCCTTAAAATCAGGTTCCGGGTATAAATGCTGCCCCCGGTAAACTGGATGGGGTCGGATTGAGCCAGATAATCTCCCGGTTCAATAACCCCATTGCCCCGAACATCAATCCAGGCCAGTACCCGGTAGTTTCCTGCTGGGACGCCATCCAGGGAATAGGAGCCTGCTTTTAGATCAATTTTTCCATCCGCTACAAATTCAAATTGATTTCCTACCCATTCCCCCACCAGGACCCGAATCTCCTGCACATTATTTATCGCCCAGTAAGCATTTATCAACCCGTGGCCAAAAAAATGGTTATAACCTGGACTGCCCAGGTCCATACTGGTCTTCTTCAGGATATCACGCACCTGGTTGGCCGGAATACCTTCGCTGAGCATTAAGCCGATGACCCCCGCCACGTGGGGAGCAGCCATAGAGGTTCCTTCCAAAAACTCAAATAAATACTCCTTGCTTCCCCCATTCAATGCAAAAGCAGTGCTGAGCACTCCATCGTAATAACTGTCCCCATCGGTATCCTTATCCAAATCGCCTCCCGGAGCCACAAAATCAACTTCCGGACCGTAGTTGGAATAAGGGGCTCTCTGGGGAGCATGGGGATAATTATAGTCCACGGCCCCTACCGCAATTACCTCGGGATAGGCCGCGGGGTACAGAACCTTATCGTTTTCATTGCCCGTGGCCCCAACCAGGATGACCCCTTCTGCAGCAGCACTTTCCACTGCTTCTTTCAGAAAGCTATCCGGACTTGAACCTCCCAGGGACATATTGATAATATGTGCGGGTTGACCGATGGAAGGATTACTCAAAAGCCCCGCTGCATATTTTATGCCTTTTCCTATTTCCCAGTAGCCTCCATAACCATCATCATCCAGAACCTTTACCGGGATAATCGAACAGTTCCACATTACCCCTGCAACCCCATAATTGTTATTGGTATTGGCCCCGATCGTTCCCGCCACGTGGGTTCCATGTCCCTGCCAGTCATTGGT
>PWFS01000022.1 GCA_003554145.1 Halobacteroidaceae bacterium | reverse complement strand
CCGCCTGCCGGCGGAAGGCATTCCAGTAAGTGTCATAGTCGTACCACTGGGCATTGAGTTCTTCCAGTTCCCGGCCCTGCTGTTCAATCCAGGTGAAATACTTGAGCTGATGGATCCTTTTACGGCCGGTAAAGGTCAGTTCTTCCAGGTAATCCGGACCCAGCCCCTGCAGGTTGCGGTGGAAAGCAATTGCTGCCGCTTCGGTATCGAATTCACCCTGTTTCTGCCTCATTTCCTCCAGGCGGGACCCATAAAGCTCCATGGAATCGGTAAAAACGGTCATTATTATATCCTTTTCATCCAGCTCATAATAGTGGGCCATTTTTATTGCCCCGGCCAGGTTGGCCACACTGGATACCCCCAGCAGGGGCAGTTTGTCAATTATCTCCGGGGCAATACCCTCCCGGGCCAGGTAGTGCTGACCTTCTTCTTCGTTGAAAAGCCGGACCGCAGCCATAACATCATTATCATCGACTCCCACTACCATGTCAGTATTGCGGGCATTGTGAATCCAGGGCACATGCTTGTCCCCGATCCCCTCCAGCCGGTGATCCCCATAACCATTCTGCAGCAGGGTGGGGCACTGCAGGGCTTCCCCTACAGCCAGCTTACTATGGGGATGGATTTCTTTAAGAAATTCTCCGGCACCCATGGTCCCCGCAGAACCGGTAGTCAGGAAAATCCCGGCCAGGCGGTCCCCCGGCGCCATTTCCCCCTCCAGGACTTCGGCCATGGCATTGCCGGTAATTTCATAATGCCAGAGATGATTACCCATTTCCTCGAACTGATTGAAGATAACCACATTATCCCGGGTCCGGCGCAATTCCCAGCATTTATCAAATATTTCCTTAACATTACTTTCTGTGCCCGCGGTGGCAATTACTTCCCCGGCCATCCGGGACAGCCATTCAAAACGCTCCTTGCTCATGCCCTCGGGCAAAATGGCAATGGATTCACAGCCCAGGAGCTGCGCGTTGTAGGCTCCTCCCCGACAGTAGTTGCCGGTGGAAGGCCATACAGCTTTTTCCCGGGTGGGATCAAACTGGCCGGTAATCAGGCGGGGCACCAGACAGCCAAAGGTGGCTCCTACCTTGTGGGCCCCGGTGGGAAACCATTTTCCCACCAGCCCGATAATCCGGGCCTTAACTCCAGTTAATTCCGGGGGGAGTTCCACATAATTTACTCCCCCGAAAAGACCACCCTGCTCCCGGGGTTCGTTTTTCCAGGTAATCCGGAACAGGTTCAGGCTGTCCACATCCCAGAGTCCCACTCCTTTGAGTTTTTCTTTTATGGAATCAGGGATGAGTTCCGGATTTTTCTGCTGGGCCAGGGTGGGAATTATTACTCCCGTTTCCCGGGCCCTTTCCACAGCATTTTTTCTACCCTCTCTATTTACAGTTAAATCTATTTTCATGGTCTACCTCCCATGGTCAGGGCCATAATGGCCTTGGCGGTGTGCAGGCGGTTTTCCGCTTCGTCATAAACTATAGACTGGGGCCCGTCAATAACGGGGTCAGTGACTTCATTGCCCCGGTCTGCAGGGAGGGCATGCATGTAGAAGGCTTCCGGATCAGCCAGGGCCATCCGCCGCTCATCACAGATCCAGTCCTTATTCTTTTCCAGGTTTTCCTTCATCCGGGCCCGGCCTTCTTCACTCAGGGGATCATCAACCCCCATAAAGCCTCCCCAGCTCTTGGGAATAACAATATGAGCTCCCTCAAACGCCTCATCCATATCATGGGTTATCTGCAGTTTCCCTCCGCTGTTTGCTGCGTTTTCCCGGGCCTGATTCATAAAGGAGTCCATCAGGGGAAATTCCGGTGGATAGGCAAAGGTCAGGTCCATGCCGTACCGGGAAAATAGGAGGGCCTGGGTCTGGGGCACGGACAGGGGCTTGGCATGACTGGTAGCATAAGCCCAGGAAATAGTTACCTTTACCCCCCGGAGATCTCCCAGCTTTTCCCGAATGGTCATCAGGTCGGCCAGACCCTGCAGGGGATGATAATAATCATCCTGCATATTGATCACCGGGATTTCTGAATTGTCAGCAACGGTCTGCAGGTAACGGTTGCCTATTCCATAATCACAGTTACGGATGGCAATACCGTGCCCGAACCGGGTCAGAACCTTGGCAGTATCAATGGCCACCTCTCCGTGGGAAATCTGCAGTTTTTCCGGAGTAAGGTCATGGGCATGTCCCCCCAGTTGGGTCATTCCCGCTTCAATGGAATTACGGGTCCGGGTGGACTGCTCGAAAAAAAGCATAAACAGAGTCTGGGCCCGCAGAATGTGATCGGTGTATTCATTCTGGGCAAATTTGCGCTTCAGATCGCGAGAAACCTCGAAAACAGTTTCCAGTTGATCCATACTCCAGTCCTGGGTGGTAATTAAATCTTTTCCTCTTAATAAAGTATTCATTGCAACACCTCCATATTTTTCCCCTATACTGTATGGGGTAAATGAGCATAAAAAGCAGCAGCCTGCCACAGGTCTTCTACGGGGACCTGATCATTGACGGTGTGGGCATATATTTCATTGCCCGGTCCAAAGCCCAGGCAGGGAATATCCAGAAGTCCCATAATGGCCACACCGTTGGTGCTGAAATTCCATTTATCGACCAGGGGCTCCCGTTCAAACAGGTCCTTAAAAGCCGTGGTTGCACTCCCAATTACCGGGTGTCCCGGGGGAACCACCCAGGTGGGATAATATTTCTCAGTAGGATATACCAGCCCGGTATAGCTGGGAGTATTGTAATGGAGCATTTCTATCCGGGCATCACTATCGGTATTTTCTATTACCTCCCGGACCTGACTGATCGCCAGTTCCTTGTCTTCCCCATCGGTCAGCCGTCGATCCAGGTAGGAAACGGTCTGATTGGGAATGGCATTGAGGCTGGGAGTTTCATTGGTAATATGGGTCAGGGCCACGGTTCCCCGCCCCAGGAATTCATCCTCATGCAGGCGGGGATTCAGTTCCTTGATACCCTGAATAATGGGGGCCATCCGGTATATTGAATTAACTCCCCGCTCCGGGGCACTGCCGTGACAGGAGATGCCTTCAGTAATAATCTTCATCTCCATGCGACCCCGCTGCCCCCGGTATATGTTCAGGTTGGTGGGCTCGGTTATTACCACGAATTCCGGCTTAAGGCCCCCTTCCCGCACAATGTACTGCCAGCACAATCCATCACAGTCTTCTTCCTGCACCGTCCCCACGAAATACAAGGTGAAATCCTCATGCAGATCCAGATCCTTGATAACCTTCCCGGCATAGACCATGGCGGCCATGCCGCTTTTTTGATCACAGGCCCCCCGGCCATAGATCACTCCATCCTCCATTTTGCCCTGAAAAGGGTCCCACTGCCATTCATCGGGATTACCCACTCCCACACAGTCAATGTGGGCATCATAGGCAATTATCCGGGAACCGGAACCTACCCGCCCCAGGATATTACCCATGGGATCGATCTGCACCTGATCAAAGCCAACTTTCTCCATTTCCGCTTTTATCCTCTGCACCACTTCCTTCTCCTGACAGCTCTCACTGGGTATGGCTATAATATCCCGCAGGAATTTAACCATATCCGGTTCATAGTCCCTGGCCTTTTCCCTTATTTTTTTTACAACTTCCTGCATTTTTTATGGCCCCCTAAATAAAGTAATAGTTAATATTTACTATAAGGTTTCAATGGAAATTAAAATTTTCCTTCCTTTTTTCCCCTTCTTCTGAAAAAAATTTACCCCCTTTTTATTATTATTCCTGAAATCCCTCTTTAATCCGGCAATTTGCTCCGGGTATAAAAACGCCCGCAGGCTAAAAGCCCCGGGCGTTAAAAAAATAATTCTTCAGTCCAGGTCCAGGTCCAGGATTTCCTGGAGGGCTTCCCGATAGGGGTCCACCCCTTCAATTAGGTGGTCCCGCTGCCACTCCACTTCATAGTGGGGCTCCAGTCCCTTACCGCTGATGGGGGTTCCCTCTCTGCGGTGGAAATCACCGAAAGAATAGTTTATCTGACCATCAGAAAGGCGGGCTGACAGGGCTTCACCGGCCGTTCCCCCGGTGGTTAAACCCAGCAGCTGGGCCCGGCCGCTGTCCTTTAAAGCAGCCAGAAATAACTCTGCAGTACCAATATTAATGGTATCGGTCAGGATAAACACCTCCCCGGCAAAATGGGGTTCCCGGGGCTGGATATCATAAGAAAAGCTGGTTCGCCAGGCCTTGTGGGGCAGGCGGGAGGGATAATACTCGTGGCCATAGTGGAATTCTTCCTCGAAAAAACAGCCCGCCAGCAGTTCAGCCAGGTAGTGACTGCCCCCTCTATTCTCCCGCAGATCCAGGATCAGATACTCCCGATCCCGGTATTCATTGAGGGCCTCCTCAAACCTGTTCAACAAATCGGGAGCCAGCTGGGTGAAAAAGGTTTTAACTTCAATCAGGACTGCTGCATCGGATAACTCTTCCACCAGAAGCTCCGGCTCCTCGTTTTGGGCATAATACTCTTCGTCCCAGCCCACCGTTGTCTCTATAATTTCTCCCGCGGGGGTTTCATAGATCAGCTCGATCTCCTCCTCGGGTTCCAGGGTTAAAACCCGGGAATAGCGATTATATTCCTCCAGGTGTGGCGTAAAAGCCCGGACTTCATGATGAGGGAGTTCCTGGACAAAATCACTAATTTCCTGGCCATCCCGCTCAATTATCCGGGTTCCGGGTTCCAGTCCCTCATAGTCCGCCCCAGGGCGGACCCAGAAAACAATTGGCTCCCCTTCAATTTTCCGAACCAGGCCCAGCCACCTTTTTTCCGGGGGCAGGTGTTCACTAAAAATCGCCGTCCCCGGATCATTTAATTCAGCCACAAATTCCCGGGCCAGGGGATAAAATTCATCAGGGAAACTGGCTTCAGCAAATCGGGGGCGGTACTGCTCCTCCAGTTGATCCCAGTCCACCTCATAGGCATAATTGGACTCCAATACCCGCAGCATCCGATTAAAATTGGTTTCGGAAGCCTGGCGTAGGGGGGCGAAGATTCCCAGGAGATAGAGCTGCACAATAATAATCAAAAGCAGGGCCCCAATTATTCCCCGGCGCCCCAGTCGCAGTCTTGTTGCCAGCTGGGCTGCTTCCTTTTTGCGGCCGATAATAGAAAAAATCTTCTGCCGGGCCGCCAGAGACAGATTTATAATACCCAGGAGCAGCCCACCCAAAAATTGAATTATGGCGTTATCCACTTCCAGGGGTCCGAAAAATAAAAACCAGCCTAAAAGAAAGCCCAGGAAAAAATGCAAGCCCAGGATAAAACCAGTTTTTATTGCTTCCCGCCGTTTATCGGCAAACCAGCGGTTAAAGCGCTTTTTTTCTTTTTTAGTAAACATTTCACTCAACTTCATTATTCCACCCGCTTTTTTCCAGTTTAACTACCTTTTCTTCCCCCCCGGTAATTTTCCTGCCCTCTTTTCCCACTCAGCAATCTTTTTGCCTCTAAATAATATAATTACCCTACCCCGACAGCGGAGTCAGGAAACTTTAAATTAACTCCCCGCCTCCGCTCCAGTTTGATCAGGGTTGAGCATCCGGCGTAAGAACTGCCCGGTATAGGAGTTTTCCACCCCGGCCACCTCCTCTGGTGTGCCCCGGGCAATTACATAACCTCCTTTTTCTCCCCCCTCGGGACCCAGATCAACCAGGTAATCTGCACTTTTAATTACATCCAGGTTGTGTTCAATCACCACTACCGTGTTGCCCCCTTCCCGCAGTCGGTAGAGAACAGCCAGGAGATTTTTGATATCCGCAAAATGGAGCCCGGTTGTGGGTTCATCCAGGATATAAAAGGTGCGGCCGGTACTTTTCTTGCAGAGCTCAGAAGAAATCTTTACCCGCTGGGCTTCACCCCCGGAGAGGGTGGTAGCGGGCTGGCCCAGGCGGATATATCCCAGCCCCACATCGTTCATGGTCTGGAGCCGTCTTTTAATGGGAGGAATATTGCTGAAGAACTCCAGGGCCTCCTCAACTATCATATCCAGGACCTGGGCAATATTCCGGCCCCGGTATTTTATTTCCAGTGTTTCCCGATTGTAGCGGGCTCCCCGACAGACCTCGCAGGGGACATAAATATCGGGAAGAAAATGCATCTCTATTTTTATTATCCCATCACCCCGGCAGGCCTCACAGCGCCCCCCCTTAACATTAAAACTGAACCGCCCCTTATTATAGCCCCGGCGGCGAGCTTCAGGGGTCTGGGAAAAAAGTTCCCGGATATGGTCAAAAACCTTGGTATAGGTGGCGGGATTGGAGCGGGGGGTTCGACCAATGGGGGACTGATCAATTGTGACCACTTTGTCCAGGTGTTCCAGGCCGTTAATGCAGTCATGATCCCCGGGCCTCTCCAGGGAATTATAGAAATGACGCATCAGGGCCCGGTGCATAATTTCATTGATCAGGGTCGATTTTCCGGATCCGGAAACCCCGGTTATACAGGTGAAGGTCCCCAGGGGAATGGCCACGTCAATATTTTTCAGGTTATGCTGGCGAGCTCCTTTCACCTCCAGGAATTTCTCATTGGGAAGATATCTTTCTTCGGGAACGGGTATACTGGCCCGACCGGCCAGGTAATCCCCGGTCAGGGACGCCCTGTTGCGGGCAATCTGATCCGGTGTGCCCTGGGCAACTATTTCCCCCCCGTGGCGGCCGGCTCCGGGGCCAATGTCAATAACATGGTCTGCGGAGCGGATTGTTTCCTCATCATGTTCGACAATAATAACCGTATTACCCAGGTCCCGCAGTTCTTTAAGCATATTGATCAGCCGATTATTATCCCTCTGATGTAATCCTATTGAGGGTTCATCCAGAATATAGAGAACTCCAACCAGCTGGGACCCAATCTGGGTAGCCAGGCGAATCCGCTGCGCTTCTCCTCCGGAAAGGGTTCCCGCCCTGCGGCTCAGGGTCAGGTATTCCAGGCCTACATTCAGGAGAAAAGAAAGGCGGGCCTTGATTTCCTTGATAATTTCCTGCCCGATCATTGCCTCCCGGGAGGTGAGCTCCAGTTGATCAAAAAATTCATGGCCCCGTTCCACTGCCAGCCGGGTAATATCAATTATTGATCGGCCCCCTACTTTTACCGCCAGGGCTTCCGGCCGCAGCCGTTCCCCCCGGCAGCGGGGACAGGGGTTTATTTCCATGAACCGCTCCAGGTTATCCTTAACCCCGTCTGAACCGGTTTCATCGAGTCTGCGCCGCAGATAATTAATTATGCCCCGAAAATAGGTGTTATGCTGCCGGGTCCGTCCCCAGCGGTTGGTGTAACGAAACTTAACCTTTTCTTCGATGCCGTAGAGTAATTTGTCGATTATTTCCTCCGGTAAGTCCTTCAGGGGGGTTTTCTCCGATATTCCCAGGGCAGAGGCAGCTGCCGCCTGCAGCTGCTGCAGGTAGCGGCTGGAGGAGTTGCGCCAGGGGCGGATAGCTCCCTGCTCCAGGGACAGATCCATATCCAGCACCAGGTCGGGGGAAAATTCATGCATTTCTCCCAGGCCATCACAATAATTGCAGGCTCCGTAAGGACTGTTAAAGGAAAAAAGGCGGGGGGTCAATTCTTCAATATTAATGCCGCATTGAATACAGGCAAATTTCTCCCTCAAGGTAATGTCTTCGCTGCCCTCCCTGTCCACCACGGCAATGCCCTGTCCCATCTGCAGTGTGGTTTCCAGGGAATCGGCCAGCCGTTCCCGAATACCCCCTTTGATTATCAACCGATCCACCACAACTTCGATGGTATGCTTTTTATTCTTTTCCAGCTTTATTTCTTCATCCAGGGAATAAACGGTTCCATCAATCCTAGCCCGAACAAATCCCTCCCTTCGGGCCAGGTCCAGGACCTGTTGATGCTCACCCTTGCGCCCCCGCACCAGGGGTGCCAGGAGTTGAATTCGGGTTTTTTCCGGCCAGCCCAGAATCCGATCTACCATTTCATCCAGGGACTGGGAAGAAATGGGGTCCCCACATTCGGGGCAGTGGGGCCGGCCGATGCGGGCAAATAGAAGACGCAGGTAGTCGTAGATCTCGGTAACCGTCCCCACGGTAGAGCGGGGATTGCGGTGGGTGGTTTTTTGATCAATGGAAATCGCCGGGGATAAACCTTCTATATAGTCCACCCGGGGTTTTTCCATCTGACCCAGGAACTGCCGGGCATAAGCGGAAAGGGACTCAACGTAGCGGCGCTGTCCCTCGGCATAAATGGTATCAAAAGCCAGGGTTGTTTTTCCCGAGCCGCTGATTCCGGTTATTACTACCAGTTGATTGCGGGGAATAACCACGTCAATATCTTTGAGGTTGTGCTCTCCGGCTCCCCGGATTATCAGGTTTTCTTTACCCGACTTCATTGGCAGTCAGCTCCTGTTCCAGTTCTTTTATTTCATCTCTTATCTGGGCAGCCAGTTCAAACTCCAACCGGTCTGCCGCTTCTTTCATCTCTTTTTCCAGTTCTACAATCATGGCCCTGATTTCCCGGGGGCTGCGTTTTTTACCCTCTTCAACTGCATATTCCCGGTCCTCCCGTAACTTATCGGCAACCATGTCCACCGGGCGGATTACCTCCCGCACCGCCTTGACTATGGACCGGGGCTCAATTCCATGCTTTTCATTAAACGCCTTCTGCTTGTGGCGCCGGCGTTCAGTTTCATCAATAGCTCCCTGCATGGAATCGGTAATCCGGTCAGCATACATCAGCACCCGACCCCGCACATTACGGGCAGCCCGCCCGATAGTCTGGATCAGGGCCCTTTCCGAGCGGAGATAGCCTTCCCGATCTGCATCCAGAATGGCGACCAGGGCCACTTCGGGCAGGTCCAGCCCTTCTCGCAGGAGATTAATACCCACCAGGACATCAAATTCCCCCAGGCGCAGATCGCGAATAATTTCCAGCCGTTCCAGGGTATCTATTTCCGAGTGCAGGTACCGCACCTTAATTCCCATATCTGCCAGGTATTCGGTTAAATCCTCGGCCATTCTCTTGGTCAGGGTAGTTATCAGGACCCGTTCTCCCCGACCCGTTACCTCCTCAATTTCCGAATAGAGGTCTTCTACCTGGCCGGTTACGGGCCGAACCTGAACTTCAGGATCAACCAGCCCGGTGGGCCGGATAATTTGCTCCACCACCCGCTTGCTGTTTTTTTCTTCATAGGGCCCGGGGGTGGCCGAAACATACATGGCCTGGGGAACCAGCCGGGCAAACTCCTGGAAATTAAGGGGCCGGTTATCCAGGGCCGAGGGCAGTCGGAACCCGTGCTCCACCAGTTTTTCTTTACGGGAGCGGTCCCCGGCATGCATTCCCCCGATCTGGGGAATGGTCATATGGGATTCATCAATAATGACCAGGAAATCATTGTCGGGAAAATAATCAAGGAGGGTATGGGGGCGGCTGCCCGGCGGCCTTCCGGCCAGGTGCCGGGAATAGTTTTCAATTCCGGTGCAAAAACCCATCTGCTCCAGCATTTCCATATCATAACGGGTTCTCTGTTCCAGGCGCTGGGCTTCCAGGAGTTTATCCTGTTCTTTCAGCTCATCCAGCCTTTCCTCCAGTTCCTGTTCAATGGTTTGAATGGCCCTTTTGGTTTTCTCTTCCGGGGTAACAAAGTGGGAGGCGGGATAGATAGTTATCTGCTCCAGTTCCTCCAGGACCTCCCCGGTCAGGGTATCCACCCGAACCAGGCGTTCAATCTCATCCCCGAACAGTTCCACCCGGACCGCCCGGCTGTCATAGGCAGGGAAAACCTCCAGGGTATCACCCCGGGCCCGAAAACGCCCGTAGGTCAGATCAAGGTCATTACGGGAATACTGCATAATGGTCAGCTGCCGTAAAATCTGCTCCCGGCTTTTTTCCATGCCCCGGGCCAGGTCACAGCGCAGATCCAGGTAATCAGCAGGTGAGCCCAATCCATATATACAGGAAACCGAGGCCACGATTACTACATCCCGCCTTTCCAGGAGGGAAGAAGTTGCAGCCAGGCGCAAACGTTCAATATCCTCATTAACCGTGGCGTCTTTTTCTATATAGGTGTCCGACTGGGGAATGTAGGCTTCGGGTTGATAATAGTCATAGTAGGAGACAAAAAACTCCACGGCATTGTCCGGGAAAAACTCCCGGAATTCACTGCAGAGCTGGGCAGCAAGGGTTTTATTATGAGCTATTATCAGGGCGGGCTTATCCAGCCGGGCAATGGTGTGGGCCATGGTAAATGTTTTTCCCGAACCGGTTACCCCCAGCAGGGTTTGCCCTGCTGCACCCCCTTTAAAGCCCTCGGTCAACTGTTCAATAGCCCCGGGCTGATCTCCCCGGGGTTCCATTTCTGATCTCAAGTTAAAAACACCCACCTGTTTCCCTCCCCGATTGCGGACATATGTTCTGCTTAATTATAACTCAAAAATTTCTTCCTGGCAAATAATATTGGGGAAAAAAAAGAGCCAGTAGCTACCCTGGCTCCTCAATTTTCTAACTCAGGTTTGCTTAGCTGCTAATAGTTCCTGATAAAGCGTCTCCAGCCGGGCGGCCATTTCCACCGAGGAAAGGGCCGCGGCTTTTTTTCGGGCCTGGACCGCCATTTCTTCCCTGCGGCCCGGGTCCTGCAGAAGATCCTGCAGGCCCTGCTTGAAACTATCTTTATTGGGTTGAACCAGGATGCCATCTTCACCCGAGTTAACTACAGAAGAAGGCCCCTCCCGGTTCATGGCCACCACCGGCAGGCCGGCGGCCATGGCCTCCAGGATTACCAGGCCCTGGGTTTCAATCACCGAGGGAAAAACAAAAATATCCGCCCCCAGGTAGTAATCAATAACCTTGCGGGGATTAACCAGTCCGGTAAAAATAATCCGGTGCTCCAGGTCCCATTCATCCACCAATCGTCGAAATTCTTCTTCATCCGGGCCCCCTCCTACCAGAAGCAGGTAAAGGTCCGGCTGGCGGAGCATAATTTCCCGGACAACCTCCAGTAAAAAGGGCAGGTTTTTCTCTTCGCCCAGACGCCCCACGTACAGGAGAATCTGATCCTGGGGCTGAAAGCGATAGCGGCGCCGCAGCCAGCTGCGGCTGCCGGCAGCAAATTTTTCCAGCTCAACTCCGGTAGGAATTACTTCCATGGGTGTGGTGATACCTTCTCGCTCCAGGATTTTGTACATATATTCTGAAGGAGTAATAACCGCATCCACTTTCTGACAGAAGTCCCGGGTCAGCCTGATTGTTACCCGGCGGGCAGTTTTGCGGGCAAAGGGGACATAATGAACATACTGCTCATACTTGGTGTGATAGGTGAACACCAGGGGCAGATTGAGCTTTTTGGCCATTGCCGAAGAAAGGCGCCCCATCAGAAACGGAGAATGGGTATGAATAATATCCAGGTCCAGGTTACTGATAGTTTCGGTTAGCTTGGGCATATAGGGTATGGGCAACCGGAAACCCGGTGCATTGGGAGTGGGCACCGAAGGAAATCGATAAACAAAATCTTCTTTCCGGCTGTTATGATAATCAGGAGCAAAAATATAGACTTCGTGCCCCCGGCGCCTCAATTCCCGGCTAAACAGATCAATGGAGCGAACCACCCCGCTGATATAGGGGAAGTAGCTCTCACTGAAAAAAGCTATCCGCACCGGATCCACCTCCTGTTTAATTTTCTATTTCCCGGTGAGGAATTCTATGGCCTCCTCCAGTTGAGGATCTTCATCCAGTTCTTCTCCCGGTTCTACTTCTATATCTGGTTTAACGCCATCTTCGTGGATAAAGTTTTGTTCAGCAGTATAATAGCGGGCGGTGGTCAAACGCAGGGCAGATCCATCGGGCAGGGGCAGAATGGATTGAACCGTGGCCTTGCCAAAGGTGGTTTCTCCCAGCAGGGTCCCCACTCCTTTTTCCTGTATACCGGCGGCAACAATCTCCGAACCGCTGGCACTACCCATATCCACCAGAACCACCAGGGGCAGATCCAGAGGCGTATAATGGGGGACGGTTTCCAGAACTTCCTGAATTCCTGATCGGTCTGCAACATGAACCACGGGTCCGGCCGGCATAAACAGGCTGGCCACTTTAACCGCTTCCTTCAGGAGCCCCCCGGGATTGCCCCGGAGATCGAGAATAAATTTTTCCGCTCCCTGTTCTTTTAATTCATATATCTCTCCGGCCACTTTTTCTCCGGTTCTTTCCATGAACTGCATTACTGAGATCAAACCGATATTTTTGTTAACAATTTCTCCCTCTACATTGGGCATTTCAATTGTTTCACGGGTAATCTCTACCACAAATTCTTTTTCTTCCGTGGGCCGATAAATGGTCAGCTCCACCTGGGTGCCCCGGGGCCCCCTGATCCGACTGGAAACATCGTTGAGCACCATATTTTCCGTTGAAACTCCGTCAACTTTCTTGATTACATCTCCCGACTGGAGACCGGCCTGGTACCCAGGGGTTTCCGCAAAGGCCTCAACTACGGTAGCCCGATCCTCCCGCAGGGTAATCAAAACTCCAATGCCCCCGTATTCTCCTTCCATCTCCTCCTGCATCTCTTTATAGCGTTCGGGATTCATATAGGCGGAATAGATGTCCAGGGCTTCCATCATACCGGCCAGGGCCCCTTCAATCAATTCATCGGGGTCGATAATATCACGGTAATCTTCCAGGACCAGCATGTACAGGTCTTCCACTCCCTTGAACGGTGACCGGGAGGGAGGAGAATTATCCAGTTTATCCAGCAACTGTTCCCATTCTTCGTCAGTTAAATCCTCTTTATATTCTTCAAGGATCTCCCTGCTGCCATCAATGGCCCCCTGGGCCAGGTCCTGGGCTGAAACCTCTTCCACATAGTAGTGGTTAATATATTGATAGGCGTACTCCAGCATATAGATACGCCTTTCAGAAGCCTGCACCTCCGGGGAAGAAATCATTCCGGCCGCCAGAATCAGGGCCAACAAACAAACCATTATTTGCATACGCATTACTATCACCAACCTTAATGTAGGTTTCTAAAAACTACTTCTATAAGGGGACCCTTAATCCTCTATACATTTTTCCAGTCTTCTTTAAAGCCCTCTCCCAGAACTTCACTGGCCGCAGTTATAATAACAAAGGCCCGGGGATCAACCAGCTGGACCAGTCTCTTGAGCCTGGAAATTTCGGTCCGGGAAATTACGCAGATCAGGACATCCTTTTCCCGCCCCGTATAGCCCCCGGTGGCCCTGATTCCAGTAATACCCCGTCCCAGCCGTTCAATAATCTGTTCCTGCACTTCTTTTTTACGGTCAGTCACTATCAATGCTGCCTTGGCCAGGCCCAGGCCTTCCTGCACCAGGTCAATGGAACGGCCCAGGACAAAAATGGAAATGGCAGCATAAAGAGCCAGTTCGGCGCTGAAAACCAGGCCTGCGGCAGCCACAATCAGGCCGTCCACCAGGATCAAACCCTGACCCAGGGAAAGCCCGGTAAAATGATTAATTATCCGGGCGGCCAGGTCGGTCCCTCCAGTCGTTCCCCGGGCCCGAAAAACCAGCCCCATCCCCAGCCCGGACACAATGCCTCCATAGAGGGATGCCAGCAGGGGGTCGTGGGTTACCGGTTCCAGGTAGGGAGCCAGGGTATCCAGGGCAACGCTCAATAAAAGGGTGGCGTATAGGGTGCGCCAGCCCATCTGCCAGCCCCATAAAAAAAGCCCGGCTCCAAAGAGGGGCACATTAATCAGTAGTATAACTGCCCCCACAGGGAGGCCCCAGACGTGGAAAATAATGGTGGCCAGTCCACTGGCCCCTCCCGCAGCAATTTTATTGGGAATTAAAAAAACAAGGAGGGCTCCCGCGGTAATCAAGCAGCCCACAGTAATCATTAATAATTCCATAAAAAAAGAAAAAAATTTACGCATCTGCAGCCCCCCTTTTAAACTTTTCCCGGATAATCAACCAGCCAAAGCTCAACAGGGATAAAAAGCGATCCCAGCGCCCCAGGGAAACAATACGGTAAAACCACTCTAACCCTATCCGCTGTAAAACGCGGGGGGCTCTCTTTTTTCTTCCCGCCAGGACATCCAGGGTCCCCCCTACAGCGATGCTCACTGGAATACCCAGGAGAAGGGCATTATCCCGGATAAACTGTTCCTGGCGGGGAAAACCCATTCCTACAACTAAGAGGTCAGGCCGGGCTTCCCGCAGATTGTCCCGGATATTATCCTCCTCTTCTCGGGAAAAAAATCCATGCTGGGTACCAACAATATTAAGGCCGGGGAACTCCTGGCTTAAGTTCCGGGCCGCCCCGGCAGCAACCCCCGGCTCTCCTCCCAGCAGGAAAACCCGAAAGCCCCTCCGGGAGCAGAGAGGGATGATTTCCCGGATCAGGTCGTAACCGGCAACCCTTTCCGGAATCCGGTAACCCAGCCAGCGTCCACCCCATACAATTCCCATTCCATCGGGCAGATTGAAATTACCCTGTTGCAAAAGCTCCATAAGTTCCCGGTCCTGGCGGGCAGCCATTATTATTTCTGGATTAATGCTGAAAACAGCCCGGGGATTGCCCCCCTCCTCCAGGAAAGACAGCACCCGGTCCCGGGAATCAATCAAAGTCCTGGCATGGACCGGAATACCCATTATTTCCAGTGAATCAGCCATGGGGGTCCCTCCTCACAAAATCCCGCAGCAATTGCATTCCCTGCCGGCTTTTTTTTCCCAGGGAAGCAACCCGGGAGGGAAGCTGCTCCTGCTCCTCACAGTCCCCCCTTAAAATTTTCCCGGCCCTGACAGCTACCTCCTCCGGGGAGAAATTATCCAGCTCCAGGTCGGAAGAAAGCCCCAGATCCTCCAGCAGTGATTTTACCTTGGGATCATAAGAAATCCCCAGGAGGCTGGCTCCAGAAACTGCTCCCATAATAAGGGCATGCAGCCTGACCCCGATAATTAAATCTGCTGCCTGCAGCATTTCCAGGTAGCGGGGAATTGAATAGCTGTTTTCCATAACTGTAATACCCTGGAGGTGAGAAGAAATTGCCCTGCACAGCTCTCGATCCTCTCCGGAATGGAGGGGCCATAAAACCACTTCCCCTTCCAGATCCTGCTGGAGGCGGGTGCATAAATCGATCCAGGGATCCAGGTTCAAACCGACTGCCCCGGGCAGGCTGCGCGGGGCTATGATTATCCGGGGCCTGGGGGAGGACAATTCCCCTTCTCCACCGGTATTGGTGTTATGCAGGAGAAAAACCGGGTCGGGGATAAGATGGGGCTCCTGCTGCACTCCAATTGTTTGCAAAAGTTCCCGGGAAAAACTGTCTCGCACCGATAAAAAATCCATTTTTTCCAGTTGCCAGCGGGCAAACCATTTTAAATAGGGGCGGGAAATCGGTCCTATCCCACAGCAAATAAGGGCATTGCGGGCTCCTTTTCTCCGGGCCAGATCGGTTAACCCCAGGTAATAGGGTATTGATTTGAAGCCGGTCTTATCCTGGAGCAGGCTGCCCCCCCCGGTCAGGAAAATATCGCAGTTCTCCAGGGCTTCTTTCACCCGGGATAGGGGCCAGCGCTGAGCCCCGGCCACCCCATGGGTGCGGGAGGTAAAATCGGGATCCCCCGACAGCACCAGGATTTCCAGGTCTTCCTCCCAGTTCCTGATTTCCTGCAGCAGGGCATGCAGAATGGCTTCATCGCCCAGATTATTGAACCCGTAATATCCAGAAATAACAATTTTCTTCTTCATCCTTCAGCCCTCCTGCCTGGAGTCTGCAGCCAGCGGATAAAAAGGATCAGGAGCAACCCCAGACCTCCCCCGGTCAAAAGACCAATAATGCTGCGCCAGAGGCTGACCCAGAGGGGGGTGTGGAAATGGGTAAAAGAATTGACCATGGTAATGGGACCCATACTGCCAAGAAGGAGAGCCAGACTGGCTACCCAGGGCCACTTTTTCTGTCGGTATAGAAAAAGGCCCAACAGGAGCAGGGGATGCCCCCACAAAAATTCTTTGAAGCGGGGCCGGACGATAAAAACCTGTTCCAGAAAATCCCGGAAGGCAATTTCCCACTGGGGAACGGGAATCAGGGGAAAATTGCCGGAGCGATTAATGTAAAAAAACAGGGCCACAGCCAGGAAAGCCATGCTGACAAAAACTGCCAGGGAAGGCCGCACGTTTTTCCATTTTCCCGCCAGTTGATCCCAATATAAATAGTAGGCCAGGACCAGGAGAGGCAAAAACAGGGCTACCTTAACCCCCCTAAAAACTTCCAGGCCCAGAATAAGGGTTCTGTCGGCACCCAGTCCCCCAATAATGAAAGTGCCCAGGAGAGT
>PWFS01000232.1 GCA_003554145.1 Halobacteroidaceae bacterium | reverse complement strand
GGCTGCAAATCAGTCAGGACCATTATATTTTCCGCAGCGGCATCATAATCGCCTTTTTCCCTTAATACTTCAGCAAAAGCAAGGTACACATCTGGATTGTCGGGAAACTCATCAATGGCTTCTTCATAAACCTTTATCGATTCATCCAGGTCGCCTTTACGGAAATAAACCTCGCCCAGAATACTGGCAATCGTGGGATTATCCGGCTGTTCACTGCGGGCAATTTTTATTTCCTCTACAGCTTTTTCATAATTCCCCTTGCTCATCCAGTAATAACCACTGAGCATGGGAATGTTAATCTCAATATCGGCTTGGGCTACAACCTCCTGCACCCATTCATTGTAATGTCTTTCGCTGCGTTGAGACCAAAGTTCCTGTTCAATCTGCGCCTTCTCCTGCTCCCATTCCGGCCCTTCAGCCTTGCGTTTTTCTTCAACTTTTATCAGGTGATATCCCTGATCAGTTTCAAATATATCGCTTACCTCCCCCACAGGGGTGGCAAAAGCTTTGTCAATTAGGAGGGGGTTAAATTGATCTCCTCTTTTAATAAATCCAAGGTCCCCACCTTTATCCTCGCCCAGAGGGCTGTCCGAATAAAGGGCAGCAGCCTCGGCAAAATCCATTCCTGCTTCAATTTCCTCCTGGGCTTCTTCAATTATGGCCCGGGCCTCTTCCTGATCATGTTCTTCAAATTTGACAAAGATATTGCGAGCCCGCACCCGCTCAAAATTTTCCCTAATTTCTTCTTCGCTGATCACAACTTCAGAGCGAACGTCGGCCTCCAGTTCATCCAGCATATTCTGCTCCCGAATTGCCTCCCGAACTTCTTCCTGTACCTGGTCCAGGCTGGCTCCCTGGGCGGCAAGTTGCTGGCGAAATTGATCCTTATCCATCCCCATATCCGTCAGGTAGCCGTCAATTATTTCATCAACCTCGCTGTCGGTAACCTCCACTTCAATCCCTCGAGCCCGGGCTTCCTGGAGCATAACGGTGTTCTGGATCATGAAATTGACGATTTGATTCTGAAAGTCCATAATCTGATGATCCGGCAGCCCCTGTAAATACTGCATATTCTGCTGAAGAATCTGGGCAAATTCCATCATGGGAACCTGTTCACCATTAACAGTTAACAGGTTTTCATCCAGTTCAATTTCTCCCAGCGGACCCTGGGCCATACTATCTGGATACTGGGGCTGATCGGAACCAAAAATCCCGGTCAGACCATACAGGGTTCCCCCCAGGGCAAAGGCAACCACAACAATAATAACAAGCAACTTACTCGTTTCTCTAAGCTTTCGGAAAATCATTAAAGCCCCCCCTAAAATATTAGCATCTAATGTTCCTCTTATTTTAACTTAAGAGGGTTTACACTGTCAACTCACACCACAGGATTATGATCTGCTTCATAGGCAATTGTTGTCTCCGGGCCATGACCCGGAAAAACTCTGATTTCCCCAGGCAGAGTAAACAATTTTTCCCGGATGGAGGAGATCAGGTGCTCAGTGTTGCCCCCTGGCAGATCAGTGCGGCCTACTCCCCCGGCAAAAAGTGTATCGCCACTGAACAGCCACTGCCCCCATAAAATACTGATCCCACCAGGGGTATGGCCCGGGGTATGAATTATTTCCATCCGGTGTTGCTCCCATTCCCAGGGCCCTTCTTCCAGTTTTTCATCAGCACCAGGTCCCTCCAGGAGATTTCCACCGGTAAATTGAGAAAGGTTTCTTTCCGGTTTAATCAGCATTTCCTCATCCTTGTTATGAATTAAAATTCGAGCCCCGGCTTTCTTTAAATCAGAATTGGCACCGATATGATCCGCATGTCCGTGGGTATTGATTACAGTATGGGGTTCCCAGCCCTGTCTTTTCAAACTATCCAGAATCTTTTTTCCTTCAGCCCCTGGATCTATAATTAAAGCCCGGCCCTGGCTGCCTATAATATAGCAGTTGGTATCCAGGGCCCCAACGGTCAATTTAATCAGTTCCGGCATAATTAGCCCCCTAGAAGTTTTTTTTGCTGTCCAGAAGCAGGGTCACCGGGCCGTCATTATTAATCTGTACTTCCATCATGGCCTGGAATTCGCCGGTAGCTACGGTTATACCCCGTTCCTGGACTTTTTGCACAAATATTTGGTAATAATCCTGGGCCTGCTCCGGAGGAGCAGCGGTGAAAAAGCTGGGCCGGCGGCCTTTGCGGCAGTCACCCAGCAGGGTAAACTGGGAAACTACCAGTATTTCGCCCCCTATATCCTGCAGGGAAAGATTCATTCGCTCCTCTGCATCGGGAAAGATGCGGAGATTAATAATCTTTTCCACCATGAAATCAATATCCGCTTTCTGATCCCCTTTTTCCACTCCCAACAGGATAACCAGCCCCCGGCCTATGGCCCCAATTTCTCTTCCATTTACTACTACTCTACTGCTTGTAACCCGCTGGACAACTGCTCTCAAGACCAAAACCTCCCCGATAAAAAAGCCCCGCAGGGCTTTTAAGCATTTTTAATCCTGGTTCCGCTCTTTCCTGCCATGGCCTGGGGCAGGGCCTCGGGCGAGGTTATCAGCACCTCTCCCCCGCCATTTTCCAGGAAGGAAATTGCTGCTTCAATTTTGGGCTTCATGCTGCCCGGGGGAAAATGACCTTTTTCCAGGTACTCCTGGGCTTCCTCCCGGGTTATTTCACTGAGTCCTGTCTCCCCGGCCTGATTATAATTCAGATAAACCCGGTCTACTCCAGTGGAAATAACGAAGAGATCGGCTTTTAGCTGACTGGCCAGAAGACTGCTGGCAAAATCTTTATCTATTACTGCAGCAACCCCCTGCAAGTGCCCCTGATCATCACTTATTACCGGGATGCCTCCTCCTCCCACGGCGACCACCAGGACATCCTTTTCCACCAGTTTTTTGATAACTTCCCCTTCCACAATATTGCGGGGATAAGGGGAGGGAACTACCCGGCGAAATCCCCGGCCGGCATCTTCAACCAGATCCCAGCCCCGGGCCTTTTTTTCCTGGGCTTCAGCAGGGGTGTAGAAGGGTCCGATTGGTTTGGTGGGATTTTTAAAAGCCTGATCCCGGGGATCAACCTCCACCTGGGTTACCACCGTGGCTATGGGCCGAACAATATTTTTTTTCAGGAGAGCATTATTCAGTTTCTGCTGGATCATATAACCAATAAAACCCTGGGTTTCCGCTCCACACACGAACAGGGGGACCGGAGGTGCTACCTCCGCAGCCATTTCTGAACGCAATAAGCCAAAACCAACCTGGGGGCCGTTACCATGGGTAATAACCACGTTATAACCTGTTTCTACCATCTCTGCAATATACCTGGCGGTTTCTTCAACAGCCTCCATCTGATGTTCGACTTCCTGTTTTTCTTTGCTTTTAATGAGGGAATTACCCCCGATTGCAATTACTGCAGTTTTGTCCATTAAGTTCACCCTTTCCAGCATTTTGTATATTATATAGCGGTTTCTTACCGCAAAATTAAAAACTAATTGGCGCTTTCCCGGGAAACACTCAACACTCCATCCACCGTAATCAGTTTCTTGCGGATATCTTTCAACTGCTGCAGGCTGGAAACCTCCAGGGAAATATCAATTACGGCAGTGTGATTACGAGAGGTCTGAGCATTAATGGCCGAAATATTAAGCTTGGAATTGGAAATAATTGAGGTTATTTCATTCAACAACCCGGATTTGTTTATAGCCCTGATTTTCAGGTCAACACTGTAGGCTTCTTCCTGCCGGCTGGTCCAGCGGGCAGCCACAGTTCGGCCCTCATCAGCCAGGAGATGCTTGATATTGGAGCAATCCCTGCGG
>PWFS01000086.1 GCA_003554145.1 Halobacteroidaceae bacterium | reverse complement strand
GTTAAAGAGCTGTTCGATATAATACAACGCCTTCGCCTCCTATCTTTCCTTTCACCCGGAAATCTTTGGCCAGTTATTAATTGCCAGTTAATGAGGCCAATGACGCAAATTTCCAATTATTAAACCTGAATATAAATTATGATCGGGGAGGCACCACCACAGGTTCATCAAAAACCATGTTGGTTTTAGAAAGGTCTACCAGTAATGAGTATTCCGCTAAATTCCCCAGTTTAAAACAGTCTAAATCTACAACAGGAAAGGAAATTAATGCTTTTTATCGGTCATGGTAAGAACCAGTAAAGTTTTGCCATTGCAAATGTTTTAGCCTGGCCATTTTGAAAACCTGAATTCTCCCTATAGTTATGTTCCTTTGACTACTGGATCCAGCCTTCTTCGTCAGGCCCATTGTAAGAATTAAAAAGGCCGGGGTAAATTTGTTGTTGCCCTTATTCTACCGTGCTCGTTCCTGCAACACAGTGTAATTTTGAGGTTATCAATAATCTGCATTTTCAAATTAGCCGGCTGGCCAGTTTTATTAAAAGTTGAACTGGCTTTTTTATGTTTTTCTGGGTGCCGCCTCCCCCTCCCCCCTCAGTTGGACCACAATGAATAAGGGTTCTATCTCCCGATTAACACAGGTTCAATCGGGGTTTTGCCCTTGAGTATTTTCCGATATAACCAACAACTGGGGCACTGCAATCCATCTGGCCCACTAATATCAAGATAATGCTGTCAGCATGCTTCTTCACTCGGAAATTCCTTCTAACATTCCATCCATTTTATCTCGGATTATTGAACCCAATTAATTTCCCCACCAACAGATTTCTTTTAAAAAATCAACCAGAATGATCGTTGGGCAAAAAAGGTTTCCTGAAGTAGCTTGTTAGATAAATTAAATTAAAAGGCGGGACCGCTGCAATAAACAGCCCCGCCCTAAATTCATTATCTCATATAATCAGCTTTAACTTCCCAGGCACCATTTTCAACAACCATAACCATATATTGCCGAACAATATCTCCCACTTCAGTGAAGGTCAAACTACCAGTTATTCCGGGAAAGTCTTGGGTTTCAGCAAGGGCATCTCTAATATCGCTGCGATCAAAACCTGCCCTTTCAATAGCATCCGCAAGAATCATCATCGAATCATAAGCACATGCAGCATGAAGGTTGGGGAACCTGTCGGCTCTTGCTCTAAATTCTTCAATAAAGGCTTGCACCTCGGGATTGGGATCATCAAGCGCAAAGAATGTATTGGTAACAAAGCCTTCTACTGACTCCTCGCCCAGAGTTATAAACTGTTCGGAGAATAATGAACTGGGCCCCAGGAATTTTACATCCCAACCCATTCGACGAGCCTGGCGGGCAATTAAGCTTCCTTCATTGTACATTGCCACCACATAAAGTCCTTCGGGATCATCCCGCCGAAGGCTGGTTAGGATTGCAGTAAAATCTCTTTCTCCTTCGAAAAATGGTTCAATAGCAGTTACCTCTAACCCTTTTTCATTTGCAGCTTCAACAAAATAATGCTGGGTAGCATCTCCCCAATCGTTGTTAATGTATATTACCCCTACGGATTCAATACCCATATATTCCTGAGCAAGGAACTCAACATTAAAAGGCCCTTCGGATGCCTGGGTCCCAACAACCCCAAACATATATCTACCCGAAGGGGCAAAATCCGGATGTGACGAAGTTGGCGAAAGCTGAACCATTCCTGCTCTTTCAAAGATGGGAGCAGCAGCGAGACAGCATGTACTAGTAAAATCGCCTATCTGGGCAACAATGTCCCTATTCTGAACAAATTCTGTCGCAATAGAAGCAGATTCGCTGGGAACTCCCTGGCTATCACGGACGACAATTTCTACCATTCGTCCTCTAATACCGCCTTGTTCATTGATTATGTCTGCTGCAAGTTGAACCGCATACTGGAAATTTTCCCCGAACTCAGCATAGTTTCCAGTGATTGGAGCAGTTAAGCCAATCTTAACCACATCCTGGCCAAATGTAATTCCAGAAAAAGCCAGGATCATTAAACACACAATTGACAAAATAAAGGCTTTTCTCATTTTTTTTCCTCCTTTATTATTTGCTTAGGTCAAAAATTTTTCCTGGCAACTATTGTCTTCAAAACAGTTCTCAAAAAAGGTTTATCCAGCAACACCCCTTTCAATTTTTTTATTATTCGCAATTTTTATATTATTTTTTATTATATATTTACTAATATTCAATTGTCAACATTTTTTTTTAACTTAATTCAACTTTTTCTCCTACTGAAAAACAAATGCCCAGTAAAATAATAGTCAAGGTAATTTCTAAGTAACCCCTGGCCCCTTGTGCCAGGGTGACCTTTTTTATTTTTATAAAGTTTCCTTTATTATCAAGTTTTTTGTGTTTTTTAAACTTAAAGGGATCAGGTTGCGCGCTGAAGTCAAAGGAAACAGTTGGGGGTTTTATTCAATCTGTTCCCTTTCCATTTTTCCTGTTCAAATTCTGTTTGCTGTCGAGCTTTAACTTAACAAAAACAATTATTCTGTTTTTCAAATTGACCCAGGTTTCTTAGCCGAACCTAATTTTCTTCAATCTTTTCTTCCGGAAGGGTTTACTGAATGTAAAAAAAAGGTGATTTTATTTTTGGGGTTTAAAAAAAATGAAAGCCTACTTTGAATCATTCCATTCCATTCCTAAAGATGAATGTTATAATAGAAATAAGCTCCAGAACTATATGCAATTGGTTAAATATTAAGCAATTACATTCTTTCAAAAAAAAACTGTCCAATGATTTATAGAAACCGGGCACTGCTCCCTCAGCAATACTGGAACGCTCTCAAAACAAAGGGTTTGTAAAAATCCTCGTGGAATGCTGAATTCTAAAAACCCAAAATCCGGACCAGGTTTTTCTCCCATTTCGGAAGGGTTCCCCTGCTTCTAATATCAACACCAAGCTTGAGGACAACTCCAAAATATCTTCCCAATTCCACTAACTTAACTAGTTTTTGTTCCTCTTCAAACAAATCCAACTCATTAGAAAAAACAGTATACCTTTCAACCTGGGGCTTGATAGTTTTATTTTGCCTGGGTTGAATGGTGTGTTTAGTAATTATTCATTGCTTCCATAATTTTTTTCGAAACTGGAAATCCTTTTTTAGTTCCTCCCCCCTAATTGTAAGCCCAAACTTATTTGCTAATTTTTCCAGTAACCTATCCTTCATACACGATATCCGGAGCCATTGCTTCCTTTTTTATATTAAAGAAACAGATCTGTTCAAGAAATATTCTATGCAAAGTGCTCTTGATAAGATTGATATCATTGAATGTTTTAAAGAAGGGGGCAAAGAGCTACATGTAGGTTAAATTCCTTAGAAGCAAGAAGAGCTTTATAGAAAACTAGATGTCCCCCTTCCCACCTCATCCGGGTTGCCGGGGATCTAAGTTATAATTATAATTAAAAAAGAATCTGGTCCTGGAAAAGTGGACAAAAAAAAATTTATCTTTTCTCCAGAGGCTTGGAAATGGATAATAAAAATGGATTGCCGAAAGGGGATTTATCATGGACGGGGTTATGCTGAGTAAAGTACGAGAAGAATTAACAGAACAACTCAAGTCAGGCTATGTAATGAAAATTTTCCAGCCCCATAATCAGGTTTTAAATATAACTTTTCGCTGTCAGCAACAAAACAAAAACCTTTATTTTTTCCTCAGTCCTTCTCAGCAGGGAGTTTTTCTGAGCAATTTTTCACTGGAAAACCCTCTCAAGCCCCCACCTTTAACCATGCTGCTGCGCAAGTATCTCCAGGGACTGGCCCTGAAAACAATAGAACAACGCGGCCTGGACCGGGTCTTGACTTTTAATTTTGGCTCTTATCAGCTGATGGTTGAACTGATGGGGCGGCATGCCAACCTGGCCTTAATCAAAGATAATCAGGTTCTGGGTGTATTAAAACCCCAGGACGAGAACAGTCCCCGCCCTATAAGTCCCGGTCTCCCCTATAATCCACCTCCTCTCCAGGGCAAATATGATCCTGATCAGGTCCCCTGGTCAGAAATACAAAAACAGATTGCCGGTGAAAAAACCTGGCGAGTGATTTTTGAATTCGTGGAAGGCGTCGGTCCCAAAACAGCCCGGGATCTTTCAGTCCGGGCCGGACTGGATCCAGAAAAGCCGGCAGATCAATTATCAACCTCCCAGTTTAACCAAATCCCCCCGGCAATTGACTGGCTTCAAAATTTTCTGCAGCAGTCCCCTCCCCAGCCAACAGCCCTTTTTGATAATGGCAAGCTATTTGAAATGTTTCCCTTCCAACCCGTAGCCTGGCCTCAACTGGAGCAAAAACATTATTCCACCCTCTCGGCTTTACTGGAGGAAAACATTATAAACAGCTGGGAAAGGGAACAGATTCAAAGCCAGAAAAAAAACCTTCAAAAAATTATCAACCGGGAGTTCAAGAAAAAAGAACGCAAATTACAGAAATTGCAGGACGATCTGCGCGATGCCCGGGGCAGTGAAAATTTAAAAATCCGGGGCGAACTATTAACCGCCTATGCCCATCAGGTGGAAAAGGGGCAGAAAACAGTTACCCTGCCCAATTACTATCAGGACAATTCTCCCATGGAGATCCAGTTAAAACCGGAATTGAATCCCCATGCCAATGCTCAGCATTACTTTAAGAAATACCATAAAAAAAAGAAGGCTCAAAAACACCTGAAAAGACAGATCGCCCTGACCCGCCGGGAGATTAAATATCTGGAAGAAGTCGGTCATTACCTGGAGGATGCTTCCTTTCTCCAGGAAATAAACGAACTGGAGACCGAATTAAGGGCAGCAGACCTCATCCGATCCCGAAAGAAAAAAGGGGATGAAAAATCCAGAAGTCAACCCCGGCAGTTTAAAACTTCCGACGGAAGGGACATTCTGGTTGGACGCAATAATCGTCAGAATGAGGAATTATTTCGCAATTCCAAAAAACATGATCTCTGGCTCCATGCCCGGGAAATTCCTGGATCCCACGTAATAATTAAAACCGAAAATCAGGAGGTAACAGAAAAAGACCTGCTCCGGGCAGCAGGCCTGGCCGCCTATTTCAGCCAGGGGCGGCAGGACAGCAAGGTTCCAGTTGACTACACTTCAGTCAAAAACCTGAAAAAACCCCGGGGCAGTCCCCCCGGCTATGTTCATTATGAAAACTATCAGACCATTATGGCCCCGCCCCAGCTGCCCTCCCAATGAAAACGGCACGGTTGCCCGTGCCGTTTTTTTAATCCATCTCTGAAACCCCGGTAAAGTTGAAGCCATCTATTAAAAGAGCTGGGGCCTGTGGAGCTCCAATCCGGAAAGGCATTCTCCCCACTTCCCGACCTTTTTCAATGGTTTTCTGCAGTGCTTCGATAATACTCTGGGTAAACCTCAGGTTTTTGAGGGCATGATCAACCTTTCCGTTTTCAATCCAGAAAGTCCCATCCCTGGTCAGACCGGTAATGATGGTTTTCTGGGGATGGATAACCCCCACGTAATGAAAGCGGGTAATTAAAACTCCCCGGTCCACCTGTTGAATCAGTTCTTTTTGAGTTTTTTGACCGGGCTTTAATTTTAAATGCATGGGCATGGGCCCAAAGCTTCGAAAACCAGGAGGCAGGGCATGGCCGGTTGACTTTCTTCCTTCTTTTCGGGCCAGGTAATAATCATAAACATAATTTTTGAAAACCCCATTTTCTACCAGGGGCAGGGGTCTTTTGGGTAGCCCTTCTCCATCATAAGGAGCGGGAAGTCCACTGTTGTCAAAGGGATCATCAATTATTTCCAGACCCGGAGCCATTACCTCTTCTCCAATTTTTCCAGAAAAATAGCTGCGGCCCTCATTACAGGCCAATCCATTAAACCCGATAAAACTTAAATAACCCAGTAGTTCGCAAACTGCAAGGGGTTCCAAAACCCCCTTATATTCTCCCGGTGATAGGCTTGCCCTGTCCTGGGTTGCAGCACACTTGCTGGCTGCTCTTTCTGCGGTCTGAGTTATCTGCAAATCATCCACATCCACCTGAACATCCTGGGCAAAACCTTCTCCGCCTCCCGGTCCCCCCATAAACAGGACCTTTAAAAAGGCCTGGGAGGTATCCCATTCCCTAAAATGACCCGAGGAATTAAGGCTCATAAACTTGCTGGCCTGGGTGGAAAAGGTCCCGTGCCCCTGGAAACCTTCCCGATTTCCAATTTCCCTGATCCGGGCCACGCCCTCAGCTCTTAACTCAGCAGGGCAGCGGGCGGTTTTCTCTGAATATGCACCTAATTCGGGGGCCTCTTCTTCTGAGAAGGGTAATCCGGGAAAATCCGGGTCTGGTTTTTGAAAACGGGCCGCGGCACAGGCTTTTTCTATAGCCTCAGTTATTGCTTCCGGACTGGGATCGGTAACACTGGCGCTGCCTTTGCGTTTGTCCTGATGGACCACAACCACAATACTGGTTTTTTCCTGGCTGATATTTTGATGAATTATCGATTCCGAGAAACGGGATAATTTCAGCTCCTCCTTATGCCCGAAAATCTCGGTATGTTCCGCAGGTGATTTAGCTATTGCCTTTTTCAGATCCTCTTTTTTCATCGGCTAACACCTACCTTTATGTTTCTGAATCTGGCATAAGAAGCTCCGTGGCCTACCGGGGCTGCCTGCATGGGTTCGCCTTTTCCACAGTTGGGTACACCCCACATCTTCCATTCAGAAGGACCTGCTATTCCATCACAGGACCTCCAGAACTGCAGGGTGCTTCCAGTATAGGTTGGGTTTTTGATCATTCCCTTTATCTCTCCATCTTCCACCAGCCACCCAACTTCTGTCCCGAACTGGAAATTTATCCGCTTATCATCAATGCTCCAGGATTTTATCATATCCAGCAGTATACCTTTTTCGGTTCCCCGAATAAGTTCTTCTCGAGATGACTCCCCGGGTTCCAGGTTAATATTGGTCATTCGAATAAGGGGGAAATTACTCCACCCTATGGCCCGCATGGTTCCGTTGCTTTTTTGCCTTAACACCGGGGCAGTTTCCCGGGAGGTTAAATAATTGACAAAGCGCCCTCCCTCGATAATGGGAATCCGTTGAGCCCTGACCCCCTCATCATCATAGGCAAAACTTCCCAGGGCCCCTGGTATCGTAGCATCGGCAGTGATATTGACCTGAGAGGAACCATAGGAGAGTTCATTTAGCTGATCCAGGTTCAGAAAACTGGTTCCGGCGAGGGCTGCTTCCATCCCCAGAACTCGATCCAGTTCAATAGGATGGCCGCAGGATTCATGCACCTGCAGGGCCAGTTGACAGCCCCCCAGGATCAGGGTCATTTCCCCGGCGGGGCATTGTTCGGCTGCCAGTAAAGCTTCTGCTTCCTGCCTCACTCTTTCCCCTTCTCCTATGAGGTTCATTTCCCGAACAAATTCAAAACCTTTCTGGGCATAATTCCCTCCAAAAGCACTGGGATAAGAGCGAATCTGACGATCGGAACCGTCGGTGCTCATGGCATTGATACCGGCGCCGGTGCGATAGAAAGTCTGTTCAATCTCCGATCCCTCCGAGGAAAGGAATAGTTTCTTTTCCCTTTGAAAATCCATGCTACCCGTGGTCAGGAAAATTTTCCCGCCCTGCATGGCCTCGTGGGCTTTTTGCAGGAGATCAATTTTTTCTTCCAGGGAGACCCTGAAGGGATCCTCAGAAATCTCAGTTTTAAATTGATCCACTGCAGCCTCCACTGGATCAAGTTCCCGGTGAGGCTGCCCCTGATTGGCAGCTCGGGCCAGGTTTACCGCTTCCCGGGCCAGCTTATCCACCTGATCTAGATTAGCTTCATCCAGACTCATGCTGGCAAAACCCCAGCTCCCATTAACCCAGACCCGGAGTCCCAGCCCCCGGTCCTGTCCCAGATTCAATTCTTCAATTTTCCCATTTCGACATTTCAGCCCTTGATTTTCATTTTCAATATAACGCAGGTCCGCATATTCTGCTCCTTCTTCCCGGGCTTTTTGTAAAAGCTTTTTCCAGCGCTCCACCTAATCCCTCCCTCTTAAAATTTAAAATCAGAGAAAAAAATGAGGAAAAGCCTCCTGGGAGGCTATTCCTCATCCTGTTTGGACTGCGCAATAATCTGTTCTGTTTCCCGGGGAGGAACTTTATCAAAATAGGAATGTTCCATGCTGAAAGTCCCCTGTCCCCCAGTAATTGATTTTAAGTCATTGGCATAGGTTGCCATTTCGGCCAGGGGTACATTGGCCCTGATTATCTGCAACCCATCCTCAGGATCCATGCCCAGGATCTTGCCCCGCTTGCTGTTTAAATCGCCAATAACATCTCCCATGTGTTCTTCAGAAACTTCCACCCGAACTTCCATTATGGGCTCCAGGATTACCGCATCCGCATTCTGAACAGCCTTCTTAAAGGCCTTGGAAGCGGCAAGTTTGAACGCCATTTCTGAAGAATCAACCGGATGGTAGGATCCATCAAAAACTGTTGCTTTGAAGTCAACAACCTGATATCCGGCCAGGACTCCCTCCTGCATGGCCTCTCGAACTCCTTTTTCCACCCCGGGTATGAACTGATTGGGGATGGCTCCTCCAAATATTTTTTCTTCAAATTCAAAGCCACTACCCCGGGGCAGGGGTTCCAGCCGCAGGTGAACATGGCCGTACTGTCCTCTACCACCACTCTGTTTTTTGTGCTTTTCCTCAACTTCAACTTTTTTCTGAATGGTTTCCTTGTAGGCAACTTTGGGTGGGGTGGTCTCAAAGTCAACTCCGAATTTTCTCTTGCTGACTTCCTTGACCACATCCAGGTGCATGGTTCCCATTCCGGAAACAATTAGCTCGTTGGTTTCGGGGTCATGGAAAACAGTGAAGGTGGGATCTTCTTCGGCAAATCTGTTCAGGGCAGTACTGATTTTGTCTTCATCGCCCTCGCCCTTGGGGTAGGCAGCCAGGGAAAGATTGGGCCGGGGAAATTCAATCCGGGGTAATACAATAGGTGATTCCTTGGTGCAGAGGGTATCACCAGTTCCAGTATGCTGCAGTTTGGCCACTGCCCCGATATCCCCGGTAATGACCTCGTCAACATTTTCCTGATCCTTTCCCTTTTGATTATAAAGTTTGGAGATTTTCTCATTTTCTTCCTGGGTGGAATTATATATTTCTGAGTCTATGGTCATTTTTCCGGAAAAAACCCGGAAAAGGGAAAGACGACCAACATAAGGATCCACCAGGGTTTTGGCTACCAGAGCACAGGTGGGCTCTTCCAGTGAGGGTTTACGCTCTACTTCTTCTTCACTGCCGGGCAGAGTGCCCTTTATAGGGCCCCTCTCAACCGGAGAAGGAAGAATACGGGGAACATAATTTAAAATTTCATCCACCCCAATACCCTGATTGGCAGAACCGGTGAAAACCGGTATCAAAATTCCCTCTTTTACTCCTTTTTCCAGGGCATCTTCCAGCTCTTCAGTGGTAAGTTCTTCTTCTTCCAGGTATTTCATCATCAGCTCATCGTCAACTTCAGCCAGGGTTTCCACCATTTCCATCCGAAATTCTTCGTAATCATCGGCAAATTCTTCGGGAATATCTTCTACCCTGTACTTACCCCATTCATCGTAGACATGGGCCTGGCCCTTGAATAGATCAATTACACCCCTAAAATTATTCTCGGCCCCCATGGGAATAAACAGGGGAACTACTCCAGAACCAAAGCTATCTTTAACCTGATCCAGGGTATTGCGGTAATCAGCACTTTCCCGATCCATCTTGTTAATAAAGATCAAGCGGGGTAGTTTTTCTTCATCGGCCATCTTCCAGACCCGGTGGGTATTTACTTCCACCCCCGAGGCGGCACAAACCATAACGATTGCACTCTCCACAACCCGCAGGGCTCCCTGGACTTCGCCGGTAAAATCTATATAACCCGGGGTATCAATAATATTGAATTTCATGTTCTCCCGGAACAGGGGCATATAGGTTGCATTAATGGTAATTGTTTTATTCTTTTCTTCGGGGGTAAAGTCAGAAACTGTTGTTCCTTCCTCCACCTTTCCCAGACGATTGGTTGCCCCGTTCAGATAAAGCATGGCTTCCAACAATGAAGTTTTTCCCACGCTGCCGTGGGCCAGCAATGCAATGTTTCTGATCTCTTCCGGCTTAGAAACCTTCACAAAAAACCACCATCCTTATAATTTAAATATAGTAGAGTGATAAAGGCTCATTTATTTACCCTATATCTCTCTATTTTTTCTCTTTCCGGCAGTTAAAAACCTGCCTGGAAAAAAATCTTTTTATAAAAATGAGGGCAACCGCTACTCCCCCTCTTTAATTATTTCCCTGTTTTACATCAACTCCTGGATAATTGGAGCAATATCAGTTATTTTTTGCACCTCGTCAAAAGCAGCTGCTGCAGGTCCAAGGGCCAGAACAGGCACCGGGTTAAGGGTATGAAGAGGGGTGGTATCATCCTCTACATTGCCATGATCGCTGGAAATAATCAAGGTTAAATCCGGGGGAAGACCGGCAATTAATCTGCCTAAAAACTGATCCAGATTCTTAAGGACCTGATAGGAAAATTCTCGATCATTTCGATGGCCTGCAATATCAGTCTGAAAAAATTCATAAATTGTTAAATCATTTAAAGTAACTATATTCAGGAGATTATCTGCGGCCTGGAGAGGAGAAAAGAGGGGAACCTCAAAGCCCCTTTCTCGTAGATCCTGATTGGTAAACTCCTGGTACACAGCCTGACCCCGGCGCAGATCATCAAGATTGCGAAATTTCTGCCCGGCAGCCAGGACCATATAGGTTGTAACCGAAGCCCAGCGAATATTTTCCCAGGTAAAATTATGGGTATAAGCATTGGCAAATGTGCTTTTAAGGCCTCTATCATCAATTTTTTTCAGAAGTGAATGCTCCTTGATTATGTCAATCAGAGTCGGGCCCGGAAACCCGCTGCGGTGACCCCCAACCCGGGGTATGGGGTTAACCCCGGTAAAAAGAGCCGTTTGACCGGTTGCACTCTGGGGTAGCCCGGAGCAGTTCAGAGAGGCATCGGCAATTAGAAGCCGTCCCTCCTCTGGGCCGGCAACCAGTTTTTCTAGATGGGGATAATTTCCTTTTAGAATAGGATTGGTTCGGGGATTTTCATTCCAACCCAGCCCATCAACAAAAAACAGTAAAAAACCCAAATTATTCCCTGTTCTCCCGGCTACCTGGCTTCTTCAGGGGAATTCCATTCTGGCAGAGGGGACAATCCTCTGGACCATATACTTCCACTTCTACCCGCAGGAGGGGCCTGTAGGGAACTCCCAACTCCAGATCCGCGGGACTGCGGTCCACAATGGAGCTGATGCCCACAACCTTACCCCCCTCTTTTTCCACCACCTGTAGAACTTCCCGGGCAGATTTGCCTGTAGTCACCACATCCTCTACCAATAGTACCCGTTCCCCAGGTTCTATCCCAAATCCCCGCCTTAATTGCATTTCCCCATCTTTCCGCTCGGTAAAAATTCCCCGGCAGCCAGCGCTTCGGGCCACTTCATAGGCCAGAATTATTCCTCCCATGGCGGGTCCCACTATCAAGTCAATTTTCTCCCCCGAAAACTTTTCCGCAATTTCCCGCCCCAGTTTTTCTGCCCGTTCGGGATGTTGAAGAATCTGGGCACACTGCAGGTATCGATCACTGTGAAGTCCAGAAGATAAAAGGAAATGTCCTTCCTGCAATACCCCGCTTGCAGTCAGTAAATCCATTAACTGTTCTCGTTGCATTTAATCAGGCCTCCCTTTCCTGATGGGCCAGGCCCACCATGCTGTTCAAACTGGAAAAATTATGACGTTCCATATACTTTAGAATATATTCCCTGATTTCCAGTGGAGCCCGGGGATTAACAAAGTTTACCGTTCCCAGGGCAACTGCCCTGGCTCCAGCCAGAATAAAAGCCACCGCATCTTCTCCTCGGGTTATGCCCCCCATCCCGATTATGGGAATGGAAATCTGGCGGTACACCTGATAAATCATCCGTAGGGCTACGGGACGCACCGCCGGCCCGGAAAGACCCCCCACCACATTTCCCAGCAAAGGTTTTTTTTGTTCAATATCAATTTCCATGCCCAATAGGGTATTAATTAAAGAAACTGCATCTGCCCCGGCCTTTTCGGCCTGCAGGGCTATAGCCCCTACATCAGTCACATTAGGGGTCAACTTGATAATTAAGGGCTTATCTGTAATAACTCGCAAACGGGAAGTTATCTCATAAATCAGGGCGGGATTGGTGCCAAAAGCCAGGCCCCCTTCCCGGACATTAGGACAGGACACATTAACCTCCAGGGCTGAAACTGCAGGAACGGGGTCCAGTCTGCGAGCCAATTCTTCATAATCCCTGATCCTTCGGCCTGCAATATTGGCAATTACGGGGATCTCTAATTTTTCCAGAAAGGGGATCTCTTCCCGCAGAAAATATTCGATGCCGGGATTCTGCAGTCCAATGGAGTTCAGAATACCCGCAGGAGTTTCCACAATCCGTATCCCACTGTTCCCGGTTCGCGAATCCAGGGTCAGCCCCTTGGTAACCAGCCCTCCCCAGGAATGTAGATCGAGAAAGGAACTGAATTCCTTACCGTTACCGTAGGTTCCCGAAGCAGTAAGGAGAGGATTATTCAATTGTAATGAACCAATTTTTGTTTTTAATTTAGAGTTCATTGGCAAAAACCTCCCCCCAGGGAAAAACCGGTCCCTCCACGCAGGCCCGGACAATTTCGGGTTCTTCGCGGGGGGGATTTTTTACCTTTACCGCACAGCCGAGGCACGTTCCCACACCACAGCCCATACGCCGGTCAATGGAAACCTGAATGGAAAAATGATTTTTCCCGCCGCAGAGACGGCCGATTTGCCGGTACATTCCCTCGGGCCCACAACAGTAAAGAGCGGTTTTTTCAGGGCTTTCCAGGTGAGGGGCAAGCAGGTCGGTAATCAGCCGGGGATGACCGGCAGGAGAGTTTTCCTGGCTGAAATAAAATTCAAGGTCGGAGGGCAAAAATTCCTTGAGAAAAAGGAACTCCTCCGTCCGCATTCCCAGGAAAAAAATCGCCTTACGGTTTTCCCGGTGTAATTGATGGGCTAGATAAACCAGGGGAGCCGAGCCAATCCCACCCCCCAGGAGAAAATGGCGGGACTTTTCCTTAATCTCAAAACCACGACCCAGGGGACCAATTATATCCAGGCTGGCCCCGGGGTTGAAACGGCTTAAAATTTCCGTGCCCCGGCCAACAACCTGATAGAGAACGGAAATCCTGTCCTCCTCGGCATTAAAAATACTCATGGGCCGCCTCAAGAGGGGATCATAAGTTGTTCCCAGGTTAATGTGGATAAACTGCCCGGGGTGGGACCTGGAAAAAATTCCGGGGGATTCCAGGCGCAGGTAATAAATTCCCGGCGCCACCTGCCTGTTAATTTCTATGATAGCATTCTCCTGCAGCATTGCTGTTCTCCTTTATTCCCAGGCCACTCGGCCCGCTTTTTTCAGTTCCTTATTTATATCCTGCCTCATCTGTTCAGCTGCCTGTCGAGCTGCCCACTGATGTTGATCGGGATAGCTGTCTTTCTCATAAGCAAAAATTATGGAGCGGGAAGCATTGATCAGTGCACCCAGCCCATCTTCATTGAAAAAGGGCACCACATCGGCTGGTCCTGCTCCCTGGGCCCCAAAACCGGGGACCAGCAGATAGGCGTGGGGCATTAATTCTCTTAATTTTTGTGCTGCCTGGGGGAAGGTAGCACCGGTAACTGCTCCCAGTTGACTGTAGGGAACTTCTTCAGAAATCAGGTCCTGGCCCCAGCTGTTTACCATTGCGCCCACCTTTTCATAAAGGAGTTCTCCATTTTCCAACCGCAAATCCTGCAGATCTTTACTGCCAGGATTGGAAGTTTTGACCAGGACAAACCCCCCTCGCTTGTTTTCCTTCATCAGGCGAATAAAAGGTTCCAGGCTATCTCTACCAAGATAGGGATTGAGGGTAACTGCATCGGCATTATATAATTTCTTTTTTACCCCGTACCAGAAATTGACTTCTCCCAGGAAACCCCGGGCATAAGCAGCAGCAGTACTTCCAATATCCCCCCGCTTGATATCCAGTATGGTCAAAAGCCGGTTATGATGAGCAAAAGAAATTGTTTCTTCCAGGGCCTTCAGGCCCCAGCGACCATATTCTTCAAACCAGGCAATTTGAATCTTTACCGCTGCCACAGAATCTTTAACCGCGGTAATTATCTCCCGATTGAAATTCAGGAAAGCCTCCCCTATAGCCCTGCGATTGGGCCCATATTCATTAATAGCCATTTCCTTGATATGCCCGGGTATCCTCTCAAAATCAGGATCCAATCCTAAACAAACATGGGTTTTTTTCTTTTTTACTCCGGCCACCAGGTCAACAATGAAATCTTTTCCCATTTTTAATTCCTCCCCTCCGGGAATTTTACCCGGCCCTGTTCCATTATTTTTTCTCCCCGCTGAAAAATCAGCACGGGTTTGCCCCGAAAATTTTCCCCGGCAAATGGCGTATTTCGGCTCCGGGAATAAAAGGCGTCCGGAGCAACCTGCCACTTTTCTGCAGGATCAATAATACTCAGAGTTGCCTCCCCCCCGATCTCGATTTCTCTGGAAGGTAAATTTAAAACTTCCCGGGGATTACTGATCAGCATTCGTCCCAGAACCAGAGGTGATAATTCCCGGCCATGCCAGAATTGTTCCCAGATCACCCCCACTGCAGTTTCTAAACCAATTACTCCCCGGGGCGCAATACTATAGGGGCGGTTTTTTTCCCGGGGGGTATGGGGGGCATGATCGGTGGCGATTACATCAACCACTCCCTGCACCACCCCCTCCTGCAGAGCAAGTACATCTTCTTTATTTCGCAGAGGGGGATTCATCCGGCCCCCGGTTCCCACCTTTTTAATTATCTCTGAACTTAAAGCCAGGTGATGGGGGGTAACCTCACAGGTTAAATTCAATCCGTCCTTTTTCCCCTCAGCCACCAGGGACAGTGCTTCACCGCAGCTGATATGAGCAAGATGCAGCCTGCCACCTGTAGATGCCAGACAATCGATGTCCCGGTAAACCATTTTTATTTCCGAGGCGGGATTTTCAGGTTCATATTCCTGATCTTCGCAGTGTTCAATATAGGTGAAGCCCAGCTGATTACTCTGATTTAAGATTTCCCTTAGCAAACCAACATCCTTAATCGGCTGTCCATCATCGCTAATAGCAACCGCCCCGGCCTCCAGCAGGGATTCCAGATCCAGTAATTTTTCTCCGGCGAGACCGGCAGTGGCGGCAGCAATCTGATGGTACTCTACTCCCCCAACCTGTTTGGCTCTATCTTTTAATTCCTTTATTAATTGAGGGCTATCGACCGGGGGTGAGGTATTGGCCATGGCCGCAACTTCGGTAAAACCACCTGCAGCAGCAGCCCCCAACCCGCTTTCAATATCCTCTTTGTGGGTCTGCCCGGGCTCCCGCAGGTGAACATGCATATCAAAAAAACCGGGGAAAACCTGCCAGCCCGAACAGTCTATAATTTCCGTATCCCTATCGGGAGGATCCAGGTCAGGCTCCAGGGCAGTTATATATTGCCCCTCAATCAGAATATCACCCTGCAAAATTTCATTCTTTTGCAAAAGCATCAGATCTGCATTTTTCAGAAGGGTTGCCATTCAATTCACTCCCCGAATATCTTCTTTAAGCTCCGCCTTCTATTATCTATCTCCTGCTCAGGTCCGGGCCGGGGAAATAACTGCCAACCCTGAACTCTGCTCGGTGCAATAATCAGTCCTGGAAAATAGCCCCCAAATGATTAGCAATTAGCTTTCGGTACATAAATCAGCCCAGCAAATTTCTCCTGGCATTGCCGGGCCGATCACCCCTGGATAAAAAACCCTGCCCCTGAACGGAGAAAAAAACGAACTCAACTGGACCAGCAGAGAATAATAAGCTTTAAAACATCTTGTGGTCAGGCCAGAAATCACAATACCCCGGTTGGGAGCCAATAGCAGTTTAATAAGAAACAACATATTATTTATTCCCTGTGTTTTCCATTCTTTGCAGTTATGCAAAAGAGTGCCTGTTTCAAAGCCTGCCATCAAATCCCCTCCGCAAAATTATCTCCGGGGCAACATAACCCGCCTGCTTCCCTTCTAAGCCTCCCGGGCCAGGTTAAAGGGCCTCCATTTTATTCTTCCTTAAGTAGAAAAACACCATCATTTTGATCACTTTCTTCCAATTGCACCTGCACTATTTCTTTGCG
>PWFS01000176.1 GCA_003554145.1 Halobacteroidaceae bacterium | reverse complement strand
TGCAGCAGCCGTTGCAGTCTGCTGACCCGGTCGGGGCTGATATCCAGGATATCTGCAATTCGCTTTTCTTCATACCCTTCTTCCAGGGCCCATAAAATTTGATCCAGCAACTCATAATCCAGTCCCAGGATAAATTTATCATCCAGGCCGGGAATGAGGTCGGGGGAGGGGGGTTTTTCAAGCAGGGATTGAGGTATCTGTAAATGCCGGGCCAGGTAGATGACCTCGGTCTTGTACAGGGGTAGAAGGGGGGCCAGATGGGCCGCATCGTCCCCGTGATAGACAAAAAATCCGGTTAATAATTCGCTGCGGTTAAGAGCCCCCACCACGGCATATCCCAGATTTTCGGCCTGATAGAAAAGGCAGGTCATCCGCAGGCGGTGCTTGCTGCGGTAAAAAGAAGTTGCCGTCCTGATGGCAGGCGAGGGCCGGGGTCCCAGCCCCAGCTTAAAGGGATCGTCTCCGCCCAGCCAGCCGGTAAAACGGTACAGGAGGCGGTTCAGGGAGGCATTTTTTACCAATCGGGCGGCCGGGTTTTTATAAAGGTCCAGGGCCTGCAGGGCCGGGGTCAGGTCCCGGGTAATTAATTCCAGGCCCAGGTGCCGGGCCAAAACCCGGGCCTCCCTTTCGCTGGAGGGATCACTGTCCCGTTCGGGCAGGAAAAAAAGGCGAATTTTATCCCGGGGCAGGACCCGGCGGCATAAAGCCGCGGCAACTGCGGAATCCAGCCCCCCACTTATTCCGATTACTGCTCCCCCGTAAGGACCCTGCAGCAGGTGATCCCCCAGGAATTCTTCAATCTTTTCCTGGAAAAGTTTTGATCTATCCGGAATGGTAATCACAGTCATCCCTCCCCTTTTTATTTTAACATGAACCAGAAAAATCTGTCACTTCTGGCCCTGTTCCAGGATATAGGGGCAGGGTTTTGAGGGAAGGTAAAAGGGCCTGGAGGGAGAATATAATGATAGGGGCAGCGGTTGCCTGGTAGCGACCGCTGCTGGCTGGATAAAAAAAAGATAGGAGGATCATTGATGCAACTGGTTTCCATGAAAGAGATGCTGGAGCAGGCCCTGGAAGGGCAGTACGCGGTGGGGCAGTACAATCTGAATAACCTGGAATTTACCCAGGCCATTCTGCAGGCGGCGGAGGCCGAGCAGTCTCCCCTGATCTGCGGGGTTTCCGAGGGCGCAGCCCGCTACATGGGTGGTTTTAACCTGGTGGTGGAGATGGTCAAAGCCCTGCTGGATACTTATAAAATTTCCGTGCCGGTGGCCATTCACCTGGATCACGGTTCCAGTTTTGCCCATTGTATGCAGGCCATCCGGGCCGGTTTTACCTCGGTCATGTATGATGGTTCCTCTCTGCCCCTGGAAGAAAACATTTCCGAAACCCGGAAGGTGGTTGAAGCTGCCCACAGCCTGGGGGTTTCCGTGGAGGCGGAACTGGGTCGAATTGGAGGCCAGGAGGATGATATTATAGTTGAAGACCCGGAGCAGGCCTATGCTATTCCCGAAGAGTGCCAGGAGCTGGTGGAAAAAACCGGGGTGGATTTTCTGGCTCCCGCCCTGGGGTCAGTTCACGGCCCCTATAAGGGGGAGCCCCAGCTGGATTTTGCCCGGATGGAAAAAATCAGGGATATGACTGGATGTCCACTGGTTCTGCACGGGGGAACCGGGATACCGACCCGGGATATTCACAGGGCCATTGCAGCGGGAACCTGCAAGATCAATGTCAATACCGAAAATCAATTGAGCTTTACCCGCCGGGTCCGGGAAGTGCTGGCTGAAAAGCCCGATTTATATGATCCCCGCAAGTACCTGGGACCGGGCCGGGAGGCAATTCAGGCCACGGTAGAAGAAAAAATTAGAGAATTTGGGTCAGCCCAAAAAGCATAAAATGGGGGTTCGCCCCCATTTTTATTTTTTCCCGAAGAGCAGGGGAACCATTGTCCCGGGGAAAAGAGGAGGGTGTGGGGTTTTAGAGAATTTAAAGAAAAAGTAGCTATCAGGGAGTGGTGGGCATGGAAGGGCCGTTAATTGTGGTGGGCAGTATTAATATGGACCTGGTTTTTCGGGTTTCCCGCCTGCCTCACCCCGGGGAAACTCTCCCCGGGAAGGAACTGCATCGTTTTTTCGGGGGCAAGGGAGCCAATCAGGCGGTGGGATTATCCCGCCTGGGAGGGGATGTTTTTTTAATCGGGGCCGTGGGAAATGACCCCTATGGAAAAGAAATCAGGCAGGGGCTGGAGAAAGAGGGGATAAATATATCCCGGGTAACAGTTCAGGAGGAGCATACCGGTCTGGCGGCTATTTTCCTGGATGATACCGGGGAAAACCATATTATCACCATAGCCGGAGCCAATAGCCGGGTCAGCCCCGGGCAGGTCCTGGCTGAAAAGGAACTTTTTGCCCGGGCCTGGGGCGTCCTTCTGCAGCTGGAAATCCCCCTGGACACGGTTCAGTTAGCGGCCCGGCTGGGTAGAGAGCATGGTTGCCGGGTTTTTCTGGATCCGGCCCCGGTCCGACAGCTCCCTCCAGAGATATACAGGGACCTGGATTTCCTGCTACCCAACAGGGGGGAGTTACAGGCCCTGATTCCTGCCGGAGCAGAGGACAGGGAAAGAGCAGACCTGCTCCTGGATAAGGGCCTCTCCACCCTGGTCCTGACCCGGGGAAAAGATGGGAGCACCGTGTTTTCCCGAGAGGGCCGCGGGGATTATCCTGCATTTCCAGTGGAGGTTGTGGATACTACTGCGGCCGGCGACGCCTTTGCTGCAGCCCTCTGCTTTTTCCTGCAGCAGGGCCAGTCCCTGACCGGGGCGGTTAAAAGAGCCAATGCCGCGGGAGCCCTAGCTGCCAGCCGGCTGGGGGCCCAGGATTCCCTGCCCACAGGAGAAGCAGTGGAAAAGATGGTTCAGGAGGTGGATAAAAATGAAGTGGATTATTGATACTGACCCGGGAGTCGATGATGCTGCCGCAATAATGGCTGCCGAGAGGCACCTGGAGGTCCTGGCCTGGAGCATTGTTCACGGCAACGTGGACCTGGATCAGGCCCTGCAGAATGCCCTGTTTCTGAAGGATCTCCTGGGGACTGCTACCCCGGTTTATGCCGGGGCCGAAGCCCCCCTGCTGGAAAAAAGGCGCAGTGCGGGTTCGGTTCACGGGAGCGACGGGCTGGGAGAAATTAAAAGAGATGAGCCCCGGGCCCGGGAAGAAAGCCAGCACGCGGTGGATATGATCCGGGAGGCGGGGCAGAAATATTCCGGGGAACTGGGCCTTTTAACCCTGGGTCCTCTGACCAATATTGCCCTGGCCGTGGCCGCAGACCGTTCGCTGGTAAAAAAGATCAGCCAGGTGGTAATAATGGGAGGGGCCAGCCGGGCCCAGGGCAATACCACAGTTGTAGGGGAATTCAATTTTGCGGCTGATCCTGAGGCTGCGGCCCTGATTCTGAAATCCGGGCTGCCCCTGGTTTTGATTCCCTGGGAACCAACCGTAGATATTATTTTTCCCCTGGATGAACTGGAAAAGGAACTGGGGACAGGCCAGGTAGCCCGGGTTTTCCTGGAAATGTGCCGGCCTTTTGCGCGTTTTATTGAGCAAAAAATGGGGGTCCGGGGAGTTGTTCTCTCCGACCTGGTGGCAGCAGCTGCAGCCATTGATCCCGGCGTAATGCTCCGGGTCGAGAAACTGTTCGCCGCGGTAGAAACAAGTGGCTTCTGGGGCCGGGGTCTCACCGCCATTGATTATTCTAAAGTGAGCGGAGAAAAACCCAATGTGGAAATCTGCCTGGAGGCAGATCCCCGCAGGATTTTTACCCTGCTAAAAGAAGCAATTACCGG
>PWFS01000016.1 GCA_003554145.1 Halobacteroidaceae bacterium | reverse complement strand
GGTGGGGGCCTTCCGGGTATTCCCCTGGCCCTGTGCTGGGAAAAGAGGCCCGGTTTCCTGGTGGAAAGCCGGGCTAAAAAAGCCTACTTCCTGGAGAAAATAACCTCCGCACTGGAGCTGGAGGATATTCATATTATTTCGAAACGGGCTGAAGCCCTGGGTCATGATCCGCAATGGAGAGAACAAATGTTCTTAGTTATGGCCCGGGGGCTGGCTCCCCTCCCTTCTTTACTGGAACTGGCTTTTCCCCTGTTAAAAACAGGGGGCAGCCTCCTGGCCTGGAAGGGACCCGGCCTGGAGGAAGAGCTGTCCCGAAGTGAAAAAGCCCTGGAGCTTTTGGGTGGCGAGCAGCAAACTCCTGTCTCCTATCAGGCCGAGGGCCGGGAATATTTTCTCCTGGAAGTTATAAAAAGAGAATCAACACCGGAACGCTTCCCCCGCAGCCCGGCAGCCATAAAAAAAAGGCCCCTCTAGTCCCCTGGAATGTGGTTTTCAGGGGCTTAAATGGATTAGAAGGGAAAATGAGGGACAGTACAGAATAAATAGGCAGGAGAACCTGACCCCACGGGAGGGCTTAACGTGAGAAACCCCCTGACCAGGATTTTTGGATCCAATCAGGAAAAAAATGAAGAAATACAAATGATTGCCGTGGATCAAATTGAACCCAATCCCTATCAACCTCGGCGGACTTTTGGCGAAGAGGAAATTAATGAACTGGCTGCCTCCATTGAACAAAATGGTCTGCTGCAGCCACTTTTATTGCGCCCTTTTCAAAAAGGCTATCAGCTTATTGCCGGCGAAAGGCGCCTGCGGGCCCTGCAAAAACTGGAACAGGAAGAAGCCCCCTGCCTGATAAAAAATGTTTCCGAGCAGGAAATGGCCCAGCTGGCCCTGGTGGAAAACCTGCAGCGGGAGGATCTCCACTTTTTTGAAGAAGCCAGCGGTTATCAGCTAATGCTGAATAATTTTAATATGACCCAGGAGGAACTGGCAGAGAAAATTGGCCGCAGCCAGTCAGCTATTGCCAACCGATTGCGACTTTTAAAGCTGCCCGCTTCTCTCCGGGAAAAAATTATTGAAGCGGGTCTTACTGAACGACATGCCCGTCCCCTTTTACAGTTAAAATCCCATGAACTGCAGGAGCAGGTTCTGCAGGAAGTGATTCGGCATAAATATTCGGTGGGGCAAACCGAAAAACTTGTAGACAGGACCCTTGCTGCAGGCAAGAAAAGAAAAAATAACCTGGTGGTAAAAATCTCCGATGATACCCGGCTTTATGTTAATACTATCAGGCAAACGGTTAAAGAAATGCAGAACTGGGGCCTGGATATTGAGTTTGAAGAGAGAGAAGCTGAGGATTCAATCTCTTTTCACATCACAATGGCCAAGAGAAAAGAAACAGAGGGGTGAAAGAATGGGCACAGTAATTGCTGTTGTTAATCAAAAAGGGGGCGTGGGCAAGAGCACAACTGCGGTGAATCTGGGGGCCTGCCTGGCAGAACTTGGGAAGAGAGTCCTGATTGTAGATATTGATCCCCAGGGCAATGCCACCACCGGAGTGGGCGTGGAGAAAGAAGATGTGGAAAAGTGCATTTATGATCTCCTGGTAGAAAATCAACCCATTGCTGACATAATTGTTCCGACCATAGTTGATAATCTGGAACTGGTTCCGGCAACCATCGGACTGGCCGGGGCTGAAATCGAGCTTGTTTCCTCCTTTTCCCGGGAGGTAAAACTGGCCCGAGCCCTGGAAAGTGTCAGGGATAATTATGACTACACCCTGATTGACTGTCCACCCTCCCTTGGGCTTTTAACCCTTAATGCCCTGGCTGCCGCGGAAAAACTGCTGGTGCCCATTCAGTGCGAGTATTATGCCCTGGAGGGCCTGGGGCAGCTTATTGAAACCATTAAACTGGTTCAGAATCACCTCAACCGAGACCTGGAGATTGCCGGAGTTATTATGACCATGTTTGATTCCCGGAACAACCTTTCTCAGCAGGTAATTGACGAGGTGCAAAAGTTTTTTGGCGATAGAGTTTATCGGACCGTGATTCCCCGCAACGTTCGCCTCAGTGAAGCTCCTTCCTTTGGCCTGCCCATAATGTTATATGATCCCAGGTCCCGGGGGGCCCGCTCCTATCAGGAGCTGGCCCTGGAAATAATGGCCCAGCTGGAAGGAGGAGAAAAAGATGAGCAAAAAACGCCTTGGTAAAGGACTGGAGGCCCTTATTCCTTCCGGACAGACCGGAGGGGAAACCAGTCAAGTTCCCCTGGAACAGATTGAGGCCAATCCCTATCAGCCCCGGGAAAACTACTCCGAGGAATCCCTGGCTGAACTGGTGGAATCGGTGGAGCAGCACGGCATTATCCAGCCCCTGCTTGTTCGGAAAAAGGATAAAAAGAAGTTCCAGATAGTTGCCGGAGAACGGCGCTGGCGAGCAGCAGAGAAGGTCGGCCTAAAAACCGTTCCGGTTATTATTCGTGATTTTGCGGACCGAGAAATGATGGAAGTAGCGCTGATAGAAAATCTACAGCGGGAGGACCTGAATCCCATGGAAGAAGCCCGGGCCCTGGAGCATTTAATTGCAGAATTCAATATGACCCAGGAGGAGGTGGCCCGGACCCTGGGCAAAAGCAGAACTTCCATCACCAATTCCCTGCGACTTTTGAAACTGGATCCCGAGGTTCAGGAAAATGTTTCACGTGAAACAATCAGCATGGGGCACGCTCGCGCCTTGCTTTCTCTGCCCTCGGCTGAATCGCAAAGAGAGGTTACCCGGATCGTAGTTCGGGAAGGATATAATGTTCGCCAGACCGAAAAACTGGTGGCCCGGTGGCAGGATAAAAAGCCCCGGCGGTCAATGAAGGCTCCTTCCTTCAGGAATGAACAGATTGTAAAGCTGGAAGAGGACATCAAGGAATCCCTGGGCCTTAAGGTGGCCATCCGGCCCCGGGGCCCGGAAAAGGGAACTGTGAACTTAGAGTATCGCTCCCTGCAGGAACTGGAAAAGATCTATGCTCTGCTGGGAAAAGAAAAACAGTTGTAATGGTTAGGAGGTCAATCAATGCAAGTCCTTATTGTCGGAGGCGGGAAAATGGGCCGCTATCTGGCTAAGAATCTAAGCGAGAAAGAAATCAACGTTATTTTAATTGAACAGGATCAGGCCAAGTGTACCCGGATGGCAAATGATCCCTTGATCAGGGTCTTGAATGGAGATGGTTCGGAACCCGAAGTTCTTAAAAAAGCTGGAGTGGAAAAGGCTGATGTTTTGCTGGCGGTAACCAATGATGATCATGATAATCTGGCCATCTGCCAGGTTGCGGAACGACAGTTCCATGTTCCCCGAACTTTCACCGCGGTTAATACCCCGGGAAATGAAAAACTCTTTGAGTGGCTGGGGGTTAACGTGGCGGTAAGCAGTTCTTCGATCCTGGAAGCACTGGTCACCCGGGAAATTTCCCTGGAGGAAATAACTTCTCTCCTGGACCAGAAAGTCGGGGATCTGAGGATGGTAGAAATCCGGGTAACCAACGGCGCCCCGGTTGCCGGAAAGAAAATCAAGGATATTGAGCTGCCCATGGAGGCTATCCTGGTAACCATCCTGCGGGGAGATACTGCCCTGGTTCCCAGGGGGAATACAGTTCTGCGGGATGGGGATCGGGTTCTGGCCCTGGCTGATAATGATGTACAGGGGGACCTGGTCCATCAACTTAATGGGGGTGCAACCGGTGACAGAGAATAAGCTGGAAACAATTGACACCCCCGCGGTCCTGGTTCGAGAGGCCATACTGGTTCGCAATTTGAATGATATGGCCTCCTTTGCTCGAGAACTGGGGGTTAACCTGCGTCCCCACATTAAGAGCCATAAAATACCCCGGCTGGCTCGCATTCAAGTCAATCAGGGGGCGGTGGGAATAGCAGTGGCCAAGCTGGATGAAGCTGAGGCCATGATTGCTGGAGGCATTAAGGATATTTTTGTGGCCTATCCCCTGGTTACTCCGACAAAAATAATGCGAATGCTGCGGCTGGCGGAAAGAGCAGATATTTCTGTAGCGGCGGACAGCCAGGAGGGGATAGATGCCCTGGCCTCAGGCGCCGCCTGGGCTGAAACCACAGTAGGTGTGGTCCTGGAAATTGATACCGGGCTGAAACGGTGTGGGGTGAAACCCAACGGAGAAGCCCTGGCCCTGGCCCGGGCCATCCAGGAAAAAGACGAACTGGAGTTCCTGGGTATTATGACCCATGGCGGCCACTCTTACCTGGCCAGCGATCCTGAAAAAGTACAGGAAATCGGGCGCCAGGAAGGGGAAATAATGGTGAGGCTGGCCCGGCGCCTGGAAAAAGAAGGACTGCCCTGTTCCCGGGTCAGTGTGGGCTCAACCCCAACGGCTAAAACCGCGGGTATGATTAAGGGAATAACTGAGATCCGGCCGGGGAATTATGTTTTTAATGATCTGACCCAGGTGTCCCTGGGGGTGGCCATGGAGGAGGACTGTTCTCTCACCGCTTTGACCCGGGTTGTTTCCCGTCCAGCCCGGGATCGCTGCGTGGTTGATGCCGGCAGCAAAACCCTGGGTATGGACCGGGGGGTTCATGGAACCTCTATATTTGAGGGATATGGGAAGGTCAAAGGGCACCCCGAAGCCGTGGTCAGCAGCCTGTCCGAGGAACATGGAGTTCTGTCCCTGCCCCCAGAAAGTGATATAAAGGTGGGGGATTTGCTGGAAATAATTCCCAACCGGTCCAGTCCCCTGGTCAACCTGGCCCGGACCGTGCATATCATCCGCAATGAAGAACCCTGGGAAGAATGGGAAGTCTCGGCCCTGGGCAGCAACTGAAGGAAACCCGGGGCTTTCTTTTTAGGGATTCGGGAAGGACCGGGGAGATCAAAGGGCGGGCCTGCTGACACCAGTCCGAATTCAGGGGAGCAGAGTAAACCCCCAGACCAGGAGAAGAAAATTAACCTATCAGCAGCCCAATAAAGTCTGCAGAGGAGGAATGTTCTTGGCAATCTCTTTCATAGTTAATCCTGAAGCCTGCCGGGGAAAAGCCCTACACCGATGGAAGCGCTTTTCGGCCTTACTCAAAAAAGAGGGATTGCGTTACGGTGAATACTATACCTCTCGTCCCCAGGAAGCCGAAGAAATTGCCCGTCGTATTGGGCCCGGAAGTGAAATGGTTTATGCAGTAGGGGGGGATGGAACCCTCCTGGAGGTAGCTAACGGTCTGCGGGGGTTTAAGACCCCACTGGGCCTCATTCCCTTTGGAACCGGCAATGATCTGGGGAGATGCCTTGGGGTTCCCCGGGATTTCGAGGGGATTCTGCAGATGGTAAAAAATCCCCGCCTGAGAAAAATTGATGCTGGGGCCCTGAATGGACGGGTTTTTTGCAATGTTGTTGGTATTGGATTTGATGGGGAGGTGGCCCTTTCTGCGGATAATATTCTCAAGGGAATGGGTGGCACGCCGGCCTATCTCCTGGGAATTTTAAAAGCCCTCTATACCTATCGAGCCCCGCTGATGGAAATTGACATTGACGGCAAAATAATTGAAAAAAGGACCCTGCTTGTAGCCGTAGGCAATGGGCAGTATTACGGGGGAGGCCTGAAAGTTCTGCCCCAGGCCGAACAGGATAATGGCCTGTTGGAGATCTGTATAATTGATACCCTCTGGATCGGGAAGCTCTTTTATCTTTTGCCCGGGGTTTACTCGGGGAAGCATATCAACAAAAAAGAGGTGCAGATTTTGCGGGGGCGGAAGGTAAAAATAGAAACCGATGCGCCCGTGGTGGTTCAGGCCGATGGCGAAATAATTACCAGTACTCCCGTTGAGCTCGAAATTTTACCGGGGGCCCTGAATTTTGTTACCGGGTCTCGCTAATTTATTAAATATTTTCTCAGAAGAAAAAGGAGAATAGGAGAGGAGGGGGAAAATTCTCAAAACCCCCTTTTTTTTTAATTAAAGGGCAGGAGTTGTAGGGGGGGAATGGAATAGAAAAGAAAGAGGAGGGATCAAGTCATGCTACCACAGGATCTTTTGTATTCAGAAGAAGGAGAATGGGTTCGCCTGGAAAACGATTTTGCTTTTATAGGAATTGCCCTCCCCTTTGCCGAGAGACTGGGACCTCTGATGGAAGTTGAACTTCCGGAACCGGGTGAAGAGATTGAACAGACAATTGAAATGGGCAGTATCGAGGGCAAGCGATCATTCAAAGAATTTTTTGCTCCTCTCAGCGGGACTGTGGAGGAGGTAAATTATGAGACCATTGAAAACTCAGCCCGGATTCTGGATGATCCTTATGGAGATGGATGGTTATTGAAAATATCTATCCGGGACCGGGAGGAACTTGATACCCTTCTCAGTGCAGAAGATATGAAGTTGATCCTGGAAAAACTGGAAGACCTGGAGGAGGAGGAGGGGGAAGAGTTTGATGAATTCGAAGAATGAAGATGCAATTCAGGATCTATTTGAAGAGGCCAGTGCGGCCATAGATGTGGGCCGCCTGGAAAAGGGAGAAGAACTGCTCAGGGAGGTTCTGGAGGAAGAACCAGATCATGCCGGGGCCCTCAATAAGATGGGGGTTATCCATGCCCTGCGTAAAGAAAAGGACCGGGCCAGGGAATATTTTGAGGAATCTCTGAATGCTGACCGGCGCAATGCTCCGGCCCTGACCAACCTGGCCAATATATACCTGGAAAAAGAAGAACACCATCAGGCGGAATCCATGTACAATGAAGCCCTGACCTATGACCCGGAATACGGGCCAGCCCACAACAACCTGGCTGCGATTTATAAAAAGAAGGGTGAGTACGGGAAAATGGTGTCTTCCCTGAAAAAGGCTCGCAAAGCGGGGACCATCAGCGTGGATCATTCTGAGAAGTCAATTTTTTTGAATCCCGGGGGCCTGCTTTTCCTGGGGTTGATCATAATGGGGATTTTGTTGATTTTCCTTTTACAGTAAACGAGGAGGGATTGGATGGCTGAATTCTGGGGGTTTTTTGCGGATGCTTCCCAGGGACTGGCAGAATTTGTTAATGCGGATCAGCTGACCCGGGTTGGCCTGATCCTGGTCCAGATTGTGGCCACGCTGATTCTGGGAAAAATTATCCTGCGCCTGGGAGCTCTTTTTATTGACCGGGTTTTCCGGGTCAAAAAGGATAAGGTTCAGGCCATGAGCGAGGCCCATATAACAACTTTGAACAAGCTTCTAAAGAATATTCTCCGCTATATGGTTTATTTTTTCCTGGGAACCATGATCCTGTCCCTGCTGGGAATTCCCATTGCTTCACTCCTGGCCGGGGCCGGTATTATCGGTCTGGCTATAGGTTTTGGGGCTCAAAACCTGGTCCGGGACATTATTTCCGGCTTTTTTATCCTGTTTGAAGATCAGTTTACCGTGGGAGATTATATTGAAACGGGAGGAGCTCACGGTTTCGTGGAGGAGCTGGGCTTGAGAGTTACCAAGGTCCGGGGTTTTGCCGGAGAATTATTTATTGTCCCCAATGGAAAAATTGAAGAGGTAACCAATTTTGCCCGGGAAAACATGCGGGTCCGGATTATAGTCGGAATTGCCTACCATGAAGATCTGGAAAAAGCAATGAAAGTAATGCAGGAAGCCTGCGATCAGGTGGGTGAGGAACATGAAGGGGTGGCGGAAACGCCCCAGGTCCTGGGAGTCCTGGAATTGAATGATTCCAGCGTGGATATAATGATTGTTGGACGGGCTAAACCCCTGCAGAACTGGTCGGTGGAACGGCTGCTCCGCCTCCGGGTCAAACAGGCCCTGGATCGGGCTGGAATTGAAATTCCCTTCCCTCAGCGGGTGATACATACCCCGGGACCCAGTAATTTGGAGGAGGTAGCCCAGAGTGGAGAGGAAGAAAATTCAGGTTAATGATCGTATCCGCCTGAAAAAGAAACACCCCTGCGGCAGCACCGAATGGAAGATATTACGCCTGGGGAGTGATTTGAAACTGGAATGTTGTGGGTGTGGGCGGGTGGTTACCGTTCCCCGCTCCCGGATAGAAAAAAAGATCAGGGAAATCAATCCGAAGGAGTGATCCCTTGCAGATTGGAATCGTGGGTTTGCCTAATGCGGGAAAATCAACTCTTTTTAATGCTCTGACCCGGTGTAACGCCCTGGCCCAGAGCTACCCTTTTTCGACGGTAGATCCCAACCTGGGCCGGGTAGCCCTGCCCGATCCCTACCTGGAGGACCTGGTGCAGATTTTTGGAGCGGGCAAAAAAACACCAGTTGGAGTTGAATTCGTTGATATAGCAGGGCTGGTGGAGGGTGCTCACCGGGGAGAAGGCCTGGGTAACAGGTTTCTGGATCGAATCCGGAGGGTAGAAGCCCTGGTACACGTGCTGCGGGCCTTTTCCGCAGAAGATGTGGCCCGGGTTAACCCTGATGGAAATCCCCGGGTTGATATGAAAATTGTGGAACAGGAGTTAATACAGGCTGACCTGGAATCAATTAACCGGCGCAAGGAGAAAACCGAGCCCATGCTAAAAACCGCCCAGCAACAATACCGGGAGGAGTGGGCCGCCCTGGAAAAAGCCGAACAATTCCTGCAGGGAGGACAGCCCCTGCGTTTGATGCGGCGCTATCAGGCGGAACAGAGGCTTTACGATGAGCTGCATCTGCTCACCGAAAAACCGGTTTTATATATCCTCAACGGGCCCCGGGAAGGGGAAAACCAGGACCTGCTCCAGGAAATGGAAAAAAATGGGTTGAAAGTGATCCCCCTTGATGCTAAAATGGAAGAAGAACTGGGCCAGCTGGAACCCGAAGAAGCCCGGGAAATGCGGAGGGAACTGGAAATTGAATCCGCCCTGGATCAACTCGTAGAACAGGCTTATTGCCTGCTGGACTTAATTAAATATTATACTGGAAACATAAATGAAGTTCGGGCCCGCAATATTCGGACCGGATCCACCCTGCTGGAGGGGGCGGCCCGGGTTCATCAGGATATTGCTGCCGGCTTTATTAAAGGCGAGGTAATCCCCGCTCCGGAATTGATCGACGCCGGATCCTGGAATAAGGCCCGGGAGGCCGGTCGGATTCGGGCTGAAGGGCGGGAATATATTATTCAACCGGATGATGTTGTTTATATTCACTTCCGCTAGTTTTCCTTGCCATCCGTTATTTCTGGTGGTATAATGATTGGCAGTCCATGCCCTATACAGGGCCTTATGTCCACATGGAGGAGGTGAAGCAGGATGCGTTATTATGAAACCATGTTCATTGTTGACCCCGACCGCACTGAAGAAGAAATTAATGCCCTGCTGGAGAGGATTAAGAAAATAATCGTCTCCAGAGGCGGCGAAATCTTCAAAGAAGATAATTTTGGCATCAGGAAAATGGCCTATGAAATTCAGAAAAAGCGGATGGGTTACTATGTTCTGTATCAATTTAAAGGGGAGCCCGCCGTTAAAGATGAGCTGGAGAGAAATCTACGGCTTTTTGACGATGTGCTCCGCTTTCTGGTTGTTAAGCTGGAACCGGAAGAAATTCAACCCGACGAAGCTGAGGAACAGGAAGAACAGCCAGAGGAACAAGAACAGCCAGAACAACAGGAACAGGAAGAAAAAAATTAACAGGGGGTGCGAGGAGTGATTAATCGGGTAATTCTTTTAGGTCGATTGACCGATGACCCCCAGATGCGCTATACTTCCAACGGAACGCCTGTCACCAATTTCAGCCTGGCCGTAGACCGCCGTTTTACCAATCAACAGGGGGAAAGAGAAACCGACTTTATTGATATCGTGGCCTGGCGGAAACTGGCCGAGCTATGCGCTGATTACCTGGTCAAGGGTCAGAAGGCAGCAGTTGATGGATGGCTGCAGGTGCGCAGCTACGAGGTGCAGAGCGGTGAGAATCAGGGACAGCGCCGGACGGTGCATGAAGTTGTAGCAGATAATGTTCAGTTTTTGGAAAAACCCCGGGGTAGTGGAGGAACACAGAGTTCAGGTACCGAAGCCCCGGAAAAGAGTTCCGGTTTTAATCCGGACGATGTTCCGTTTTAGAGCAGGGAAAGGAGGAATATTATGGCACGTGGTGGCAAAAGAGGAAAACGCAAAGCCTGCGTTTTTTGCGTTGACAAAATAGATAATATTGATTACAAGGAAGTAGGAAAACTGCGGCGGTTTATTACCGAACGGGGGAAAGTTCTGCCCCGGCGAATTACCGGGAATTGCGCCAAGCATCAGCGGGAGCTGACCAGGGCTATTAAGAGGGCCCGGAACATTGCTTTATTACCCTATACTTTAGAGTAATAAAAAGGGCTCTGGGAAGAGCCCTTTTTTAATAAGGACGGGAACAGGTAAAGATAATGTACCGGGAAAAACAGGAGGGTTTTCCTCCAAGAGGTGAAGATCATTGCCACAGGAAAACAGCCAGAAAATCCTGGAAAGCATATTATTTTCCGGAGCAGTGCTTTTAACAACCCTTTTTGGTCTCTATCTGCCTCTGATTACCTTTATCTGGCCGGTTCCCGTGGCCCTGGCGGTTTTAAGGCAGGGAGGACGCAATACCATTGCCATGATACTGCCCGCGGCAATCATAGCCGGCCTTCTTTGGGGCAGCCCTGCTTTTCTGGGGGTAGTTGTAGTAACCGGCCTGGTAGGAATGGTCATGGGAGGAGCCCTGGCCGAGAATTTTTCCGGGAAAAAAACAGTATATATTTCCGTAGGGGTGGCCGCGCTCAGCCAGGCTCTGTTTTTGGCCATAAACCAGATGGTCCTGGGAATAGATATCTGGGCTTTAGTGGTTGAAGCCATGGAGGAAACAGCTGCTCTTTATGATGATCCGGCCATGCAGTCAGCAGTCCCGGTCGTTATGGATTTTTTGCGGACCGTTTATCCCACCCTCCTTTTTGTTTCGGGGGTTTTAACCGGGGTATTCAGCCTGGCCGCAGTCGAATTCATTGCCGGCCGGTTGAAAATGGAATTGCCTCCATTGCCCCGATTGACCCGGTGGAAATTTGATCCCCGTCTCAATCTGCTGCTGCTCCTGACCCTCTTTATGTACCTGATCCTACCCAGCCTTATTTCCATAAACCTGTTTCTGATCATAATTACCCTTTTTTGTTGTGAAGGTTTAAGCGTGATTGCTTTCTGGATAGATAAAAGGACCCCACCCCGCAACAAGAGGTTCTTTTTGATAGCACTCCTGGTCCTGTTTATCTTCCCGGTCCTGGGGGCGCTGGCAATTGGATTTTTTTTCCTGCTGGTTCTGCCCCTGGCCATGGTTATAGGTATATTTGATTCCTGGCGTGATTTAAGGAAATTAGATCAAGTTGAAGGAGGTTGATTACCGGTGAAAATTATTCTGAAAGAAACTATCCCCAACCTGGGGGAGGCGGGTGAAGTGGTTAAGGTAGCCGACGGCTACGCCCGAAATTATCTGATACCCCGGGGTATGGCTGAAGAGGCCACTCCGGCCAGCATGACCCGGGCCGAAGAATACCGCCGTAAGCAGGAAGATATGGAAGATGCAGTCCGGGCTGAAGCTCGAGAACTGGCCGGGCAGATCGAAGGAACCAAGATGGAAATTCAGATGAAAAGCGGGGAAAAGGGCAAGTTGTTTGGTTCGGTAACCAGCGGTGATATTGCCAGCTATTTAAACAGTCAGGGCATCGAAATAGATAAGAAAAAGGTAGAACTGGAAGAAAATATTAAAAACCTGGGGACCCATATTGTTCCCATCAGGCTCCATCCGGATGTGGTAGTGGATCTGGAAGTGTTGGTAGAGGAGGAAGAAGAAGGGAACTAAAAAAAGCCGGCAGGAAAATGATAGACAACTTACTGATCCGGGCAGAAGAAACTGCCCGGGAAAAAGCCCGGTTCAGTGAACCGGGCTGTGGTTTTCCTGCTGGCAGGACAGATTGTTTCCGAGAATATAAAAATATGAGGTGTAAAAAATGTTGCCCGTAGTCAGTATTGGAATCAGCATTGCAGCTATCCTGATTTTGTTGCGGTACCGGGTCCCGATAGGGCTGGCCATGCTGGCCGGTTGTATTATCAGTGCGGTTGGAGGTGGCCTGTGGGGACGGCCCATGCTGGAAGTAGCAGGTTATACCCTGAGCCATCCCACCACCTGGGAGCTGGCCCTGACCATCGCCTTTGTTTCGGCCCTGGGCCGGATAATGGATCGGGCCGGATTCCTGGCCCTTTTAATTGACAGCCTGCAGAAACTGGTGCGGGATACCCGCTACATTATGATTGCCATTCCCTCCCTGGTGGGAATGCTCATGGTGCCGGGTGGAGCCATTATGTCCGCTCCCCTGGTGGAGGAGGTGGGGAGCCGGGAGAAGATGACCCCGGCTCAGATGACCCTGACCAACCTCATGTACCGTCACGTGTGGTATTTAATTTTTCCCCTGTTCCCCAGCATGATCCTGGCCGCCCAGCTGGCCGGGGTCAATCCGGGAATAATTGTACTTTTTAATTTACCCCTGGCCGCCCTGGCCTTTTTTATCACTTTTTTCCTGATTTTCCGGGGCCGGGGGCGGATGGAAAACAGCCGCTATGAAGGGCTCAACGGTTCAGCCCTGCAGTCTTTTCTCAAGGCGGTCAGTCCAATGGTAACGGCAATAGTGCTGGCCCTGCTCCTGGGAATATATTTTCCCCTGGCTATTCTGGCCGGTTTGATGCTGATTTTTGTTTATCTGTGGCGGGAGGAGGGATATGGTCTCCTTTCCTACCTCCAGTTGATTTTTAAGTCGATAAACTGGTCGATATTCCTGGCCATTTTCCCCATCATGTATTTTAAGGATATCCTGGATGCAGGAGGAGGAGTGGAACAGGTTGCGGTTTTCTTCCAGGACCAGGGAGTTCCCCTGCCCCTTCTAATGGTGCTGGTCCCTTTTCTGGGAGGCTTTTTCACCGGTTCCAATACGGCCAATATTGGAATCTCTTTTCCCCTGTTTCTCCCCATGTTTCCCGAGGAAAACTACATGATCTATGTGGCCTTTATTTATCTGACCAGTGTGGTGGGTTACCTGATATCGCCCATTCACCTCTGTCTAATTCTGACCCGGGAGCATTTTAACTGTGAAATAGGGGGGCTGTACCGCTATTTCCTGATACCAACGGGGGCCATAATGGGCGTGGCGCTGCTCATGTTCATGATTCTGAGTTAAAAAAGCAGGGACTGTTCAGTCCCCGCTTTTTTTATCGGCAAAAATGCTATTCAGTTTTTCCTGCAGCAGTTCGGTGGGGTACTGTTCCAGGTTATCCAGGAGGGCCTGGATTTTTTCATGTTCCTCCCGGGAGATTTTGCCCTCTTCCAACAGGCGGTGATAGGCTTCGGTGAAATAGAAGATAATTTCCAGGTCCAGTTTATCCTTCACCGGGAATGCTCCTCTCAATGGAAAGGTTTTCCGGATCGATAAAGCGAATTCTTTCCTGCTCAAAGAAGAGGGTAGTATCTCCAGTCATGCCGGTTCGATTTTTGGCTACAATCACCTCGGTATCCCGTTCCCGACCTTCTTCCCGGGCCTCTTCCCGGGCTCCCACGGAAGTATGGGCATGACGGTAGAGGAACAGGACGCTGTCGGCAATTTCCTCAATATTTCCCGAATCCCGCAGGTCAGAAAGAACGGGTCGCTTGTCGGTGCGGGAGGTAAAACTACGGCTGATCTGGGAAAGGAGCAGAATTGGGATTTCCAGCTCTGAAGCCATATTGCGCAGCTGCAGAACATTTTCCCCCACCGCGCGGGCCATGTTCTGAAAGCTGTACCCTTCATGGGGCAGTTGCAAAAGCTGTAGATAATCAATTATAGCCAGGCCCAGGCCTTCGTTCTGGGCCCGGAATTTACGCAGGCGGGCTCGAACCTGGGAGGTGTTGAGCCCCCGCTCGTCGGATATGCAGAGGGGCAGGGGGTAAAGATGATCCAGGGCTTCCGCAATTTTCAGATCTTCTTCATCGCTGGTTTCTCCCTGGCTGTACCGCCAGCCATTTACCTCGGCTTCATTGATAATGATCCGGTCCATTATTTCCTGGGCATCCATCTCCAGGCTGATAATGGCTACCGGGACCTGGCGCTTGATGATATTAAGGGCAACATTAAGGGCAAAGGCGGATTTTCCTACTGAAGTAGAGGCAGCCAGGACGCTGAGATGTCCTTTTTTTATTCCTCCCAGGATCCGGTCCAGGGAGATAAATCCCGTTAAAAGGCCGGTATCGGCATCCCTGGTTTTGCGGTCCATGTAGGCCTGATAGGCCTCCATGAGGGCTTCTTCCATGGAATAAATATGGCGCTGGGTCAGGCTTTCAGTTGTGGCCGCAAAAATAATTTCCTGGGCCCGGGCCTGGCATTCTTCCAGCTTGAGATCTTCTTCCCCTGCAATATTCTGGATTTTTAACGCGGCTTTAATCAGTTCTTCCCGCTGATAGCGGCCCCGGATCAATTCCACCGCTGGCTTCAGTTCGGAGGGGGTTAAAAAGCCCGAAGTCAGCTTTTCCAGGAGGTCTTCGGGTTCGGCGGCCAGCCCTTCTTTTTTTAACTGGACGTAGAGTCTGGTCCGAGACAGCTCCCCATATTCCTGGTACTGATCCAGGAGGTGGTGATAGATTACCCGGGATTGATGCTGGGCAAAATGATGGGGCTCCAGTTGATCGGCGATCTCGTCAATTAATTCGGGGTGCTGCAGCAGGATTCCCAGAATTTGATATTCTTCCTGGATCAGGTCTTGAGCTTTTTTAGCCATTGTTACCCCTCTCCCTGGCAATAATTTTCTCTCGAACATCTCCCCGCAGGCCACAGATGCGACAGGATTCAGTAACTCTCTGCATAATTTTTTCCCCGAGATAACCCAGGCGGCGGGCCAGCTGATTTAATGAACAGCTGGTGCTGATCACAAAGGGGAGTTTTTTGCCGTAGCGGTGGTCTATTATGCGGTAAAGCAGGCTGCTGGAAAAGTCAGTGGCCTGCTCGGTTCCCAGGTCGTCAATTATCAGCACTGGAATTTTCTCAATATCCCGGATCAATTCATACTCCGAGTAGGGGGAATCCGGGGCAAAGCTCAGCCGGACCAGAAAAAGGAAATCGCTGTAGGAGATGTAGCGGACCGCCCGGCCGTTGGCCAGGAGTTCATTGGCCACACAGGCCAGGAGGAAGGTTTTGCCGCTCCCCACCGGACCATCAATTAACAGGCCCCGACTTGATTTCTCGGGCAACTGTTTTTGGACAAAGTCCCTCCCGGCCTGAAAAGCTCTTTCGGCCCGGGCCCGGGGCGTATCCTGTCCGCTATCGCTGCGGGGGGCATAAAGGTCCAGGCGGGCGGAGGCAAAGGTGGCGTCCGCATAACGGGGGGGCAGGCCTGCCTGGCGGCGCAGATGGTCCAGGTCCTGTTCCTGATGGCAGCCACAGCGAACAAAGCCGGTTGAAGTAAGGATTTCGCCCCGGTCCTCGCAGCTGTTGCAGTCCCAGCGGGGTTCCTTAAAATCCAGGGGAATGCCCCGTTCCTGCAGCAGGACCTGGAACTGTTCCTTGAGGCCTTTAATTTCTTCCTGCAGGCGGGATCTCTGCCGCTGGTTCAGCCCGTGAAAACGGGCGCCCCGCAGCTTTAATTCTCGCTCTTTAATTTTGTGGTCCAGTTTCTCCAGGTCGGGGTGTTTGCGGAAAACTTCATCCCGGCGCCGGGCTGCTTCTTCCAGTTTTTCCTGCTGGCGGGGAGCAGCCATGTCGGGTTTAAAAATAAAAGGCATTGGTGGCTACCATCCTCTCCTCAGTCATCCCGATATTTTTCAAAATCCCAGCCGGAAATTTCTTCCGGGGGGGCGGTTTCTTTCTGGGTCAGGGCTTCCTGGGCTTCGTTTATGCAGGAAACCCGGGCATTTTTAAGGGGCTGAATAAAGTTGCGTTCGATATAGTTTAAAGAAGGCCGGCCGTCCCTTTTGCTGCGCATGGCTTCCTGGATGGCCCAGCGGGCAACCTCCACGCTCAGGGCAAAGTCCTGATCATCCCGGGCTGTTATCCAGGAGAGCAGAATCTCCCGGTGGGAGGGAGACATTTCCCAGGCCCGGGACAGGCCAAATTCCATGGCCAGCTCGTAGGTTTCCCGGTGCAGTCGATCCGCATTCTGCAGGTCATTCGGTTCTTTTATTCCGTTCTTGATCCATTCCCGGACAATGGCCCGCAGGTAGGGCAGGGGCTTTAAATCGGGATTATCCTCCAGGGCTTTTTTAACCCGGCGGATTAATTCCCGCACTAATTCCGGGTGAAAGGTGGTCATGAGCTCTTCAATTTCCTGCCGCAGGTGGCCGGTCAGCTTTTCCGGGGCCAGAATAAGAACCAGGCCCTTAACCAGTTCCTGTTCTGATACCGGCCGCCCGGAAAGGAGTTCCCGTAGAAACCGCTCTTCCTGTTCCAGGTCATCGGTGGAGGAGGGGGTCTGGCGGTTAACTGCCTGGAGATTGAGGTGGTAGCTAAAAAAAT
>PWFS01000007.1 GCA_003554145.1 Halobacteroidaceae bacterium | reverse complement strand
TATTACGAAACGATTGAAAAATAATTCGGGGCATGATTCTCACCCCTCCAGTTCCTTTTTCCTGACCTTTAGACAAAAAGGACCCAGTGCCTCCCGGGTCCCGGTATTTGCTCAAGAAATTATGATGGTTAATATTAATCCCCGGCAGGGGTTGTCTCCTGATTCAGGATTTCTATTTCCGAACTCCAGATACCGTCAAGATAGTATTCGGTATCAATTAAAACCCGCATTTCTACTTCTTCCGGCGGAACTATTTCCTCCGGTGGAATATCTTCCTCCTCAGGGCCATTATCCTCCTGGGGTGCCTCTTCTACCTCTTCTTCTTCTTCAGGTTCCAGGTAATGGCGAGGATAGCGATAGGCGGGAAAGATCTCCACCACCAGCTGATTGTTGCGGGGCTGATCAATATAGCTCTGCAGTAAATTGTGAAAATCCTCGTAATAGTATTCCTGTTCATCATTTTCATCCGGAAGAGCCGGGTCCCAGGGCGGACCCCCGGAAACAATTATGGAAGCCGGACCGGGGGGCATGTCTTCCGGAATGGTAAAGGTTATTTCCTTCTCGATCAACTCTTCCCGGAAGGGGCGCAGCACCACCGTGGCCTGAACTTCTTCTCCGGGGAAAATATCTTCCTGATCTATTTCCACCCTCTGCAGGTAGGCCAGGGAATTGACCTTCTCCACCTCCAGGATCAGACGAATATTATAAATATCCATTTTTTGATAGGGATTGGCCGTGAGCAGATAAATCAACTGCTGTAATTCAGTAAGGGCCGCAATGGCTATATCATTGTGGCTGAAATAAAGGTTGTCCCGGGTAAGATTATGATCGGGCAGGGGCCTTCCGGTTATCTGCACCCTGCCGGTAGCGGTTCCCAGGCCGATGCGGTCCAGGGTTTCATCCAGGATCTGCAGGGCAGCACTCCCCACCAGGCTGTTCAACAGCCTTTCATGCTGCACCACCTGAAAAGAAGCCCGGTTTTCAATTCCCCGATCCAGGTCTTTGATCACAATATTGACCGGTATCAGCCGGGGATATTCCCCCACCTGACCGGAAATTCCCGCAAAACGGTCCTGGCCGATCCGACCTTTCAAATTCTGCGAAGATGCCAGCTTGAAGGGGAATTGCAGGGAGGAAATTATCTGATGAACATAGGCATCGCTCATAAAGAGGTCCACGGCCCCCTCGTGAAAAAGAGGGTGGCCAAAAGCCAGGATATCATTTTTATTGCGGTGAGTTACAGTCCCCACAAAAGAAGAGCTGATATCTCCTCGCATTAAATCAACCGCCACTGCACTGCCAGGTTTGAGAGGAGGAGAATCCCCCCCATCCTTCCGGGAGGCAGGACCGCTGATGACCTTGATATCGTATTTATCCAGTCCCTCCTGCAGCATATCAATAGAACGACCGCTCAGTCCCGAGGCCAGCAGAGGCGTACGCACGGCCTCTACCTCTAACCCGGGCCAGTCGGAAAGATCCGGTTTTTCGCGGGCCCAGTATTCTTTTTCCTCCCAGATCTGCTGCATGTCTTCAATGGGAGTAATAAGGGCCATCCGCTGATCACTCATCTGCCAGCCGTAGGCAATTGCTCCAATCAAGCGATCATCGAGATAAACGGGGCTACCGCTCATACCCGAAGCAATGCCCCCGATTTCTTCAATCCTGTCGCCTCCGGCGCGGATAAGGATCAGCCTGCGCTGGTACCCCTCCTGAATAATACCTTCTATGGTAATGGGAAAGGATTCGACTTCAGTTCCCTGGAACACCGTTTTCCCGTAACCTTCCATTCCTTCTTCAACTTCCTCCAGGGGCATATACCAGCCCTGAACTGCCGGGTTAAAAAGCAGGGCCAGAAAGAGCAGGGCCGTTAGAATAAAACCACATTTATTTATCATCAAATCACCTTTCTGCTGAGCTTAAAATTAATCCTGGCCGTCACTTTTCAGGGTTTTGCCCAGCTGCCCTATGTTCTCCAGGGCCAGGCCGGTTCCTATGGCCACGCAGGAAATAGTATTTTCGGCCCTTATGGCCGGGACCCCGGTTTCCTGACTGATTAACTTATCCAGGCCCCGCATTAAGGAGCCTCCACCGGTCATAACCAGTCCTTTCTCGCTGATATCAGAGGATAATTCAGGGGGAGTTTTTTCCAGGACCCGGCGGATACCAGCCAGGATGGTCTGCAGGGGATCCTGCAGGGCTTCAAAAACTTCGTGGGAAGAAATAGTGATGCTGCCGGGAAGCCCGGTCATGATATCCTGTCCCCGCACTTCGATGGTCAGCTCTTCATCCTCCTGGGGAAAGGCGGTTCCAATTTCGCATTTAATCCTTTCTCCGGTACCCTCCCCAATTTTCAGATTGTAGACTTCTTTGACGTAACGGATCAGGGCCTGATCAAAATTATCTCCTCCGATACGCAATGATTCCGGGACCACGATCCCCCCCAGGGATAAAACGGCAATGTCGGTGGTCCCCCCACCAACATCTATAACCATGCTGCCGGAGGGTTCTTCAATAGCAATACCCGCTCCTAAAGCGGCAGCCAGGGGTTCTTCGATCAGGTATGTTTTGCGGGCGCCCACCTGCATGGCCGCTTCAATTACAGCCCTCTTTTCCACCCCGGTTACCCCGGCAGGAACACAAACCATTATCAGAGGTTTGACCATCCGGTGTTTGCCCAGAATTTTATTGAGAAACATTTTAAGCATACTTTCCGTTACATCAAAATCAGCTATTACCCCTTCCCGCATGGGACGGGTAGCCACAATATTGGCGGGAGTACGACCCAGCATGCGTTGAGCCTCTTTGCCGACAGCCATGACTTTGCCGTTGTTGTTGTCCATGGCCACTACCGAGGGCTCCTGCAGTACAATTCCCTTTCCCTTTTCATATACCAATACGGTGGCGGTACCCAGGTCAATTCCTATCTTTCTGGAAAAATTCCACAATGCTGCCGCCTCCTATATCCTATTATTATTATATATATTTCGCCCGGATTATTCGTTTTCCTGCCCTGTAAAACCCGGGGAAATCAGTTTCTTAATTAAGCCTGATTTACCGCCATTTCTGACCTGATTTTCCACTGAAAATCCTGCAAACTATTCATTTGCTCCTGGAATTCAGTTCTCAGTTCCAGGCCTCCAAATTCACTCCCTGACCCTGATATTTTCCCGGATCAGCTCCCAGTCTTCGGTATATTCCTCCCATACCTGCCCCGCTACGGCCAGACGACCCAGGAAATAGCTGTCTTCAATCCGGAAAAAAATATAACGGGCCACCAGGGTATCTTCTTCCCCCAGCTGGTTTTCCATGGGCAAAATAAAGCCATCTCCGATGCCTTCCCAGGAGTATTCCTCAATTTCTCCGGTTTTTTCCCAGCCTTCTTCGGTAAAGTAATCAATCATGTAGTCGGAAAAAGCCTCCAGGCTGGTCCCCTCCAGTTCATATCGGAAAAGAGAGAAAACTGCGTTGTTCAGCTCATCTCCCAGGCGCACAATTTCTGGTTCAGAAACCTGATCGGCTTCTTCCCAGCCCTGGGGAAAACCCACCTCCAGGTCCAGGACCAAATCCACCCGCTGTGGTTCGTCAGCCAGAACCGGGTTAGAACCCAGGCCGAGAAGTACAAGCAATATCAGAACCGTTTTCCCCATACTTGAACCCACCTTTCTCGGTTTTTCTACCCGCTCCCAGAACTACGGGAAAAAGGGGTTTTTTTAGCAATTTTTTTTCATTATTTGGTGCTTATAGCATAACATTTAGCCCCGAAATTATCAATTACTTAAATCTTTATTTCGCAACTTCATCACATTTTAAAAAACTCCCCTGTTTCCGGTTAAATCAATATTCAGTTCTTCAGGAGACTTTT
>PWFS01000156.1 GCA_003554145.1 Halobacteroidaceae bacterium | reverse complement strand
GATTGGGAATCCCATGTTCAATTCCCCAGGTTGATCCAGGCTAAAAATCGCCGGACTGCTCAGGAATTTCAGAAGCAAGTTGAGGATATGTTTGGAGATCCTTCTCATATTGATGATATGGGAAGGCCGACTTGGGTTCAACGAGAAGCGGACGATCAGGGATACTGGATGACTCGGAAGGTGACTGGCAGCAGGCAGCCAGATCAACATGACGAGTTCATCACTTTCCGGACAGATGATCCTCGTGCATTTGGAGACCGTTTCCGGCATTTCGGGAACGCCCAAGCACGGCAAGTCTTCGCTTTGAATCTGTATGATCCGCAGCGGCGGACTCGGGAGAAGATTCCTTTTGCGGAGACTGCGGATAAGTTAGGAGTTAGTATTTCTCCGACTGCAAAACTGCAAGGAAAGTTGCGGGAGGCGAAGGGAAGCCGGCAGAAAGCAGAAAAAATCGTCGAAGAGATGCTTTCTGGAGAGCAGCTTGGGAAGATTCGTCATGCTGCGGATGCTGCCGGAAGAACTTTCAACCCGGTTAAGAAGATTGCCGAGAAGTATCTCCTGGGGAGTATGAATCGGTATTCTGGATCGCCCAGAGCGGCTCGGATGAGCCAGATGGCGAAGATGCTCCATGATGCAGCCCGAGGGCAAGCTAATCGAATTCTCACCGGGACGGTTACTCGGGGGAGTGGAGAAGAGACTTTGGATATGCTGGGCATGACAGCCCAGAGTCAGCTTAAACAAATCTTTTCCCCGCAGTTGAGCAGGGAAGGGATTTTCCAGCAGGTTGAAAGATTGCGGGATGTGGATATTGAGCATGTGCAGATTGCTAAGCTCCGTGGTCTTTCTCCTGAAGAAGCAGCGGAACAGGGAGCGACAGAGCAGGCGGTAGAATTCCTGAAATCTCTTCGGGAGATTGATAACTACCAGATTCCAGGGGTTCAGGCTGCGGCTGAATTACAGGGGCATAGCTTCACGCCGAAGGATAATCATTATCTCCTGTCAAACATCTGGCAGGGGCGGTTGAGAGGGTTGATGAAGGATGCCGATGGGAGAGTCCGTGCGATTGCTTCGGGAGATACGGACAAAACTCTCCGAGAAAACCGACAGGCTCTTTATGAGCACTATCGGGATAATGTCGGGATTGAATTACCTGGATGGGAAGTTCGGCAGGCTGGAGACTGGTCTGATTTGGACGCTGCGCTGACCATGTGGGACCGGGATGTTGTTCATAACTTGGATGCTTTTACCGCACGGGCTCCAGGAAGGTTTCATCCCCGATCTGGCATGGGAGGGTTTGAGGGGCATATTGAGCCTTTAACCCGGAAACAGCTTCGAGAGCAAATCGGCCGGAATGTTCGAGACTCCCATCGGTATATGTCGGAGGCTCTTCTTCGGCATGACATGCAGGATGAGTTGAAGCATTTGGTTATGGAGAATCCGCACTACGCGGATGTTCTGCAAGATGAGTTGAAACAGCTTTTTGGCCGGGGACGAGGGCCTTGGGAACCGCTAGAGGATATGTGGAATAAGCGGATTAGTCCTCTGGTGGGTGTAGATGCTCAGAGATTATCCGAAGTTACCAATGCTGCGGTTTTTCACCTGACTCTCGGCTTTGGTAACGTAGGTTTTGCGGCTTTGAACGCCATGACTCCTATTCAAACAGCCATGCCGGAGGCTGCTTGGGTTTTAACGGCTCCACCAAGGCATTTGCAAGAGTATTATACTCCGGCTCTAATAGCCCAGCATGGTAGGGTCCGAGAAATGCGGACTTTGGACCCCTTGAAGCTGATGATGAAAGGTATGAATGATCTCCGAAACCCTAGCAGAGATCTTCAAGATATCATGGCTCGGGCTAGGGAAGAAGGGATTGTCTCTCCTCAACTTGCGGAGAATGTTTTTGGAGCGGATTCTAACCTAGTCCGACATTTCCGAAGCTTTGCCGAAGGAAAGAGAGATATCATTGAGTTTACCAATGAACTCTCAGGGTATATGCCGGCGAAGACTGAGGAAATGGCCCGTGTCATGGCTATGAACATGGGAGTCCGAATTGGCAAGGACTTTTTCCGACTCTCTGACGAGCCGTTGTACCAATTCGCCCGACAGTTTGTGAATAACAGTCAATTTCGGTATGATGCTGGGGATAGGCCCAGGATGATTACCGGGGCTTTTGGGTCTTTGGCTGGTTTGTTCAAAAACTGGATGCTGCATTACATCGGGAATACTATGCGGTTTGCCGGAGAGGGGTTTATGAGAGGGAATTGGAAGCCTCTTCTCTGGCAACAAGCTGGGGCTTTGAGTGTGGCTGGTACTAGCGGTTCTATGGCCTATCCGGTGGCCGATGGATTCTCCCGTTGGCTCTCCGAGGATGATGAAAGCCTGTTTGAGAATCTATACAATATGTTCGGGTACTCGGATCAGGTGGATGCTTTCCTCGGGGAAGATGGAAGGTTGGGAATGGCGGATTCTATCTACTTCGGGCTTCCGGCTTTCCTAAATGTCGGGTTGAGTCACCGGGCGGCGGTTCCTGGCGCAGATATCCCCAATGACATTGAACAGCTATTCACCGTGGCTGCTTGGGACCGGGCTGTGGCTTTCGGAGACTTAATGATGGATTCTGTTGAAGCCTATAATGCCACTGGAAAGCATCCAGCAACGTCCCGGCAAGTCATGGACTCCTTTGCTCGGTTTGCTATGCCTCGAACTATCCAGGCTGGATTTGTCCAAACAGAAGAGAATGCTCTGCGAAGCCTTAACACGGGCAATACCATCATGTCCGATATGACGTTCCAAGATCGGACTCTTCATGCTCTCGGTTTTCAACCCAGGGAGCTTGCCCGGACCTATGAGGCCAGCAGTCAGCTATTCAAGGAGCAGGATCGGAAGAGACAACTCATCGCTCAATATGGGGAGGCTCTGCGACAGGCTCGGGAAGAGAATGACAGCCGGGCAATTCACAATATCTACATGAGAGCCAGGGAAGACGGAGTTACAGACTTCTCTGCGATCATGCGGAGTGCGGATTCTCGGGAGTCGAAAGCGAATGAGGATATGCTAGAACGGATGTTCGACGACTACCGGGTGCAAGGACTTCGGAGAATGACGGGGCTAGATTAACTAGCCCCGCTGGGTTAATAGGATTTTCCGTGTTTGTACGGGCGCTGGCGATTGTGAGCGAGCTTGGCTCGGATAGCGGGCTCCAGAGGAATATCCATACCTCCGGCAAAGTCCATAATCCGGATCATCGCATCCGCCAGTTCTTCCGTTAGCCCGGAGTATCCTTCGATTTTCTCGGACTGGAGGCCCTTCCGATGGGCCTCCAGAGCCTCCGAGATTTCCGAATGGATCAAGGCCAAGGCTTCGCCCACGTTCCTCTCCTTGTCCCAAAATCCCTTCTGCACATTGTCGAAGTGAATTTCGTCAATCAGCGCTCGCAGCATATCCTCAGATGCATCGTTCATTAGACATTCCTCCATTCCTGCGGAATGAATCTCCGCATATTCCTTCCGAATTGCTTGTCAGGGGAGATTATATCGGCGCGAAGCATTATGTCTATGACATGCTCAATCCTCCATGTCGCCACCCGGCTAGAAAGAAACTTGATAACCTCGGTTTCATCCACACTCGGTGGATCGGTCTTCTGAACCTTTCTCTTGAAATACTCTGTCGAAATAAAAGAGTGGGTTTCCCGGATGATATCGGAGTCTTCCGTTGTGGACATTTCCTTGAAGATATCATCCATCCGCAATTCTGCGTCTAGGAGGATAGATTCAGCGACCCAATAGTCTTCTTCGCGGATGACCGGAGCTTTGTTTTCTAAGGCTCCGATAATCATAGCGAGTTTGAGGATATGGACTGTCCTCCG
>PWFS01000137.1 GCA_003554145.1 Halobacteroidaceae bacterium | reverse complement strand
CCATCATCTTCAACTCCCAGAGAAATAACACCTGGAGTAAAACGCCCTTCAACTTTCTCGGCAATGATCTCATACACTGCAACGTCAACCCTCTTGACCATGCTGGTTAAAACAGTTCCCGGAGCCAGGTGGTCCTGATCAGAATCAACCCCGATAGCATATCGTTCCATTTCTTCGGCAGCCTCGATAACTCCCATGCCTGTTCCTCCCGCAGCATGGAAAATAATATCCGCGTCGCGTTCAAATTGACTCAAGGCCAGCTCTTTGCCAGTTCCCGGGTCCAAAAAGTCTCCGGCATAGTTTACCAGGACCTCCGCATTGGGATTGGCGTACTGTACTCCCTCTTCAAATCCTACCTGGAACTTCCTGATCAGGGGAATTTCCAGCCCCCCTACGAAGCCAACCCGGTCGGTTTCCGTCATTTTCCCGGCCAGGACTCCCACCAGAAAGGAGCCTTCATGCTCTTTAAATGTGATTGAGGCCACATTGGGAAGATCAACTACAGTATCCACAATGGCAAAATCAACATCTGGATATTCCTGGGCCACCTGCTCCAGTGCATCTTCCTGATAGAATCCAATGGCAATAATTAAATCATAACCCAGTTCAGCATAGGCCCGCTGATGATCTTCAAACTCAGCGATATCCGCAGGTTCCACGTAGGTCAGATCAATATCAAAATCTTCCTCGGCCATCTGATAGCCCTTATAAGCGGCATCATTAAAAGCTTCATCTCCTAAACCCCCAAAAGAAAGGATCAGGGCTATTCTGGGACCATCCGCTTCCGCCTCTCCTGCTCCAAAAACAGCCCATCCCAGCACAAAAACCAGTAAAAACAAGGCAATTTTTTTGCTCATGATAAAACCTCCTTAGGATAATCAACCACCTAAATTTCCCGCTTCCACTACAAATAAAACCCGCCCTTAGTAATAATATTCTTTTTTTATACCTTTCTTTCCTGCAGGGCTTTGCCCTCGTTCTGCAGGTTACTTTTCGGGGACTGATATTATTACCAGGGCTCCGGGTTGTCGTCCACCTGAGGATCAGGAAGGGGCGCTTTCCTCAAAGAGGGATTAAACCTCCTGCAAAACTATTTGGACCAGCAGGTAATTTTCCTCCGGGCTTTTTGCATATTCCCTGTTCCAGTTTAACGAAGTCAACAGGAATTCTCCCGCCTCTAAGCAAAGCGAAGGCGGGAGATGGAATGGCAACTTTTGCAAAATCAATTAAATAATGTTATAACTGCTATCCGCAATTTAGAGAATAATTCCATCAGCAGACCTTAAAAGGATAATGCTGCTACTAATTTTTCTTCCCCACACGTTAAGGCATTAAACAGATATTTTCACCCCTATTTTGATTACCTCGCAAGAGTTTATTAATCTTACGGGGGTGTAAAGATGTATGCTGTGATGGACAATGAAAGAGTCTCAAAGGCGATTAAGAACTGTACAATCCCTGCTGGCACTTCCAGTTATCCAAATCTTATGAATCGGATCCTTTTATCTATGAATGTTAGGGACGTATTACCCCTTATTGGGAATTCCTTAGAGCACAGGCCAGCCAAAAATGCCAGTATTCCCTATTCATATTCTGTTATTTTTAGCTTTTTCCGCAAAGCCATGGTTTAATTTTACCCTGCTTAAAGTTCGGAAGATATCCGTTATTAATGAGCAGCCATAAATTTTAGAATATAGAATAAATCATCCAGATCAACTGCTGTTTCCAGGGGTAGAGCTCCGGGAAGGGTTCTGGTTGTCTGCCCATCCTGGGAGTTCATAAAAGAAATAATCCCCTGTGTTATCAATTTGCCTCTTCCATCATAAACTTTCATTTCAAACATTACCATGGCATAATCCCGACCGGTATCGTTGAACAAATCCACTTCAATCATCAGACCCATGCCCATTAAATCTTCCAGCTCCACTTTTTCAATGACAAATCCAGGTTCAAACCATTCTGCATAATCCAGCTTAATCCTATCCACCCGGCGTTCAACAATCCATTCCTCCAGGTCAAATCTGCTTTCCGCCTCCCTTAAGGAGAGATTGGACAGGACAAACTCTCCCAGTTCAGGATGATAGAGGGAAGTTCTTCCACCCTCTACCGGAAAAACATCAAGGATGGTAAATATTTCTCCTTTATCATCAGTTAAAAACGCCATACCAGGACCGGGGGGCGCAAAGAGAATTATGCTGCCATCATCAGTAATCAGGGGATCAAGTTCTTCATAATGTTCAAGCCCCGGGTTAATTGTTTTTAAATCAAAAAAGTTCAGGGGCACTTTATTCCCCAGCCTGAAATCAACTTTCCTGCTGGTGCTCACATGTTCCAGGGGAATTTTCCCCAACTCCCCTTCCGGTACGGCCAGGTATATCTGCTGGCTGTAGATTGTTCCATAAACTTTTAAAATTAAGGGGTTTTCCTCCTCCTGATCAAACCAGGGATGCCAGTCCACAAACGTATAATCGGGATAGTATATATTCTGGATCATCAATATTTCCTCATTGTTATCCACCAGGAAAGTTATGGGAAAATCTCTTCCTGAATCCAGATATACTGTAAGTTCTTGATATAAATCTGTTCCAAAAATTGCTGACAGTTCTGAATCTACAAATTGGGGGTTTAATTCAATTAGGTCATCCCCAGTAAGACCAGCACATTGAGCCTGCCCCAACCCCATGATCAGAAAAATCGAAACCCCCAAAACCAGCCTGGAAGCAACCCTTAAAACACTTTTCACCTTATACCCACATCCTCTCTTTTGGGCTTACCGGTACCTTTCATTGGGATTGAAAGGAGCTCAGGGAAAACCATTTTTCCCAACCTTAAACAACGGGAACCCTTCCAGTCAGGGGTAATTGCAGGAGGGGCTCTCAGATGCCCCTCTTGCAAAACCCATAGCCACCAATGCTCAATCCACCACAACCTGCTTTTCGTTTCACCCCTTTCCAGGCCCGGACGGGGCCCAATTCCCGACCTTATCCCCATTATCTGGAGTCCAGACCTTTTACAGGTGATGGTTTTTGACCAGAATCCCTGATGAACTATCCAGTGTGGGCTCTTAACAGTTCGCTTCCATAATGATTGCTACACTTCAAAAAACTCTTTCCTTACCTGCTTAATTTTAATTTATTACTGCCTTCCCGGGCTTTTCCCTGTTCTATACGTTTCTTCTTGGTCCCTGATCGGAACTGTAACCTCGGGGCTGAATTAACAATAACTTTTTGATTTCAGCAATTCACTTAGGGTCTCTGTTAAGTCGATCCAATCCCTGCCAGATAGTATTAACTGCCGTAAAACCCGGGAATTTTTTGAGAAATTTTAAAATGTTCCAGGCAATTTCATCTACCATTTATGGTTGAGGTTTCCTCTGTTTAAGTTGTGGATTGTTTTCAAATAACCGGGATCCTGACGGGAATCTTGCCTCCCTCTACCCCGTCGGGGCCGGTAACACTTACATAATAGAAGATATCGCCGCTACCAGGTGCAACCCGCAGGCTGGCCCGATAGGACTCACCGGTGCCTCGGCGGGTGTATTGCCCGTCAGCCCGACGCTCATACCAGGTTATCTCACCCTCACCCTCGGTCAGGCGAGCCTGAAGATTAACCGTCATGGAAACAGAGCTGAAACCCGTGGGCCCCTCTATTGGTTCAACCGGGTCTACCTCCAGGTAATAGTTGGGATCAAGGATGCGATTCGGGTCATACATTGCAATATATTTCGAGACAACCGGTGCAGCATGCATGGCATTGCCATTAATGCCCGCATGATCAAACAGACCTGCAAACCATAACTCCTCACCGCGAACGGTGTGAACTACTTCCGAACCCACTACATGGGCCTGACCCTCGCGCAACAGGCCTCCTCCCAGCGGACT
>PWFS01000219.1 GCA_003554145.1 Halobacteroidaceae bacterium | reverse complement strand
TTGGAGGTATTTCGCCCTTTGGCCTCAGGAAAAAGCTCCCGATTTATATGGAAGAAACAATTATGAGCCTTGACTATATCTATATAAATGGTGGCCGGCGGGGATTTCTGGTGGGAGTTGGACCCCAAGAAGTCTACAGAGTATTGCAGCCCCTGCTGATTAGAGTGGGGATAATTCAGGACAGAGGATGATTTGTTCCTTCCTTTTATCCGGCAGAATAAGGTTTTTATCACCGGGTTCCTTTTGGGCCTGCGGTGAAAATTAAGAGGTTTTACCCCGGCAGCAGAGAAATTTTATTGGGAGAGAATTTCGGGGGAATAACAACAGGCAGGAGTTGATATTTTGAGCAGAAGAAAATATGGGAAGACCTGGTGGGGGGAGGCCTGGATAAGGGCCCTGGAAGCAATTGATATCAATACCAACCGCTTACCCCGGGGGCGAAGCTATGTCGGGAGAGGATTGGTGGAAGAAATTGAAATAGACCGGGGAACCATTGTAGCCCGGGTTCAGGGAAGAAGAAGTCGACCTTACCGGGAAAAATTAACCCTGAAGAATTTTTCCCAGCAGGAAAAAGAAAAAATAATGTTTCTGATTAAAACTACTCCTGCCCTGGGAGGAGAACTGGCTGTGGGGCGATTGCCCCAGGACCTGTTGCCCCTGCTAAAACAGGAGGGAATTGAACTGCTGCCCGTAGATTGGGATGACCTGAAGGCCAGCTGTTCCTGTCCGGACTGGGCCAATCCCTGCAAGCACCTGGCTGCAGTTTATTATATTATTGGCAACGAAATCGATAAAGATCCTTTTTTGCTTTTCCAGCTGCGGGGAATGGAGAAAGAAGTTTTAAAAGAGATAGGGGCTTCAGGAGATGATCCCGGAGCAGAGGATCCCTTTATTCTCCCCCATGAATATGAGCTGACTCCTGAGGCCGAAGTCCAGTCTTCGTTTCCCGATGTTGATTTCTCGCCCCGGGATCCGGGAAAATTTCTGGATCTTTTATCCTCCAGTCCCCTCTTTTTCCCCGGGGGAAATTTTAAAAAGAAACTGCAGCAGATGTATAAGAAGGTGGCTCGGTTTCAACAGGAGGTTGAACTGGAAGGGGATTCAACAGCCCTGGAAAACGAAAGTTTTCGAATAATCAAAAAAGAGGGTGAGTTTTTTTTCTTCCGCATCGCTGAAAAGAAGGGTCGGGGCAGAAAAAGCAAACTAAATCTGCCAGTAGTTGAGGATAATAAGCTGCAGTGGAAAGAATTTAAAGGGAATTATATAGATAGAGAGAGTTTTTTCCATTCTTTTATCCATACCCCCCTGCTGCTGGATGAAAAAAAATACTCTTTACCGGTAATTTTCTTCAGTGCTGCTGCAGCCATAGCCGGGTCCCTGGCCCTGAATTACTCTTATTTTCCCCGGGTAATTATGGGGGAGGGGGAGGATAATTCTTTCAGAATTGAATACTGGCCCCTGGGAGGAGAGGAAAAGATAGAAAAAGCCCTCCAGTACCTGGCCAGCATTTATCCCTCCGAACTGGTGGTTCGTTCCCGGGACGGAGCCCTGCTTCCTCCGGAAGAAGGGGCCAAGACCGTCCTGGCTCTTTTTTTGACTGAGCTGGTCCATTCCGGCTTTAAGAATACTTCTGACAGTAAAGTGGAAAAAGCTTTTTTCCAGGGAGCAACCTACAGCCCTCAGCACTTTGATGAGCAGCAGACAGCCAGGAATATACAGGACTGGCTGGCTCCCCTGCAACTTACTGCCGGGGACCTGGCAATTGTTTTAAAGATTTTACCTGCCCCGGAGCAAAGAGCTGAATTCCTCCTGGAGGTGGAGGTTGAAGACCGGAAGAAAAGCAGCCCCCCTGTTCCGGTAAAAAAATTATGGGCTCCAGAAGAGAAAGTATGGGGGCAGCCGGTTGAAATGCTGCAGGGAGAAGTTGCCCGCCAGCTGTCACTGGCTGCGGATCATCTCCCCCGCTTAAAAGAAATCCTGGCCCAAAAAGGAGAAAAACCCCTGGGGGTCGGCCTGGAGGAGATGGGGGAATTTTTAACCGGGGCCCGGGGTATCCTGGAAATAATGGGAGTGCGAATTATTCTCCCCCGGGAATTACAAAAACTGGTTCGTCCCCGGGCTGCTTTAACCGCTACTTCTCCAGGAAAAATCAATTCATTGCTGGATATGGAAAGAGCCCTTCATTTTTCCTGGGAAATAGCCCTGGGGGACGAGAAAATAACCCGGGATGAATTCAAAAAGCTGGCAGGTCAGGCTTCGGGCCTGGTCCGCTACCGGGACAGTTATTTCTTCATTACTCCAGGAGAAGCCCGCAGTCTGCTGGAGAAAATAGATCGGCCAGCTCCTCAGCCCGGCCGGATGGAAATCCTGCAGGGAGTTCTCACCGGTGAAATTCAGGGTAACCTTTTTCTCCCCCCGGAGGAACTGGAGGGAATAATTCGGGAAATGACGGGTGTACGAGCAGTGCCCCTGCCCCGGAATTTAAAAGGAAACCTGCGCCCCTATCAGAAACGGGGCTATCAGTGGCTGCTGAATAATGTAAAAAATGGTTTCGGGGTCTGCCTGGCCGATGATATGGGACTGGGGAAAACCATCCAGGCCATAACTGTAATTCTCCAGCGCCAGCAGGAAGGGGCGCTGCAAAAAGCTGTTCTGGTTATTGCTCCCACCTCTCTCCTGGGTAACTGGGATAAGGAAATTGAGAAGTTCGCACCTGACCTGAGGGCCAGAATCTATCATGGTCAGGGTAGGCGCCTGGCGATTAAAGGAACTGATGTAATTCTTACTACCTATCAGATCGTTCAGCGGGAAGCCCAGAAATTCAAAAGCAAGGACTGGGACCTGATTATCCTGGATGAAGCTCAGAATATCAAAAATCCCCAGAGTAAAAGGGCCCGAGCCATAAAAAGCCTGCAGGGGGAAGGCCGGATGGTTCTGACCGGGACCCCGGTAGAAAACCGCCTGGATGAACTCTGGAGCATAATGGACTTTCTGAACCCGGGCCTGCTGGGTAAAAGAGAATCTTTCCGCAAAAGATTTGCCCTGCCCATTGAAAAATATCGGGATAAAAAGCGGCTGCAGAAACTCAAAATGGCCATCGATCCTTTTGTCCTGCGTCGGGAAAAAACTGATAGAAAAGTCATTTCCGATCTGCCCTCCCGGATTGTTCGCAATGAATACTGCTATTTAACCCCGGAACAGGGAGCCCTCTATCAGGAAATAGTGGATCAGACCTGGGAGAAGGTGGAAAATTCCGCGGGAATGGAACGGAGGGGGATGATTTTCAAACTTTTGACCGCCTTAAAACAGGTCTGCAATCATCCAGTTCAATACAATAAGAGGGGCCAGGTTGAATCCAGGGCCTCGGGCAAGGCCGCCCGGACCATGGAACTATTAAAAGAAATCCGGGATAGAGATGAAAAGGCCCTGATTTTCACCCAGTACCGGGAAATGGGTAAGTACCTGCAGACCCTGATCCAGGAGGAGCTGCAGGAGGAAGCCCTCTTTTTCCACGGGGGACTTCAGCCTCGGAAAAGGGAAGAAATGGTGGATATATTCCAGGAGGGAAAAAAAGGGGACAATGGGATTATGGTTGTTTCTTTACGGGCGGGGGGAACCGGGATGAACCTGACCCGGGCTACTCATGTAATTCATTATGATCTGTGGTGGAATCCAGCGGTAGAAAATCAGGCCACCGATAGAACTCACCGCATCGGGCAGAAAAAAAATGTCCTGGTAAAGAGGTTTATAACCCTGGGAACCCTGGAAGAAAAAATTGAAGAACTTCTGCAGCAGAAAAAAGAACTGGTTGACCTGACTGTATCCTCGGGGGAAAAGTGGATATCAGAGCTTTCCAACCGGGAACTGCAGGAGCTCGTCCAGCTGGGAGATGAAGCAGTGGCTGAATCTCCAGCGGAAATTGGG
>PWFS01000109.1 GCA_003554145.1 Halobacteroidaceae bacterium | reverse complement strand
TCCACCCAGATGCCATGATAAAAAGCAATTAGAGCTGGAATTTCTTCATTGCGTTCTCCCCAGCATTTTTTATCTTCGAGTAGAATTAAATCCCCCTCCCGATCCATCAGGATAGTTATAATTTCTCCTTTCTCCCCTTTAAAACCTTGTTTTTTTTGTTCATCCCGGGGGGATTGACTGTATTTTTCCACAACCTTTTTTTCTAAAGGGATTTTCTTTTGATCCCAGTTTCCGTACCAGATTATGCCTCCCCGCCCTCCCAGAACTTTATGGAGAAAAATTAACCAGCGCCGGGTTCCCGACTGCAACTGATATTTGACCTGGCCGGGATTGATCCGAACCACCTGATGGGGAGGTCCCGCAAAATTAAGAAATGGGAAAGCAGTGACACTTTGAACCCAGGCCTTGTGAACTTTTTTTAGTATAGAAGCCATCCCTTCACCCTCTTTTTTGAACGTCTATATCCATTAACTCCCTTTTATTCTATCTTTGTTAAAAGAATTTTGCAATAAGATAAAAAAGAGGCTGCTGAACCAGGTCAGCAGCCTCAAGGCCCCTGCGGGCCTTTACCTTATTTTTAGTTTTCGGAAAACCACTCGATCACGTCGTCGGTAATTATTGTGATCCATTCCAGTTGTTTTAGATCCTCAACTTTTTGGGGATCGGTGGGCTTTTCAAATTCTTCTCCCTTAATTATGGCTTCTTTTACTTCCTCAGTAGCATTGCTGTCGGTGAGATCGCTTACCTCACTTAAAATTCCGTCAATGTAAAGCTCAATTGTAGAATAATTAACTACCAAATCATAGCCCTTTTCCCGGGCTGCCTCTTCAACTTCCTGATAGCTTAAACCTTCTACCCTTTCTTCAGAAACAACATCCCTGGCCTGCCAGAAATCTACAATAGCCAGCTTTATATCCTCCGGTTCAACCTTCTCATTATTATCATTTTCCGCCGCTACAGTTACTCCCAGGGTCAGAATAACAGCCATAAGCAGCACCATTATTTTGCCTCTCATTATTGCAACCTCCTTTATCGTCTATTCAATTTTTATATTAACTGACAGATGTGAAAAAAATGTGATTGAATAACAAATAATTTTAAAAAATTTTCGCCACTGCCCGAAAAAATAAAAGGAAATCTGTATTTAACCGCTAATAAGTAAACTTAATGCAGCTCGTTATTGCAATAAAGGAGGACAGTCATGACCAGCAGCAGGGAAGAATTTTTTCAGGGAATTACAACCGGCTTGCCTGTTTTTTTTAGTTATCTACCAGTGGCTATTACCTTTGGGCTGCTGGCCCGGACCGGAGAATTGGATATTTTCCAGACAGTTTCTTTTTCCGCACTGGTTTTTGCCGGGGCCAGTCAGTTAATTGCCCTCAATCTATTGAGTCTGGGAGTAAGTATTCCAGAAATTATTGCCACAACCTTCCTGGTTAATCTCCGCCATCTCCTGATGAGCGCCTCCCTTATTACCCGAATTAAAGAAACCCCCCTGCTGCCCATACTGGGGCTGGGGGTAACCGATGAAAGTTTTGCAATTGCCAGTCTTAAGCCTGCTCCAGTTTCTGCCGGATTTCTGGGGGGTCTGCAGATAACGGGTTATCTGGGATGGGTGGTGGGAACAGCCATAGGCTTTGGAGCGGGTCAGATTCTCCCCGAAATCCTTCGACAGGCCATGGGGCTGGCCATTTATGCCCTGTTTATTGCCCTCCTGGCCCCTGCCGCTATCCGTTCCCGCACTGTTTTTGTGGTCGCTATTATTGCGGGAGGAATAAACTGGGGCCTGGCCTTAATTGGGCTGGAACAGGCCGGAATTCGGATTGTGCTGGGGATTCTGGGAGGAGCTGCAATCGGCACAATTATGGAACACAAGGGGGGCATTAAAAATTGAGAATTTATTTGTTGATTTTGGGTATGGCCCTGGTAACCGTTATTCCCCGTTTATTACCCTTCATCGCCCTGAAAATTGATAAAATTCCTTCTCTCCTTCGGGTTTTTTTATCCTATATTCCTTTTGCGGCCATGGGAGCCCTGATTATTCCCGGAATAGGGGACTCAATTCCCGAGAGCACCACGGCTGCCCTGGGAGGAACCATAGCTGCCACCTTAATCGCTTTAGGCACCCGCAACCTGCTCCTTACAATTGGAGGGGGAGTTTTCACCTCCGCTCTGTTTCTTCTTTTTTGAAATTTTTATTATTTGTTTAATCTTTTATCACAGCTCCTTCACATTTATCCTATAGGGTGGAGTTGTAACATAAATACTGAAGGAGGGTTTTTTCAATGCGTAACACCACTATGATCATTGTGCTGGTAGGAATTCTGACTCTGGGTTCCGGCCTGATAGCGACAGCCGGGGAAAATGATGTGGAATTGGCCCTGGTAGACTTTTCGGGAGTAGCAGGTGAAGTCCTGGAAGAGGATGGGGAAATCCAGAAGATTTCCCAGCGCGAGGTAGGCAAAATTGCCGGTGAACTGGGTTATGAGCTGGCCGTGGACGTAACTACCCTGGAGCTTTACCTGGAGGATGTTGTCGGTGCAGTAAGGTGCCTTGACGGGGAAGAAGTAACTGAAAAAGTTGTGGACGTAATTGAGGATGAAAACGAGCTTGAAGAAATCAAGGAACTCGACGAGGTAAAAGAAATAACTGATGAGGTTATTGATTATCTCGAAAATTAAATAGGAAAATTAAGGCGCCGGGGTTATCCCCGGCGCTTTTTCAATTCAGGCCCAGGACCAGCCTGATCCATAAAAAGGCGAATAAAAAGAGGGTTAAGAGTATCCCCATACCAGACAGGACCGTAAAAAGGTCTTTTTTTTCTAGCAGGGCAATATTCAGTCCCGCCCCCAATCCGGCAAAGCAGATAGCAAAAAAGATCTGGCTGGAGGAGTTAAGGACATCCAGGATTGCAGTGGAAAAAACCCCCAGGGTGGTGAGCAGGGAAAAAAATAAAAAGCCCAGGACAAATTTGGGGAAACGCCTCCACAAAAGGCTCCATTCCAGTTTTTCTCCTGTAGGCAGTCCCCGGACAACGTAGTAATAGGCCATTAGGCCAATGGCTGCAGGCAGCAGAACGTTGCGGGCAGATTTGGTAATTGTAGCAATACTACCGGCTGTAATGCTGCAGGCATGACCAACGGCAACCGCCTGGGCGGTATTGGCGGTAACAGTTCCTGCCAGATAACCGGTAAACTCTTCTCCCCAGCCCATGAAGCCCGCAAGAAAAGGTAAACCCAACAACATAATAATATCGGCGACCATTACTGTCCCCACAGCCAGAAAAACTTCTTTTTCCCGGGACTGGAGAACTGGAGCCGCGGCCATAATTGCCGAAATACCACAGATGCCCATTCCTATGCCCAACAGGTGGCCGCCCCGCTGCCCCGAACCTTTTTTTCCCAGCCAGCCTCCCAGGATAATGGCAATACTGATTGCCAGGGCTACCATTAGCAGGGCATTGCCGCCAATTAACATTATTTCTCCCAGATCCATTCGGCTTCCAATCAATACTACGCCGGCAATCAGAAAAAACCGGGCCGAAAAATTAATACCAGGTTCCAGAATCCCTTCTTTATCCACCTTATCCAGTAACAGACTTTTAAACAAAAAACCGATAAAAATGGCAATCAAAACATAGTTTATGGTCGGGACCCCGGGGGGTAGAAGGCTATCCAGAAAAATAGCTCCCAACCCCAGAGCTGTACAACATAATATTCCAGGGATCAGACTTCGCAGGTATTCTTTTCTTTCTGATTTTAAATCTTGCGACATAAGTAGTCTCCTTGGGGTTTTATTCTGAAAAGTGATAGTTCCTTACGGCAAAAACGGGTTGGTCCCCGCAATTGGAAAAAACTCTGCCCTGCTTTCTTATTCTTAGAACTTGGATTAAGCGGTGAAAGATGCAGTTTCAATTTCTTTGTTTTTCAGGGCGTTATAGTATTGGT
>PWFS01000004.1 GCA_003554145.1 Halobacteroidaceae bacterium | reverse complement strand
TTCTGCAGAAAAGCTGTTAATAGAGAAAATTGAAAAATCAGGCAGCAACCGATGGTTTTCTCGGAAACCAGTTCTGGGTGCGCAGGCAGATGCGGACCAGGGCCAGCATGATGGGCACTTCAATTAGCACGCCGACAACTGTTGCCAGAGCCGCACCCGATCCGGTCCCGAAAAGGGTTAAAGCAACGGCAATGGCTACTTCAAAGTGATTTGAAGCACCAATCTGGGAAGTTGGAGCAGCATCCTCGTAATAAAGGCCGAGAATTCTGGAAGCTCCATACCCGATGCCAAAGATGAAAAAGGTCTGGATAATTAAGGGGATTGCGATCATCAAAATGATAAGGGGTTGACGGATAATAACTTCCCCCTGCAGCATAAACAGGGCTATCAGGGTAGCTAAGAGGGCATAATGGGAAACACTACCCCATTTTTTTACATAAACATTGTCAAACCATTCTTTGCCGCGGTTTTTTATCAGTCTTGTTCGGGAATAATATCCAGCAATTAAAGGGATACCTACGTATAATCCAACAGTTAAAGCCAGAGTCAACAGGGGAATGGGCATGGCTACCCCCAGCAATAAATTTCCCAGGGGGGCGTAAAAAATAAGCATGGTCAAAGAGTTAATGGCCCCCATTACCAGGGTGTGTCCCATGTTTCCTCTGGATAAGTAACTCCAGACAAAAACCATAGCTGTACACGGTGCAATTCCCAGTAAGATCATACCTGCTGTGTATTCAGCGGCAATTTCAGAGGAAATAAAGGGAGCCCAGATTACTGTCATAAATAACCAGGCGAAAAAAGTCATGGTAAAGGGTTTAATCCCCCAGTTGATTATCAGGGTAGTTAAAACTGGTTTGGGGGCTTTTACTGCATCTACAACTTTTTGCAGGTCAATCTGGATCATAATAGGGTAGATCATTAGAAACAGCAAAATTCCTATGGGAAGATTGACCTGCTGAATGGACAGGGAATCGATAAAATGAGCCATTCCCGGGAATATAAAGCCCATCAGAATTCCTGCTGCCATACAAAGACCTACCCACAGGGTAAGATATTTTTCCCATAATCCCATTGCTTGTCCTTGCTTTTCTGCCATTGGCTAAGCCTCCTCAATAATATAATTAACCTCCATTTTTTTGCTGAAAAAGCGGTGGGCACCAATTAACAAAAAACAATACTCTTTTTTCAATAACTATTCCGGGTTTTTTGATGGTTAAAACAAATTTTTCCGTTTTTTAAATCTTCGCAGGTAAACCCTCTGGCCTTGTATTCAGCAAGTCTTTTGCGGTCAGCCTGAAACCGGTCCAGTTTGGGGGTTTCTGTTTGTAGAATAAGCTCCATAAAGGGGTGCTCCCGGTGGATGTCAGTATTAATAGTGTAATATACATATTTTGCTGATTGATAAAATTGCAATAATCCGGCGGAGGTTAGCTTTTGCAAATGTTTGGAGATATTAGACTGGCTGATCTCCAGCAAAAATTGTAATTCACAGACACAAAGGTCTCCAGACTGTAATAAATTAAGAATTCGCAGCCTGGTCTCGTTGCCCATTGCTTTAAGAATATTAATTAAAGGGGGTTCCACTACTAATCACCTCCAGTATCATATGAATATATGCGAATTTATTCATATGATACCCCGATGTACTTTTTCTGTCAAGCAAAATAAAAAAAACTGGCCGGGGCCAGTTATCTTAAAGGAAAAAACACCCGTTATTGCAATAAGATGGTGAAAGGGCTATAATAAAAAAAGTAAAGGGAGGTCCTGGAAATGAAAATAGCGATTTTTTCTGATATCCATGGAAATATAAGGGCCCTGGATCGAGTTCTGGAAGAGAATGACCGAGAAAAACCGGACCGGGTTTTTTGTCTGGGTGATCTGGTAGGATATGGGGCCAGCCCCAATCAGGTCATCGAACGTTTGCGAGAAAGAGATATTCCTACAGTAATGGGAAACTATGATGAGGGTGTTGGTTTTGATCGGGCTGATTGCGGTTGTGCTTATACCAATCAAGCAGATCGAGAACTGGGGGATAGGTCCCTGGCCTGGACCAAAACTGCTGTTATCCCTGAAAACAAAGAATACCTGCGAAGTCTTCTCCCTGAAGTTCGAGAAAACGTTAAGGGGTGGGAGGTACTCCTTGTCCACGGGAGCCCCAGACGGATTAATGAATACCTATTTGCCGATCGACCGGAACAGAGGGTGGCTCCCATGTTGAAAAAGGCTGGAGCTGATATAATTGTTTGCGGCCATACCCATCTTCCCTACCACAAAAACATAGAGGGAATTCACCTGATAAATACAGGTAGTGTGGGGAAACCAAAATCAGGCTCTCCGGAGGCAGATTTTGTAATAATCAATTTTGCAGAAGAACTGGAGGTTTCTTTCCGAAAGGTTAAGTATGACTGGGAGGCTGCCGCCGAAGATATTATTAAGGCGGGTTTACCGGAAAAATTTGCCCGGCAGGTACGAACCGGAACCCCCTGATAGATTAAGTTATAGGAAAAATAACACCCTCAAAATTTTTATCCAAACCATTTAGGGGGCTATATAGATAATCCTCTGGGGCTTACCCCAAGGTGCGTCAAAGGGCTTGCAATAAACAGGTCCCTGTGTTATTATATTAATCGAAGCGCGCCTGTAGCTCAGCTGGATAGAGCGTCTGACTACGGATCAGAAGGCCGGGGGTTCGAATCCTCCCGGGCGCGCCATGAATTAAGTCCCTTGAGAACAAAGTTCTCGGGGTTTTTTGTTTTTCGGGGATCCAGGTTATTCTTAAAAAGGGGGCCTCTAGGACCCTCAGACAAAAGTTTTTTTCTAAACCTGAATCCGGGACTGGCTGTTGGTTTTAGCGATTTTACCTTAAAAAAGCTAAAACCAGAAGAAAAAAACCTGGTGGTTGCTTTATCTAAGGTAATCTTCTGTCATATGTATTTTAATACAGGAAATGGTATGTATAGTGCCCGTTTTTTTCTATGACAAATACAGCTCTAGAACCGGGAACTGTCCAGTGCATTAATATACAATGTTTTGCTTGTAATATCCCTACTGAAAAGCCTCATATATGCGGTTGAAAGTATTGAACCAGGGGTTTTTAGAACCAATCTTAATATAAAACCTTCGAGCATGATAAACTAACTTTGAAGCCAGGGTTATCATATTTTGAATTACAGTTTTGAGCCGGCGCCTTTTCACGTTTTTGCGTACCGGGGCATCTGGTTCTTTCAGGCTTTCCTGACCGATTAAGCGAAGGATATTATAGGCCAGCATTGCCAGAAGAAGTATGAGTTGATTGGTTGCAAATTTCCCCGACGGAAAACGCTCTAAACCCATATCCGACTTGATTTCAGAGTGGAATTGTTCACATGTTCCATGGTCATGGTATAACTCTATCACGGTTTTCTCATCGACTTCCAATGAGGTCCAGTACGTTTCTACTTCAAGGGAGTGGAAGAGAAGAATTTGACCATCGGCTGTGATGGTTCGTTTGATCCCTTTAATAGAGTGATAGACGGAGCCCACATATACCTCTTTCCCCGGCCGTTCTTCTGAGTGTTGACCGTGTTCTTCCGCAATTTTCAGCCATTGCTCCAGACTCTCTTTTCTGAGATTTCGTTTTATGAGAAAGTCAGCTTTTGTATCTTCGGCCAGGCATACCTTTATGTTGTCTTTTGAAGCGTTACCAGAATCAAGGCGAACAAGTAAAGGTTGCTGGGTAATTTTTTTGACAATGAGTTTTTCCGGTCCTGAGTTCTGCATTGACGCAGTACCCTTCCTGCCCAAGATAGCTGAAAATCGGAGAATAACCATCAAACCTCTTGTATGTTAGAGATACTTCTTCTTTTTTGGTTTGAGAATTATCAAAGGGAGACACATCCTGGTCCAGAGCGACTAGACCTATGGAAAGTGGAGTTATAACGGGGTTGCAGGCTTGGAGTAAATGAA
>PWFS01000017.1 GCA_003554145.1 Halobacteroidaceae bacterium | reverse complement strand
TGAAAATTGGTAAGCCCATTATGATGCACACCGGTCTTCTCCGCCTGTGCGGTATGCTGGTTTTTTTCCTCATCCTCCTATCCTTTTTCGTTGATACCCGCTATTTCATGACCTTTATTCTGACTGTTTATGTTCTGGGCTTTTTGGAGGTTATAGCCATATATATCATATTCGGGAATGTGGACCGGGATACGGTATCCATCTTTCATCTGTACCGGGAAAAAGATGTTTTCCATACGCAGATCGAAAAATAGCCGGCAATATATGATAACTTTGTCTTCAAATTATAGCGCCTGACAATTGTGGAATACCACTGTTGGTTGGCCCGCCCCTTCTGGTTTTTCTGTACACCCCGGAAAAACTCAAATCAAGATCACTTCCGGTTACTTGTTTCCATTGTCTTTATTTTTTTTGGGGCCCTTTCTAACCTATTATTCTGTTATTCCTGCTTTACCCGCTTTTAATCTTTAACTTTTCCCGGGAAATCAGAAAAGGGGTTTTCCGGATAGTTCATCAGGCAGCCCCCCCTCAGGAAAAAAAGAGCAGACAGATCCGGTAATTCCCCTTTTAAATGGGGATTTTTTATTCCCCGCCCTTTATATCATGCCCCTCCCTTCTAATCGGGAGTGCTGATTTAGCTCAGACCATTATATTGGTCCTTTCCGGAGTTATGCAGGGCTCCCCCGGCCAATCAGAACAATCAGGGGGCAGAACCCCCAAAAAACAAAACCCGGGGAAATTTTACTCCCCGGAATTTTTTACCGCCCAATACTGTTAATTTCCTTTAAAATCCTGGGAACCAGCCGGAAAGGCAGGGGGCTTGCAGCCAGCTGGCTCACATTTCCCGCCAGGTAAAGATCCCAGGCGGGACAGTAAAACAGCCAGGAACCAGTTGCTCCAGTGTGACCTATTATTTCCGGCAGAGCCTGGAAGGGAGAAATAAGCCGGGGAATACGAAACCGCATAATCCCCAGCCCATATTCAATGGGCCATCCCGGGCCAACCGGGCTGAAGGAAAGACCAAACTGATTCCACTCCCGGATCATTTCCTCAAAGGTTTCTTTTCTGGCAAAAACCCTGCCATTAACCAGGGCCCTCATGAAATCCAGCAAATCCCGCGCTGTAGAACTGATGTCATTAAAAGAAGCAAGGGCTCCTGGAATTTCCAGGGGCTCATCTTTATACCAGACAGTTGCTACCTTCTCCGGTCCTCCTGCTGGAGGTTTTTCCGGGTGGAAAGTTTTTTCCAGGCCAAGGGGTTGGAAAATTAATTCCTGGAATACCCGGGAGATTTTTTTTCCTGTTAAGGTCTCAATTACTGCAATCAGGAGCTGGAAATTCGAATCAGAATAACTAACCTTCTTTTTCCTTTTTCCCATATCCTGAGGAGCAAAAAGGGGCTTATTTACATCCCGGAGCAGATCCAGGATATCTTCGATTGACCAGGACCGGTCTCCATCTTCCAGGGCAGCGTCAAAAAAACTTTTTTCTCCTTTTCTATGGAGGATAATATAATCGGGTAAACCCGAAGCATGGCCCAGAAGCTGGCGGAGGGTCAGTTTTTGCGAATAATCAACCCCGTCTTTTCTGTGAATCCCCCTGATCAGTTCCCCGGGAAAAAAGCTGGAAAGAGAACCATCCAGGGAGAGTTTCCCCTGCTCCTGCAGTATAAATATTGTCGCTGCAATATAAAGCTTGGTAATACTGGCAGTCCAGAAAGGTGTTTCAGGAGTCATTGGTGAACCATCGGGCCCTGCTTTCCCCCGGGCCCCAATCCAGCTCAGGTCCTTTCCACCGCTTTCCACTGCGATAACAGCGTGATGAATATTCTTCTTTTCCGCAAGCATAGTCAGTAATTCTTGAAGTTTTTCTTCGATGGCCTTAACCCTGCCCTGAAAATCAATCTTTTCCGCCTGTTTATGCTCTACCAAAAAATCATCCCCCTTCATTTTCCCCCTATTTCCCCGGCAAAACCTGTGGGGAATTATTTTAAGCAAAATTGTCCCAAAGCTCCCCAATCCCAAAAATAGTGGATTAATTGGCAGGATTTCCGTGATTCAATCTAACTATACTCGTTCTTTGATAGCTGGAGAGATGGGCTACATAAGGAAAAGCGATAATCAGGTTATTCCTCTGATGTATAAAATATCCCGGGTACCCAGCAACCCCCAAAAAAGGACATTTGTACAGGTTCTACCCGGAGTTAAGCCGGTGGATAATGCATAAGCCCTGCTTAATTGACTGTATTCCCAGCAGCAGGAACCCCTCCCGCTCTATAACTGGTGGTAATTCACAAAATCCTGCCTGGAAAAATTCACTTTTTTACCGGCTGACATCCCGGGCAGAAATAAACACTGCCTCCCATGTAGGATTGTTTTTCTATTATTGTGCTGCACTCTGAGCAGTCTAGTCCCACGGTATTTTTGCTCATTAGAGTTTTATAGCCACCATAATTTCCCCATAGGTCAACCTCAGTATCCCTGCCACCCTTTTCTACCATTTCCTCCAGTGTTGCCCTGATTGACTGGAAAAGGTTTTCCCTGTCACCCGGAGAAAAACAGCCTACCCTGGTTTTGGGATGAACCCTGGCCCGGTAAAGAATATCCTGTAAAACTCCATTTCCCAGGCCGGGGATCCTCTGTTCTGTGGCCAGGAAGGCCTTGGTGCTTAATGTTGGTTTGTTTTCACCAATTAATTTTTCCCAGTATTCATGGTTGAATTTTTCCGAAAGGGGTGATGGCTTCTCCCTGCTAATCAAAACGTATCGGTTATCAATATCCTCATCCTTCTGACAGAAAATCATCCCGTACATCTGAATGGAAACAGTTAAAGCAGAACCGTCGTTGAATTTCAGGAGCAGCTGATGTTTGGGGGGCAATTTTTCTCCCGGCTGGTGAAAACGCACCCTTCCACCATCACCAATTAAGAGAGAAACATCATCTCCGACACTAATCTGAAGAAAACCTCCGCTCCCTTCAGCTGTTTTAATTTTTTTTCCTTCCAGCAGGAAAGGGTAATTTTCTGGTTCAGTAAAGAAAGCAAATTTATGGGGGGACTGCCCTACAATTACCCCTTTGATTTCTTTCCCCGAAAGACATTCCCTGATCTGCCGGGACAGGACCTGAGCTTCAGGAAATTCCAACACTTTCTTCATCCCCTCTTCTTGTTTTTTTACCCCGGGCCTTTTAGCCAGCCGGATTTCTATGTAGAAAATATGATCTTTCTTAACCGTTTTTGAAGAGTTGGTAGTAACATTTGAACCCGATAGCACCTGTTTTAGCCAAAAATAAGGGCTAAAAGTGTAGAAATTCGCCAAAAGCTGTAGGCACACGAATTTTGATATTTTGCTTGCATACCAGAATTTATTGTGCTATAATGTAGGTATGTATATAAGAACTCCTACCAGGAAAAATAAAGATGGAACCAAGGTTCAATACGTTCAGTTAGCTCACAATTATCGCGATCCCGAAACCAAAACGCCTAAAGCCAAGGTTTTATACAGTTTTGGGCGTCGGGAGGACGTCGATGTAGAGGCTCTAAAAAGGCTGGTTAAAAGTATCTGCCGCTTCTTAGAGCCTGAAGATGCCAAAGAAGCTACTGAAGAGCTGGGCGAGGACTGGCCGTTTGAGTACCTGGGGTCCAAACAAGTTGGTGCGGCCTGGTTATTGGATGAAATGTGGGAAAAATTTGGTATTGGGAAAGTATTGGAGAAGCTTCTGAAAAAGCGGAAATACAGACTTCCCATTGAACGACTGCTCTTCGCTATGATTGCCAACCGGGCCTTAGAGCCCAAAAGCAAATTAGGCATTGAAGCCTGGGTTAAAGACAGCTATTTTATCAATGAGCTTCCGGAAGTTGAAGTTCATCAACTGTATCAGGCGATGGATTTTTTGTTAGAAGCCGAAGAAGAAATACAAAAAGAGGTCTTCTTTCAGGTTGCTCATCTCTTTAACC
>PWFS01000054.1 GCA_003554145.1 Halobacteroidaceae bacterium | reverse complement strand
GCAGAGAGCTTAAATCTTCAAGCTCGGTTAAGACCCGAACCACTTTTTTCAGAGGGTACTGCACCATTTGATAAACATTATCAGTCATGGCTCGAACCTCCAATATAGACCTTTTCTCCAAGTTCATCCAGTTCCTTAATTATTTTTTGAAATGACGGAATGGCGTCCTGATCCAGAAAATTAAGATAGCCTTCCAGAACCATAACCCTGTTTTCTAAAACCCGTTGTCCCAGCTCTATTTCATTGTCGCTGAGTTTCCTGGCCCGGTGAGATATAGAGCGTAGCCTTTTGACCACATCAATAACATCTACTTTTCTCACACTTTCACCTCGATTCCAAATGTTGGGATGAGAAGTAAACTATTGTTCATAAATTAAATTATATCAAATCATTCCCAGTTTGTCATCACAAATTGGGCTTTTTTCCGAAATATTCAATTTTTTTGCAGCAGCAGGCCTGTAAGCCGAGTTCTGTTTAAGGCAATCATCTATCTACGGCATCAGTCGCCTGACGCCTTTAGCAACCTTACCCGGGGAGTAGGCGGGCCACCCTTAAAACCTCCCCCTATTAGGTCTTGCTCCGGATGGGGTTTACCTGGACCCGGCCAGTCACCTGGCCAGCGGTGCGCTCTTACCGCACCTTTTCAACCTTACCTCCATGCTGGAGGCGGTTTATTTCTGTGGCACTGTCCTTGGAGTCACCTCCACTGGGCGTTACCCAGCATCCTGCCCTGCGGAGCTCGGACTTTCCTCAGGCTTGAACCTGCGATTGCCCGGCCTGCTGCTGCACCTTAATGATATCACCTTTTATTTAACTTCGTCAAGCGTCGTCAATCCCTGAATTAGCCAGCTTATCAGCCTTTTTGTTCTTTTCCCGGTTGATGAAATGAAAACTTACTCCAGGCAGATTATTTGCCATTTTAAGGGCTTTTTCATAAAGAGGCAGTAGTTTTTCATCTCGAACCTGATATTCCCCTTCCAGCTGCCGGATCAGGAGCTGGCTATCAGAAAAAATTTCCACTTCCTTAACTGCCATTTCCCCTAACTCTTCTAAAGCTCGAATCAGGGCCAGGTATTCGGCCTGATTATTGGTGGTAATACCCAGAAAGCTTTTAACCTGGCGCACGGGTTGTTCGCATCTCTCTTCGTAGATAACTACTCCAATTCCCCCCGGACCCGGATTGCCCCGGGCTGCTCCATCAATATATACCCGGTACTTCACTGCCGGGGGAGAAACAGCATTCGGAAGCAGTTCTCGCAGGTAACCATCTCCTCCCCTCCTTTCACCTGTTCGAGAACAAAGGCCGAAAGGCTGACCTTACAGCCCCCACAACTGCTGTCTTCTACTGGAACTACTCCCCGGAGCCCCGTCCTTTGAGCCAGGTTATGGCATCGCTGGCGAAGTTCTTCACTCACTTCCTGCTCCAGTTTTTCAATTTCTTCTTCCAGTTCCTTTACCTCTTGTTCCAGGGCTTCCTTATCTGCCCGGTATTCTTTTTTCCCTTCTTCGTCTTTTTCCCTTTCCTGTTTAAAATGGGCCGCTTTTTTTTCTTCTTCTTCCCGGGCTTCATCCAGGTGCATCATTATTTCCAGGATTTCTTCTTCCAGGCGAGCTTCTTCTTTCTGCATCTGGGTTACCTTCTTTTGCAACTGCTCCAGTTCCTTGGCCGACTGGGTCTCCCCCTGATAGAGTTTCTTTTCATAATCCTTCCTCTGATTTTCCAGCCTGCCCGCAGCATCTTCTTTCCGCTTTAACTCCCGGCTCAGCTCCCCGGTCCGTTCTCTTTTTTCCAGCAGTTCCTTTTCCCGGGATTCCATGTTTTTCTTGCGGTTCTCCAGTTCATATTTTTCCGGCAGCTGTTTTAATTTTTTTTCCACCTTTCTTTTTTTCAACCTGGCTTCCTGCCAATCGTACAATCCTTCCAGTTTTTGCACAGGTTTTCCCCCTTCTTAACGCCAGATCTGGTTCAACCAAAATATCAGCTGTCTCAATCCCCCTAAAACAGAAAATGAGCAGGACCATAGAGCCTACTCATTGAAAAAAATAGGGGGGGTTTTCCCTCTCCGAAATTATCCAGTCCACCTGGGGACATGCTGAGGTAAGAATATCGCACATAATTTTTTTGCCAACAATTTCCAGTTGAAAATGTCCAGGGTCCACCAATAAAAGATCCAGATCCTGCCCCTGCTGAAATTGATGAAAATCCAGATCCCCGGAAATAAAAATATCGGCCCCGGCAGAGGCAGCTGCAGAAATATATTTTCCGCCTTTTCCCGGGATCAGGGCCACTTTTTGGCGGGGCCTGTCCTGAACCTGACCCAGTTTAAAAATTTCCTCGAGGCCAGCCTCCCGCAGGAGCCTAACAATTTCCCTGGGGCCAACAGGACTGTGCAGATCTCCAATTATGCCCAACCCCCTATCTTCTTTGTGGGCCAGGGAAAAAACATCAAAAGCAGGCTCTTCGTAGGGATGACTGTTTTTAAGTGCCCCAATTACTCCGGGCAAAATTCGGGAGGGCACAATCGTTTCCAGGCGGATTTCATCCACCTCGGCCAGCTCCGCCTCTTCCCCTAAAAAGGGCTCTGCCCCGGATCGGGGTCGAAAAGTTCCCTTTCCAGAGGCCCCAAACGAAGTTTTATCATAATTTCCGGTCCAGCCCCCTCCCCGCTCAAAAATTATTTCCCTGATGGTCTCAACATAATCGGGGGGAATATAAACCACCAGCTTATAAAAGGCCTCGCCCCCCTCTGCTGCCAGAGGCTCGGTTTTATTTAACTCCAATCTATCTGCCCAGAAGGGAACCAGATAATCCCGGTCAAAATTGGTATGGGCCACAAAAAGACCAATGCCGGAATTAATAAAATCCCGCAACAAATCATCCTGACCAATGCGAAAAACCGGCTTAAAGATCAGGGGATGATGAGTTATTATCAGGTTAGCCTCCTGTTCCAGAGCTTCTTTAAGAACCTCGGGACGGGGGTCCAGGGCCAGCACAGCTTTTTCAATATCATTGGCCAGGGGTGCCACCTGTAACCCTGTGGGGTCACCATCTTCAGCCCTTGTTGTGGGGAATTTTTCATTTAAAATCTCCAGCAAGTGCTTCACCGCAACAGCCATTTTTGAACTCCTTTAAATAACCTGATTTTTTCTTCCCAGTATTTTTCCCGGGGATGTCCCGGTCTTTTATCTCCAATCTTCTGCAGGATGACATTAAACTCCTGCACCTTTTCCTGCAGATAATCTGCCAGCAGGGGAGATTTTTTTTCCAATAACTGGGGACCTATTTCCAGTTCCCAATCCTGATAGTTCCTTTCCTCGCAGCCCCAATCGGCCCGGATAAAAAAATAATAATGGTTTTTCTCCCACTGGATGCTTTCGGCAACGATAGCCCAGCCTTTCTGGACCAGCCAGCGGCGTAAAAACAATAAATCCCGCTGGGGTTGGAGAAAAAGATGTTCTATTTCAGGGTTTTTCTCCCGGCCCCGGGCCACAATAGAAACAATTTTCCTCCCCCCCAGACCGGCAATAACTGCCTGCTCAACTTCCCGGGGCCGCAGGGGATCAAATCCCCAGCCCTGCCTTAGTTCAACCCTTTTTTCCAGCCCTTTTTGCCCCAGGTTTTTCCACCCCTGTTCCAGGGGGTCGGGGGCTGGATCAATACCGATAATTTTTTGATCTTCCCAGAAGGGGTGTTGGGCCAGTTCCAGGGGCAGCAGGGCATGATCTGTTCCTATATCGGCCACCCCTCTATAGGGGAGCAACATTTTTTTGATCTGAGCCAGGCGCAGGGGCAGCATTGTCCTATCTCCTTCCAGGGACCCGTTATCAACTTATAAAATACGAAGTAATTGGAAAAAAACAAACCCCGCCGGAAGCGGGGTTCATTATGGCCTGAATGGTGGGCCCACCTGGACTCGAACCAGGGACCTACCGGTTATGAGCCGGTGGCTCTGACCAACTGAGCTATGGGCCCTTGGCTCCCCGAGCAGGACTC
>PWFS01000162.1 GCA_003554145.1 Halobacteroidaceae bacterium | reverse complement strand
GGGCGGGTTTCGTGCTCATTGCCTACCTTATTTTTTTTATCAAAACCGTTTTGACCCTGCTGGGAAATTTACTTAAAAGGGGGAAGCGGCCCCCGGATTATGTGGTTTTTACCCTGCATGGTTCCTATCCCGACCTGCCGGATCCTCCCGAAGGTTTCCTGCAGAGAAAAATGAAGGGCCGGGTAAAAAGTCTGCAGGAGCTGGAAAAGGAATTACGTCTGATAGCTTCCAGTACCCGGGTTAAGGGAGTTATTTTTCATATCGGCACCCTGGCCCTGCCCTTTTCCCGCCTGCAGGCCCTTATCGGCATGTTCCAGCATCTACAGGAAAGTCAAAAAGAAGTAATTACCTGGGCCACCACCTATTCCACCTCCTCCTATTATCTGGCCACAGCTGCAGACCGGGCCCTGCTGCAAAAAGGCGGAGTGGTATATACCCTGGGCCTGGAATTAAAGCAGCTGTACATGAAAAAAGCCCTGGACTGGGCAGGAATTAAATTTGATGTCATCCAGATCACCCCCTACAAATCCGCCCTGGAAAGATTCATGCGCTCGGATATGTCAGAGGAAGTACAGTCCATGATGACCTGGCTCCTCGATTCCCAGTTCCAGGAGGTCAAAGCAGCCATTATGAAAGGTCGGAATATGGATGAAGAAAAAACCAGGGCTTTAATCGAAGGGACTCCCTATCAGGACCAACAGGCAGTGGAGCAGGAGGCGGTTGATGGCATTGTAAATGCAGAGGATCTGCCTGAATACCTTGGTGATGAGGGGCAGCCCGCCCGCCTGGCCAGCTGGGACCAGTGCCGTGGTGTTTTCTCCCGGCCTCTTCCTCCCCAGCCCGGCCGCTATATTGCTATTCTCCGGGTGCAGGGTAATATCGTGGACGGCAAAAGTCAGCGTCCACCGGGACGGCGTCCGGTACCCATCCCCTTTTTATTCAATGAACAGACGGGCGATATCTCCTTTGTCCATCAGGCCCGGCAGGTTCTGCGGGATAAGCGGGCCCGGGCGGTTCTTCTGTATATTGATTCCGGTGGGGGCTCGGCAGTTTCTTCCGAGGCCATGTCTGCCATCCTGGAAAAAATTGCAGCCAAAAAACCCCTGGTGGCAATGATGGGGTCCATTGCCGCTTCAGGAGGTTATTATGTGGCCACCCCCGCCCCCTATATCGTGGCCCAGCCCTCAACTATTACCGGCTCCATCGGCGTTATTTCCGCCCGGGTAGTAGATTCTCAGCTCCTGGATAAGCTCCTGATTAACCGAGAAAGCATCAGGCGGGGCCAGCGGGATCTCTTTGGGACTTCAGAAGAACCTTTTTCCGAAGAAGAACGGGATAAAGCCTGGAACTTTATTAAAACCACCTACGATATCTTCCTGGAACGGGTAACCCGGAGCCGCAGGATGAGTACTGCCGAAGTGGATGAAGTGGGCGGAGGTCGGGTCTGGACCGGCAAACAGGCCCTGGAGCACGGCCTTATCGACGAACTGGGAGGCCTGGAAACAGCCCTTTCCCGGCTGCGTCAGGAAGCCAGCCTGCCCCGCAACACTCCCCTGGTGGAAATCCCCCTGGCCAAAAAGTACCTGGCTCCCCTGCCTTCACCAACCAGCTGGCTGGATCTGGCCCTGGATAACCTGGATCAGATCCAAAAAAGTCAGGCCCTCCTGGCCGGACCTCTCTATTTCCAGGAAGCACCAGACCGCAGGCAGCGGGACCTTAACTAGCTCTTTAACCCCAGATTTCTTCTGCTAATATCAGGGGAAGCTCCGGGAGAAGGTAATCCCTCCCTTAGCTTCCCCTTTTTCTCCTCCCCGGGGGAGTTTTTTTAATATAATTTTCTTTTTATTATTCCCAGGGTGGGGATTAAAAACAATATTCCCAGACCCAGGGTTGCGACCATGGTCAGCGGCAGGACCGGATTATCTGCTGCCCCGGTAAAAACGGTCTGCAGAGACTTAAACAGCCAGTAATTGGGCAGGGGATAAAAGAGGATCTGCCAGCCCTCGCCCAGGAATAGGCTGATCAGCGGCAGGGCCAGCCAGATAGGCATTAAGAGTTTAATTACCCCAATGGCACTGACCTGATTCTGGGCCAGACCTCCAATAATAAGGGAGATCAGGGCCAGCAGGGGTAGGGCCGAAGCAAGAACCCCCATCAGCGGGAAAAAATCAAACCCGGTTCCCCTGATAATCAGGGTGCTCAATATCCCCAGGATTAGAACCTGGATAAATCCCAGCAGAGTGCGGGCTGTTATCATACCCGCAAAGCCCAGGGGAGTAACCCGCAGAGCATCCAGATTGCGATTGCTGCGTTCGCTGACTATATTAAATCCTCCCAGGGTACCACCCAGGAAAATCACTGTCATAATCAGCAGGAGGACCGCCCAGTTGAATATTACATTTTCTCCATCCCTTAAATCCCGGGAGGTCAGCTCCAAAAAAGACAGGTCCTGCTGAGCCGCCTCCAGGACAGCCCCCAGCATTGCCGTTAGCTCCTGGGGTTCATCCCCGGCCAGGAGTAAAACCAGCCCACCATCTTCCCGGGTCACGCCCCCAACATGATCCGGACGCTCCACCCGGGCCAGGACTCCCTCCCGGGAATCATATATTTCCACTGTGGCCATTTCCTCGAACTGGGTGATCAGTTGTCCTTCCACCCGGGATCCATCCAGGGCCAGGGTTGGAGTAAAGTCTATTTCCCCGGGGAGAAAAAAGCGCAAAACCAGGGCCAGAAAAAGGGGAGCAATAAGCATATACAACAGCAGATTATCCCGCCGGGCATTGAGCATATCCATTCCCATCAGATTTTTTATTCTATTCATGATAATCCCTCCCCCCATATTTTGCGGCGCAAGAGGACCCAGGTTATTAATCCCATACCGATATTGATGAGCAGCAGCACGACAAGAGTTATACTGGAGGCTGCACCCCGTCCAAAAAGAGCCCCCTCCAGCCCCTGCATCAGGAAGGCAGAGGGTATCAGGTTCAGGAAAGCAGGAGCAAAACCGGGAATAATGGTGCTCAGGAGGGGCGCCATATTAATCAAGAGAACTGCTACCCCGATAAAAAACCATTCTGAGAGGGAGCGGAAGAAAACAGCCAGGGCCAGTCCCAGCAGGGTAAAAAAAGCAGTCCCCAAAAGAAGTAAAGCCATTATTTCCAGGATCCGGGCAGGCCAGCCCACTGTCAGCAGGATCAGGAGCATTCCCGATATCAAACCCAGTCCCCAGAGAACAAGGAGCCGGCCCCCAATATAGGAGGCGGGGCCTGCCGGCGATACCTGCAGAGCCCGGTGCAATCCCTCCTCCCGCTCCTGGAAAAGAAGTACTGCCGCTAGCAGAAACCCCAGGGCCAGGACTTCAAAGGTCAAAAGGGGCGGCAGGGCCTCGAGATTCAGAGCCAGAGCTTCCCGATCGGGATCAATAATCTGGATCTGATAGGCGGCAGGGTTTGCTACTCCCGTCAGCAGCGGGGCCAGCTGGGCTCCCAGGATTTTTAGGGTTCCTTCTCCCACTGCCCCCTCCTGAATCAGTTCCAGGCGTGGGGCCGCCGGGGTGCCCCTGAGAATTATTCCCCGACTGCCTCTTTTTTCCTGGATATGATCCTCCAGGGCCCCCTGCTCAGTGAAAAAGATCTCCTTTTCCAGACCTCCCTGCAGGAGGGTTGCCTGGAACTGCTGCCCGGGGCTTAAATCCAGGAAGAAAAGGCTTTGTTCTATATTCCTTTCAGCCGGCAGCAAAAATGCAACGGTAACGGTCATCACCAGCAGGGAAATTAGGATCACCCAGAAAATAGCGTTGCGGCTGATATTTATTAAGTCCAGCCAGGCCAGGTTAATAATCTGCTTGATCATTTAAGTCAGCTCCCTTCCCGTCAGCCGAATAAAGACCTGTTCCAGGGATGCTTCCTGGGAATGGAGAGTCTGAATCCGATTGCTGGCAATGAGGTCTTTAAGCTGCACCCGATCCTCTTCCCGCTCCGGGAAAAATATTTTTTCCTGAAGCTCTCCATTATCACTGTATT
>PWFS01000106.1 GCA_003554145.1 Halobacteroidaceae bacterium | reverse complement strand
TGGAAGTTATCGATGATATAGCTGAACAGACCAATCTGCTGGCCCTGAATGCCTCTATTGAAGCGGCCCGGGCAGGAGAACACGGCCGTGGTTTTGCAGTTGTTGCCTCGGCCATCAGCGACCTGGCCGATCGATCCCAGGAAGCTACCGGGGATATCTCGGAGTTGATCAAGGGTATTCAGAAAGAGGTAAAAGATGCGGTAGAAACCAGCCGCGAGGGAAGTGAAAAAGTCCAGCAGGGCACCGTATCGGTTCAGGAGGCCGGGGAGGCCTTTGAAAACATATTCAATGCGGTAAAATCTGTGGCCAACCGCATCGAAGCAATTACCAGCACCATGGAAGGGCAGATTGAACAGGGTGAAAAGGTCAGAAAAGCAGTAGAGCAGATTTCCAGCCTGATAGAAGATGCCTCGGCTTCCACCGAAGAACAGTCCAGCAGTACCGAAGAAGTGGTCAACATGGTGGATAAGATGGCTGAACTGGCTCGGGGGGTTGCGGCCTCTTCTGAAGAACAATCTGCCTCTATTGATGAGGTGATCAAGACCACAGAAAATCTGAGTGAAGTGGCTACCGATAATGCATCTGCCAGCGAAGAGCTGTCTGCTTCCGGGCAGGGCTTGAAGGAACTGGCTGATGAACTGGATGAAATAGTAAATCAATTTGTTATCAAGTAAGGGTTCGGAACTCTGACAGGAGGTCTTTGGGGACCTCCTGTCTCCCTTATTGCGAACCGGTTAAGGTTGGGAAAGTTTGTTTTTCCGGATGAAAACTCGGCCTGACAGTACAGGGCAAAAAATCGCATCATTTTTCCCGACAGGATTGTGAAGGGAAGGGGGGCAGGCATTGAGTGTGGAGCATAGATTTTTTCCCCCGCAGGGGCAGGAAATTCTGGGTGATTTGCTGCAACTGAGCAGGGAATTCATAAAAACTTCCCGCGAGGGATTGGATTATAAGCAAATTGCTGCTGATCTGCGCCGCCTGACTGGAGCCAGGGCAGTACTTGTAAATCGCCATCAGGAAAACGGGCAGGGGATGAAAATAATGGCTGTGTGTGCCTGTCCGGAAGACCTGGAGGTGGCCCGGACTGTACTGGGGGAGAAGCTGGAAGAGATCCAGTGGCCTCTCGAGGCAGCCCAGATTCGAAAATTGAAAAAGAAAAATTTCGCTATATTGCCGGGATTGGAAATTGCTCTGGCCGGAACTTCCCGGGAAAACACCGGACGTCTTCTTGATGAAAAGCTTAAACCGGGAGCAGTAGGAATTCTGCAGGTAGGAGAACCAGAAACAGCCCAATCCAGCATCACCATCATAATGGGTCCGGGGGAGAAAATTGCTCATCAAGAAATACTGGAACTATTTGCCGGTCACGTGGAACTCCTCATGGAGCGTGCAGAGAGAGAAAGAGCCCTTCGCCAGAGTGAAGCCAAGTTCCGCTTAATATTTGAGAATGCACCCCTGGGTCTTTTTCACTTTAATGATCAGGGTCGAATAACCGCCTGTAATGAGCGTTTTGTGGAGATAATTGGTTCCAGCCGGGAACAGCTACTCGGACTCAATATGTTAAAACTTCCCGATGAGAGGATTACCGGGGCAATCCAGGATGTCCTCCAGGGGAACTCCCGGCGAGTCGAGGGAGATTACAGATCCTTTACCGCGGAAAAAGTTACACCAGCCCGGGCTTTTTTTGCTCCCCTGCAATCCAGCCAGGAGGATGTGGCCGGAGCCATGGGAATTGTGGAGGATATCGGGGAACGCAGGGCGGCGGAAAAAACCCTTGAGGAAAGGGAGGCCCGACTCCAGGCCATTCTCCAGACTGCCCCCATTGGAATAGGGGTGGACGTGGGACGAATCATCCAGGAATGCAATGAATATCTGGGGGAAATGACCGGTTATGAGCCCGGAGAATTAATCGGGCAGGATGTGCGCGTCCTCTATTTTGATCAGGAGGAATATGACCGGGTGGGACGGGAAAAATTTGCCCTGCTGGAAAAAACAGGCCGGGCCACCCTGGAGGCCCTGTGGCGAACAAAACAGGGTCAGCCCATAGAAGTTTTATTGAATGTTACCTGGCTCAATCCGGACAATCACAGGGAGGGGTCCACCTTTACCGCCCTGGATGTAACGGATCAGAATAAAAATGAAAAAAGACTTTACTTCTTGAGTTATCATGATCCCCTGACCCGGGTAAAAAACCGCACCTACCTGGAAGAAGAGATGAAAAGGCTGGAGGAGTCCGGTAATTATCCCATCAGCATAATAATGGCGGATATTAATGGGCTTAAAATGATAAATGATGCCTATGGGCACCGGGTAGGAGATCAACTCCTGCAGAGGGCTGCGGATTTAATGGAAGCCTGCTGCGGGGAAAAGGGTATCATAGCTCGCTGGGGCGGAGATGAATTTGTTTTCCTGCTGCCGACAACTGAGCCTCAGAAAGCGGAATCCATGGGCCAGTCCCTGATAGCTTCCTGTATGGGAGTAAGTGTTGCGGGAGTGCCCCTGTCCATTTCCTGGGGGATTAGCTCCAGTGAGAATGAGGAAAAAGGCCTGGAGGAGGTTTTACAGGAAGCCGAGGATCAGATGTACCGCCATAAATTGGCCGAGGACAGGAGCGTGAGGAGCTCTGTTCTTTCCGCAATCCTGAAAACCCTGGGCTTAAAAAGTGATGAAACTGAGGAACATGCTCTGCGGATGCAGCGAATGGCTTTTGCCATGGGGGAGCAGCTCGCTCTTTCCCAGGACGACCTGGATCGATTGATTCTCCTGGTGGCTCTGCATGATATTGGCAAGATATCAATAGGGGAAGATATTTTGCGCAAACCGGGTCCCCTGACCTCAGAGGAATGGGAAATCGTGAAAAAACACCCGGAAACAGGATATCGACTGGCAATTTCCACTGGAGAATTTGCCCATATTGCCGAGGAGATCCTGTCTCATCATGAGCACTGGCAGGGCTCAGGCTATCCCCGGGAATTAAAAAAAGAAAAAATTCCTCTTCTGGCCAGGATTGTTTCGATTATAGATGCCTATGATGTTATGACCAATGGGAGGCCCTATAAGGAGCCTATGAGCCGGGAAGAAGCGCTAAATGAATTGGAGCGCTGTGCAGGAACCCAGTTTGATCCCCGGCTGGTGGAGATTTTTGTTGAATTACAGAAAAAAGCAAGGAAAAATGAACAAGCAGGGAGGTAAAGTGGATGAGTGGTTATGGACAGACCCAATTTATTACTTTTCAGCTGGCCGAGGAATTATACGGGATAGATATATTAAAGGTGGAAGAAATCCAGAGGATGAAAGAAATTTCCCTGACCCGGGTGCCCCAGGTGGAGGATTTCATTGAAGGCATTGTCAACCTGCGGGGTAATGTAATCCCCGTGGTTGATCTCAGAAATCGCTTTGGCCTGGAGGACAAGGAAATTGATAAACAGACCCGGATTATCGTGGTAAATATTAAGGATCGCTCCCTTGGTTTCCTGGTGGACCGGGTCAATGAAGTTATAGATGTAGATCAGGAGGCCATTGATGACCCTCCTGAAGAAATCAGCAGGATTGACGCCTTCTTTATCCAGGGAATTGCCCGCCACGAAGAGGAACTGGTAATAATCCTGGAAATCGAGAGTATTTTAAGCTCTTACGAGCAGGAAGAAGTAGTGGAGGTAGCAGCAGGGGAGTAATAGCAGAGAGGAGATTAATTAACCCACGGTGGTACAACTGGCCTGTAGCTTATTAGCTGCAGGTCCTTTTTTTCTGAATTTAAAGCCTGATCAGACTGATGGGGGAGCCCGAGCGAGCTTAAAACAAATTAGTGGCATATAAGAGGTTGCAGCCCGAGCTAATGTTCCCGCAGGAGAGGGAGAAGGCTTAAATCAAGGGGAGTCTCTATTGACCCCCGGGACAAAAAACAATAAAATACTAATTGCAGGAGAAATGCGAATTATTTGGGAGTATTCAAGGGAAAATAGCCTGAGAACAGAAAATAAAGGCGAGAAAGAACAGGGAGGTAAATTAAAATGTCGGGGGTTTTAGGGGTTTTTCTGACTGGAAAAGGAGATCAAGAACTGGAGGACATGGCCGAACCATTATCCTATCGGGGCAGCAAATTGATTCAGCAAAAAGGGGCTGACTTTGCCCTGGGCACCCTGATCTGGGGAAAGGAAAGTGGCTATGATGGCCCGCCTCTGGTGCTGGAGGGTTACTGTCGGGACAAAATGACGGGAAAACTCCTGGATAAAAAGGAACTGGACAAGAGATATTGGGAACAGGGGCCCCTCATGCTCCACGGGGTAGAAGGAGAATTTATACTGGCCCTGTATAATGGGCCGGATGACTTTTTACTGGCCCGGGACCGCATGGGAGTAAAATCCCTGTATTATGCCCGTACCGATAATAGCTTTTATTTTGCCCCCGAATTCAAGGCCCTGCTGGGTCAAGAGGGGGAAATAGATGAGTTTCCACCGGGACATTATTATCATCCCCGGGAGGGATTGACCCGCTATTTTAAGTGGCCGGATCAGCATGCAGGCCCTCCTATTGGGGAACTGGATAATGAAATCAAAAGATTGCGGCTCCTGCTGGAAGAAGAAGTCCGGCTCATGACTTCCACCGGTTCCCGCTGGGGGCTTTATCTGAGCGGGGGACTGGACAGCAGCGTAGTTGCCTTCCTGGCTGCAGAAATTTATGAGGAGCCGGTTGATGTTTTCACCGTGGGAGTAAGGGGTAGCGAGGATATTGAATTTGCCCGGGAGGTTGCGGAGCGTATTGGTGCCCGCCATCATGTTTATACCTATGATCTGGAAGAGATGCTGGAGGTTGTTCCCCGGGTTATTTATCCCCTGGAGTCCTTTGATTCGGCCTTTGTCCGATCTTCAATTCCCAATTACCTGGCCGCCCAGATGGCTCGTCAGCACGAGATGCAGGTAATGCTGACCGGGGAAGGATCTGATGAAATTTTCGCCGGCTATGAATATTTAAAAGATATTGATAGCCCCAGGAAGATCAACAACGAACTGCATAAACTGGTCAGGAAAATGCACGGAACCGGCCTGGAACGGGTCAACCGGATGAATGCCGCTTTTGGGATGGAATGCCGACTGCCTTTCCTGGGCCAGCGCCTGGTGGAGAGGGCCATGAATTATCCCCTGGAGTGGAAGCTTAAAGGCCGGGCTGAAGGTGTGGATAAGTGGATTTTACGAGAATGCTTTGCCGGAGACTTAGAAGAAGTGGCCTGGCGGGAAAAACAGCAGTTTGATCAGGGTTCAGGTTCCTCGGGACTCCTGGAAAATCATGCTAACCGGATAATAAGTGATGAAGAGTATGAAAGGGAAAAGGAAGAGGCGGAGGTGGCCATCCGCAGTAAAGAAGAATTAATGTATTATAGAATATTCCTGGAATACTTTCCTCCTGAAGTGGCGCCGCTGGTAGGTCGCTGGGTTTCTACTGGATAACCCCCGGTTATTGTCAGCCTGCTTCCTATTACTGCTGCCGGGGCCAGGGGAAAATAAAAAAACCGGGTCCGGTGGATAATGTCACCGGTTCCCGGTTTTTCTTATTAAAATCTATTCCTGATCCTCATGCCCCTGGCGCAGAACTTCGAACTTACCAGTCTTCTGATCCAGGCTATAAATATTAAAATTGGTCCGAAAATCTATCCCCTCCCGGTGATGGGCAAAATTAATTGAAGCTGACCCCCCGGGGCCGGACTGGATTCGATGAAAAACGTGGCTGGGCCAGGTCAATAGACAGCCTCCCTCATAAAGAAGGGAGCCGCCTTTTTTAATAAAGTCGGGGCCCACCTCGAATGTTTCCAGTTCTCCCGTCTGCAGAGAATAAAGCTCCACATAGCGGTTTCCCTGGAGGACCAGGAGATGATCTGCCTGATGGGTGTGCATGTACCAGGGTCGGTTAACCTTTCCCACCGGCCCTGGAGAAAGGGCCTCGCTGGAGTGGATAACCCGGTCCACTGCATCGATGCGGGGCATCATTTTTACCGGAACCAGGTCAAAGGTAACTCCTGGAGTCCGGCGGAAAACCGGCATTTTTAGCACCCGATAGTGATGCGGTCGTTCCTCAATTATTTTGGTATTAGAGGCCATAATTATTCCTCCCTGTTTTTCCGGCCGTCTCTGATTCTTCCTGATGCACTAGTACTTGTTCTGCATTGAGGGGGCGTTTCCTGCAAATAATTCCGAATAAAAAGTATTAAAAAGGAAAGGATAACAATGGAGGGTGTAGAAGAAAATAGGAGAATAAATGAGGCAGGAGGCTGCTATGAATGATTTTGCAGGAGTACTGATTTCCTTTGTTTTCGTTTTTTTAATTATCGGTACCGCGGAGTTTTTAAGGGGGAAATTTCACCTGGGGGTAGAATTTACTCGAAAATTTATCCATATCGGGGTTGGCCACTGGGTTTTGCTGGCTGTAATCCTGATTAACAGCCGGGAGTGGGCCTTAATTCCTCCTGCTGCTTTTGTCCTGATTAACTTTCTTTCCAGCAGAAAAAACCTTTTTCAGGCCATGGAAGGTGCTGCCGCAAAGGGGCTGGGCACCGTATATTATTCCCTGTCCCTGTTAATCCTGGTCTTTTTTTTCTGGGGTGAAGAGGGAACTCCCTTTCTCCTCGCGGGGATTATGGTTATGGCCTGGGGTGACGGCCTGGCAGCAATAGCCGGAAAAAGGTGGGGTCAAAAGAGGATTCCCGGCCTATCCCAGGTTAAAACCTGGGTGGGATCGGCCGTAATGTTGCTCAGCAGCATGCTGGTGATTTTGTTGATCCTTAACCACTTTTTCTCCCTGAATATGCTGCACCTGGTAGGGATCAGCTTCATAATCGGACTGGCAGCGACGGTACTGGAGGTCATATTTCGTTCGGGCTGGGATAATATTGCAGTACCCCTGGGCACTGCCTGGCTTTTATCCTGGCTGGTAGGAGGTTGAAAAATGGAGGTAAATATTGGGTTGGGGTTTTTGATTAGCGCCTTAATTGCCGCAGCAGGATACAAAAAAAGGGCCCTTACCCCCGGGGGTTTCTGGGGTGCGGTGCTGATCGGAACCCTGATTATATCCTTTGGGGGCTGGTTGTGGTTTGCTCTTATGCTGGTCTTTTTTGTTTCCTCTTCATTACTTACCCGCTACCGCCGGGAGGAAAAGAAAACTGCAGGGCAGAAATTTGCCAAGGGAGGCCCCCGGGACTTTATCCAGACCCTGGCCAATGGAGGGCTGGGGGCAGTACTTGCTGTTCTCAGTTCAATTTTTTCCAGTCCTCTTTGGTTTGGGGCCTATGTTGGTGCCATGGCTACGGTTAATGCTGATACCTGGGCTACTGAACTGGGGATTTTAAGCCGGCGGCTGCCCCGCCTGATCATCAATGGCGCCCAGGTTCCTCCTGGAACTTCGGGAGGAATTACCCGAGTGGGCTTTCTGGCTTCGGTATCTGCTTCCCTTTTAATCGGGATGGCTGCTGTTACCGGTCTCCTGATAAAAACTGCTGCCCTCCACAGTCATCTCTGGATTGCGGGGGCAGCATTGATAAGCGGAACACTGGGAGGGCTTCTGGATAGCCTGCTGGGGGCTACAGGGCAGGTCATGTATTACTGTGAAAAATGCCGGGAAGAAACTGAAGCTCCTGTTCACTCCTGCGGGCGGCACGCTCTGCAGATCAGGGGCAAAAACTGGCTGAATAATGATGGGGTCAATTTGATCAGCAGTGTTTTTGGGGCTGGCCTGGGGGCCCTCCTGGCTATTTTCTGGGCGGGTTGAGAGCAGGGTGTTTTTTGGAAACTATCCCTCGGGGCAAAACTCAAAAAAGGGGTAACCTTCTGATTCGGGGGAAGAACTCCAATTATTATCCCCGCTATTCTGCAGAAATGCCAGGAGAGCCTGCTCTCCCGCAGGGGAAATTTCCAGGGGGAAAGGATATTCAGCCCCCCTGTTTATTTCTTCCCGGATTTCCTGCCAGGTAGCGGGGGTTAATTCTTCCAGGCTGTGGGCCAGAAACTGCAGGTGATCCAAAAACTTTTCTGCTTCTGTGGCAATAATATCCTGCCCGGTTATCAAGCGGAAAAGACTGCGAACTCCAGAAATGGCCGGGGGCAGGGAATAGGAGATCAGGACCCGGGTTAGAATATATCCCTCTTCCAGTTGATAGCTGACCTCAATCTCCAGGTCGCTGGAAAAAGAAATTACCTGGCGGAGTTGTAAATGGGTTGTAATAAGCAGTTCTCCGGCCCCCCATTTTTCCAGGGTCAGAGAACTACCTGGTTGAATTACCTCCGGGGACTCCAGGGCAAAAGAATTGGGGCTGATTTTTTCCAGTTGATAACCCTGACCCGGCTCCGCTGGGAAAATGGTCAGGAGCTGGCCCAAAAAAGGCAGGTATTCCGGGGTGAAAAACATCTCATAAGCACAGTAAAAAGAAGCAGGAAACTGTCGTTCAAAAGATAGCCTGTCCTGATTTTCCGCGCCTGCTCCAGCCCCATTGCTTGCAAGGAGCAGGATTAAAAAGAAAATTAAAAGGATTTTCCCGATCACTGCAGCTCCCTCCCCCGCACAGTATATATCTATTTTACCCCAGATCCAATTTTAGTCCATATATTTATCCTGATTCCCTGCAGGGAGGAAACCGGGAAAAAAAGTATAATTGTTAGTTAGGGGTGATGAAATGAAAATAACCGAGGCCATCGAGACCGCCCAAAGAATAGAGAGAGTCAGCGACCAGGAAATTGCCACTCTTCCGGTCCGCTCGGAACTGGAAATCAGCCAGCGCTTCCAGGTGGGGGTCCGCTCTGTCCAGGAAAAAGCCCTGGAACTGGGGATAATGCCCGCTCGTTATCTACGTAATTATGGAACTGCAGGCCTGGAAGGACAGAAAAAACTTTTAAAAGCCCGGGGGGGAATTATTGGGGCAGGAGGCCTGGGAGGCTGGCAGGTGGAGCTCCTGGCCCGTATGGGAGTTGGGGAGCTGGTAGTAATTGATTATGATGTCTTTTCGGATAATAATTTAAACCGGCAGCTTTTCAGCCGGGAAACCAATCTGGGCCGCAGCAAGGTGGATGCTGCCCGGGAGCGGGTTCAGGCCATAAACCGAGGGGTGGCTTTCCGGGGGGTGAAAGAAGCCCTGACGCGGGACAATGCGGTGCAGCTTCTGGCCGGATGTCAGGTTATCTGTGATGGTCTGGATAATCTATCTTCCCGGTTACTGCTCCAGGAAACTGCCTCCAGGCTGAAAATTCCCCTGATTCACGGGGCCATCGGTGGCTATTACGGCCAGGTCCTGACCATTTTCCCGGGTGATCCGGGCCTGGAAAACCTGTACCCAATAAATCAGGATCAAATCCAGGAACAGTGGAGTGAACAGGAAATGGGCAATCCGGCAGCAACCCCGGCCATGGTTGCCTCCTGGCAGGTGCAGGAAACTATAAAAATTATACTGGGGCAGGGAGAACCCCTGCGCAACCGCCTGCTGTTTTTCGATGCCCGCCAGGGCCTGATAGAAACCATTAACCTGATTGCAGAATAAGGAGGAAGTGGGAAAAAAATCAGCAGGGAGGGAAGGTGGCCAATGGAACAGAAACCACTGGAAGGAATAAAGGTTTTGGACTTAACCCGGGTTCTGGCCGGGCCTTTTTGCACCATGCTTCTGGGTGATCTGGGAGGGGAAATAATTAAGGTGGAACGGCCGGGTACCGGGGATGATGCCCGCCATTTTGGTCCTTTTCTCCAGGGCAAGAGCATTTATTTTATCAGCCTTAACCGGGGTAAAAAAAGCATTACCCTTGATTTCAAAGACGAGCAGGACCGGAAACGGTTGAAAAAACTGGTGGCCTGCTGCGATGTCCTGGTGGAAAATTTTAAACCTGGAACCCTGGACCGAATGGGGCTGGGTTATGAACAGTTTGCGGAAATAAACCCGGGGCTGATCTATACCAGCCTGTCCGGGTATGGTCATTGGGGGCCGGAATCCCAGAAGGCTGCTTATGATATGATTGTTCAGGGGCGCAGCGGCATAATGAGTATTACCGGCGAACCTGAGGGCTCCCCGGTGCGGGTAGGGGTTTCCATTGGAGATATCAGCGCTGCTCTCTTTGCTACGATTGGGATTAATGCCGCGCTTCTCTCCCGGGAACGGACCGGACAGGGACAGCGGGTGGACGTAGCCATGTTTGATTCCATGGTGGCCATCCTGGAAAATGCAATTGCTCGTTATTTCGTGGAAGGACAGCCCCCGGGACCTTTAGGAACCCGTCATCCTTCAATAACTCCTTTCGAGGCTTTTCAGACCCGGGATGAATGGATAATTATTGCCATAGGCAATGATAGCCTGTGGGCCCGCTTCTGTCGGGCCCTGGGGCAGGAAGAATTGATTGATGATCCCCGTTTTGCTACCAATTCCCGGCGCACCGATAATTATGAGCAGCTCCAGCCTCTCCTGCAGGATATAATTGGGACTTACCGGGCCGGGGATTTAAGCGAGCTTCTGGAAAAGAACGGGATCCCCAGCGGTCCCATTAACTCCGTGGACCGCCTTTTTTCAGATCTGCAATTGAAAGCCCGCAACATGCTGGTTAATATTAGTGATCCAGATCTGGGCCAGGTTCAGGCAGCAGGAAATCCCATAAAAATATCCTCTCTATCTGACCTGGATTACCGGGAACCTGCTCCAGAACTGGGGGAGCATACCCGTGAAATTATGGAGAAATATGGCCTGGATTGAATCAATTCCAGCGGAAAAATTTGCCGCCTCGAGGGAAATCGGTTGGGGTTTGTCTGGAACTGCTATGGAAAATCCAGGACGAACAGAAAAAATAACCAAAATGATAGCACAGGGATGGTGGTAATGATGAAAATGGTAGAGATTGGACCGGGACTGCAGCTGAGTGAGCTCTGTTTCGGAAGCCTGGTAATGGGTCCACTGCAGCGGGATCTGCCTCCCGCAGAAGGAGCAGAGGTTATAAAAGCAGCCCTGAATAAGGGGGTTAATTTTATCGACACCGCCCAGGTTTATCGCACTTATGAACATATCCGACTGGCCATAAGAGATCAGCCCCACCGGGTGCACCTGGCCAGCAAGTCCAATGCCTCCAGCCTGGAAGATATGGAGCAGGCGGTCCAGGAAGCAATGCAGAGTATGGAAGTTGACTATATTGATATTTTTCACTTGCATGCTGCTCGGGCCACTCCGGAGGTGTTCTGGGAAAGACAGGGAGCCCTGGAGTGTCTGCACCGGTTTAAAAAGAGGGGAATGATTGGCCGGGTGGGTATTGCCACTCATTCAGTTCCGGTGGTAAAGGCTGCAGCAGAGCGGGAAGATATTGATGTGGTGTATCCTTTGATTAACTTAACCGGCATTGGAATCCTGGAGGGTAGCAGGGAAGAGATGGAAGAGGCGATTGCCCTGGCTCACCGCGCGGGCAAGTTTATCTATGCCATGAAAGTTTTCGGCGGGGGCAACCTCCTGGACCGCCGCCAGGAAGCCCTGGATTATGCGCGAAATTTACCCGGTATTGACGTAATTTCCATCGGCATGGCCAGCCCCCAGGAGGTGGAAGTAAATCTGGGCTTAATGGAAGGCCAGGTTTCCCCGGAATTAATGGAAAAAACCCGCAGCAGGGGCAAGATGTTAAAAATACTGGGTTTTTGCAACGGTTGTGGATTATGTGTCCCCCACTGCCACAGTGATGCCCTGCAGGTTAAAGGAGAAAAATGTGAAGTGGATCGGGAAAGCTGCATCCTGTGCGGATATTGTGCCCCCCACTGCCCTCAATTTGCTATCCGGGTGGTATAGAAAAGGTCGAAAACTAAAACGGGCCCCGCAGAGCGGGACCCGCCCCCAAAGTACCGGAAGCGTGCCACAACCGGCTCACATCCGAACCAGAGGAAAAGGAGTTCGGATTACAAAGTTTTGGGGTGTCATAATTCAATTATAATTGTACAGGGTAATTGTGAAATTTTTTTGAGTTTTAAATGAAAATTCATTAAAAAGCTGGCCGGAGAAGCAATTTTTTCGACAGGTTACAATTATACTGGATGCGGGAAAAAATACAAAACCCCCGCTGCCGGGGGTTTTGTTTGGGAAAATCTGTTAGAAGCCGCCGCCGTTAAAGGGAGCATTGGCATTGTCGGGCTCGACCAGGGTGGTAACACTTCCACCTGGGTCGGCAAAAGGATCCTCCTGCATATCGAAATCATCTTCAGGAGGTGCACCACAGCCGGCCAGGGCAATGCTTCCCAGGGCGAGGAGCAGGACCAGTAGCAGGATCAACTTTTTACTCCGCATGAAAATCAAACCTCCTTATTAAAGTTGCTTTCGTTGCTTAAAATTATAGAGTAAAAATGTGATGAAAATATGATGAAAAATCAAAAAAATTGGGAAATTAATTTAAAGGGAACAAAATTAGGAGAAGGGGCTTCGACTGCTGGAAAACCTGGGGTAAATTAAGGGAGGGGATCACTTGCGTCTAATTCATACTGCGGACCTTCATCTCAATCAGGAGGAAGATGAGCGCTGGCAGGCCCTGGAAGAGATTCTGGACCGGACCGGGGACGAACAGGCCGACCTTTTGATAATCAGCGGAGATCTTTTTGATAGCGTTAATGCTGCGGAAAAACTGCGCCCAGCTATCAGCGGGCTTTTTTCCGGCCGCAGCTTTTTAACCCTGATTATTCCCGGCAATCATGATCGGGAGGCCTTCTCCCGCGGTTATTATTTTGGGGAAGATGTTCATGTTTTCCACACCCTGGAAGAACCCCTGGAAAAAAATGGGGCCAGGATCTGGGGGCTGCCTTTTATGGACCTGGAGGGAGTTGAACTGCTCCGCCGGTTGCAGACAATTCCCCCCCGGGAAGATCATTCCTGGCAGCTTCTTCTTTTCCACGGAGAATTAATTGATGCCTTTTTCCGCCGGGATGATTTTGGCCAGGAAGGGGAATCCCGCTATCTGCCGGTAAAACTATCCTATTTTGCTTCCCTGGACCTGGATTATGTCCTGGCCGGTCATTTCCATTCCCAGTTTCGACTCTGGGATATTCCCGGGGGCGGCCAGTTCATTTACTCCGGTTCACCGGTGGCCATAACCCGCCGGGAGACCGGACCCCGCCGGGTTACCCTCCTGGAAAAAGGGGAGAAACCGGTGCCCCTGGAATTAAACACCCCCTATTTTGCACCGGTTTTAATCAACCTCAACCCCCTGGAAGAAGCGGATCCGGTGACCCGGGTAGAAAACGAGCTAAAAAAATTGCCCCCCCAGGCCCGGCCCCTCCTCGAGGTCCGGGGTTATGTGGACAGTTCCCGGACTGATAAAAGCGAAACCCGGGTAATACAGGAGTTAAAAAAAGCTTCCGATGATTTTAACCTGCTTCATCCACCCGACATTGAAGTGCGGGACGTGAGCTGGATTTTACAGGAGGACCTGTTCCAGGCCTTTCGGGAAAAACTTGAACAGGTCGATTATCCGGATAGGCAAGAACTATTGGAAATGGCTTTAAAGGCCCGCCTGGAGGTGAAAGGGTGAAAATAACCGGGGTGCAAATTGATGATTACGGTCCACTTCAGGGCTGGGAACTATCTCAACCAGGGGGGTTTAACCTTTTATTTGGGCATAATGAAACAGGGAAAACCCTGCTGGTGGAAGCCATCTGGAGGTTTTTATGGGGACGCCAGGGAAAAATAATGCCGGGGACAGGACGGATAGATCAGCCCCCCCGTGGTTTTATTCGCCTGCAAATTGCCGGGAGTGAAGTGCGCTTTCCCGATGGGGGAGCCCTGGATTCCCGGGTAGAACTGACCCCGGAGTTATGCCGGGATACTTTTTTTGTTCATAACAGCGACCTTTCCATACCCGGAGAAGAAACCTATTACAATCAGATCACCAGCAGATTAACGGGCCTGCGCTCGGGGGAAATCGAAAAAATAAGGGAACAGGTCCGCAGGCAGGCCGGCTTGACTCCGGGCCTGAATTTTAAAAATGATGAAGGCAGTGGCTATTTAAAGTCCCGATTGGAACAGGGCCAGGCCACCCTGGACCAGATCAGGAAATTGCTGGCCCGGGCAGAAGAAGAAGGCTGGGACGATCTGGAGCGGCAATTAACGGAGCTCTGGGAACAGATCAGGCTGCAGGAAGAAAAACTGAAAAGCCTGGAGCAGGCCCGCCTGCGAGAAAAATATGAGCAGGGCCTGGAGACAGCCCGGCAATTGAAAATACTCCAGGAAAAACTGCAGGACCTGAACAATTTTTCCGAGGAAGAATTCACCGACTGGAAGAACCTGGATCTGGAGCAAGACAATCTATTGCGACAGCAAAAAAAGCTGGATGAGCAGAAAAAAGAATTCAAGCAGAAGGAAACAGAAAAAAAGAAGGACCTGGAACAGGTGGAGATTGAATTCCAGAAAACAGATGAGGTGATTAAAGCCCTGGAGCAAAAGGTTCTTCCCGATCTGCGGGACCTGGAACGGCAGGAGGAAGAGCTGCAGGATACAGAAAGAACCAGAGCTCTTTACCGGGTTACTGGTATGGGGACTCTGGGAGGTTTGATTGTGGTCCTGGGAGGTGTTTTTATCCGGCCGGAGTTCAATTTGCTCTGGCTTCTGGCCGGAGGGATCTTTCTGGGGTTGGGTTTGTTTTCCTGGCTGCAGCTCTATGCCCGGGCTCGTCTTGCAGGGCGAATGCAGGCCGGGGAACAGCAGATCAAAAATCAGCTCCTGGCCCTGGGGATTTCCGGGCAGAACCGGGCCGAATTGAGGCGGGGCATTAAAGAACAGCAGGATCGGCATCAGTCCTGGAAAAAACGCAGGGATGATCTCCGGGAGCAAATCAGGGTGCTGGAGGGTCAGGAGGAAGACCGGGAGAAAAACCGCCTGGAACAGGAAGAAACAATACAGGAAATCCAGGAAAAAATTAAAGATCTGGCCCGGGCTAAAAGGGTGGAGAACCTGGAGCAGTACCGGGCAAAGCTGGAGGAAAAAAGAGAGATTGAGACCGAAATCACGAATCTTAAGTATCGCCTCCAGAATATTTTCCAGGTCCAGGAGGAGATGGAAGACTGGCAGCCCCTGCTGCAGAAATATGAGGATTATCGGGATCAGGCTCTTGGAGAAAAATACAGCCTGGAAAAAGTGGAAAGCTGCCAGGAGGAATTACAAAACTCGCAGGATAGAAAAACTGATCTGGAGAAAAAGCTGGTGCATTTTCAGTCTGAGTTGAACGACCTGGAGCGAATTATTAATAATGATATCTTTCCGGGAGGAGAATATATCCTCTGCTCCAGTGGAGCTGATTTACAGGCAGTGGAAAGCATGCTGCAGGATTTTATTAAAGAGAAAAAAGAGCAGAAAAAACAGGCAGAGATAATTCTGGATATTTTCTCCGAAATCAGGGAAGAAGAAGAGGAGAAGATAGCCGCCATTTTTTCTGATAGCTCCCTGACAGAAATATTCCAGGAAATCACCGGGGGATTTTACCGGGAGGTCCGCTATGACCGGGAAAATAGCACTATTGTGGTAGAAAACAGGGAGGGGAAAACCCTTACTGCCCAACAGCTTTCCGGTGGAACCTTTGATCAGCTTTATTTAGCCATCCGGGTGGCCCTGGGAGAAAAAATACTGCAGCAAGAGCCGGGTTTTTTTGTCCTGGATGATCCCTTTATTAAGGCAGATTATATTCGCCTGCAGCGTCTTCTCCAAACCCTGCAGGAACTGGCCCGGAGGGGCTGGCAGATCCTCTATTTTACCTGCAAGGAAGAGGTGTTAGACCTGCTCCGACCCGAGGTGGAAAAGGAGGAGGTAAACCTGGTTAGAATATAGGGGTTTTTCCGAAATTTAAAAAGGTCCTGCTGCTGGAGCAGGACCTTAAAAATTTGGGGGAGTTTATTCCTCTGCAGCCGCTCCCTGCGGCTGGATCTCAATGGAAGTTAAGGGTACTGAATGGAGTTTCCCCTCGGTTGTAAAGTCAATTTCCCCTCCCAGCAGGGTATCGGAATAAAACTGGAAAGATTTTTGCATATCGGGTGGTTCCCGCCCTGCAGCCTTAAGAATGTCAAGAATTAAATACAGGGCATCATAGGCATTGTAGGCGTAATAAGGAGGGTTTTGTCCGGTGTTTTCCCGGTAATCCTCTCGAAAAGAAAGGTGGCCTGAAGTTTCCGCCAGAAGGGAATGATGAACCAGCGCTTTTACTTTTTCCGGGGGGGATGATAATGGTTCCAGGGTGGGGGGGTTGATAAAAATGCGATCCCCTGGTTCTTCTAAGTCATAATTAAAATCGAGAATGAGGGTGGTTTTCTCCCGATGATTCTCGGGTAGAACTTCCAGCCTTTCTACCGTCCGGGACCGCAGCTGGAGTTCTTCCTGTAGCTCCGCGCCAGATATTAAGGGGTGGGTGCCCAGAATGTAGAAGGGTTCCTGTTCATCCGGCGGGGCCAGGAGTTCTTCTATTTCCTGGGCCAGCTGAGCGGGAGTGGAGACCAGGGAAAAAGACCACTTTTCCGAAGAAACAGGGAAAAAGGGAGAAAGAAGGGGTATTTCCCGGGAAACTGCAAGTTTTTCGGTGGTCGCAGTGGAATGGGTATCAGTACTACCGATTAAGGCCAGCACCTTCCAGTCGCTTTCCAGGAATTCCTGGATTTTTTCCTCCAGATTATTTTTTTCCGGATTGAAGGGGATGAATTCGATTTCCAGAGAAAAACCCAGTTCATGCTGGGAGAAAAAATCATTGAAGGCAATGGTCAGGGAGGCCTGCAAGGCCCGGGAAAGGGGACTGGCCCCGTTATCATATTTTTCTTTAACAATTCCTATTGCATACTGGGGATGACCTCGTTCACCCCCGAAAAAGGAAAAGATTATGGCCACGGCGATTAAAACCAGGATTATTTTCCAGAGGGGATTGGCACCCAAATGAATTCCTCCTTCCAGGGGGGAGGGTTAATTGCGGATGGTAGCTTTAAGGCGGAAAGGGTGCAGTAGAAGATCCAGCAGGTGGCAAATATTGGTGCCGACAATGTCCGCCGCCCCCAGGGCTGCTCCAGCGGCTCCTTCTTCTCCGAGCACCACCATTCCCAACCGGCTCTTTTTTATCATCAGTACATCGTTGCGCCCGTTGCCAAT
>PWFS01000237.1 GCA_003554145.1 Halobacteroidaceae bacterium | reverse complement strand
TTTCCGGGCAGGAATTTTCTTCTGACCCGCAGGAGAATAAGCAGCCAGAAAACTCCCAGAATAAGCATCCCGGCAATTAACCCGGGAGAAAGGGGTCGAACCAGGGCTTCCCCCACCATGGTGAAAAATATTAATTTGGGCAATAAACCCAGCAGGGAAGCCAGGAGATAGCGCCCAAAACGATTACCGCTGGCTCCCAGGGTCAGGCTCACTGATTCCAGGGAAATGGGTAATAAACGTAGAACAAAGGCCACCACCTCTTCTTTTTCAGCACTGAAATCAATGACTTTTTTAATCCTGGGAAAGCGGTCCATCATTCTTTCCACAAAATCATGGCCCAGGGAATAGCCCAGGAAAAAAGTAAGAGTCATCCCCATACTGACCCCGATTAAATTGACCAGAATTGCCGAATAAAGGGGCAATACAATGCCCGCGGCAATATAAATTATTTTTATGGGAATAATAAAAACCAGGGCTTTAAACAGGAAGAGCCCCCAGATAATGAGAGTTGCCTTGAGGGTATTTTCTCGTTCCACTACCAGACCTTCCACGTCCAGTTCCAGGATCTGATCCCGGACAAAAAATACCACCACCAAAAATACTATCACTGCCAGCAGTTTTACAATATTTTTTTTCTGCATTTTTTATCACCCCGCCTTTTTTGCTTCTCCTAAACCAGAGGGGAAAAAAAGCTAAAAATTCCTTCCCAGAAGCGAGGGTAAAGTCCCCGGTTTTTAAAATCCTGATAGTCCATTTCCCGGCTTTTTTTCTGATCTTTAATAAAAACCTGTTCATATTCCTGATTAAATTCAGGACTGTGAATCAACAAATAAATTTCATCATTGATTTCCAGGCTGCGCACATCCAGGTTAACCGACCCCACACAGGATATATAATCATCAATTAACACCGTTTTGGCATGAATATAACCCTGATAATAGAAAACCCGGACTCCATAATCAAGCAGGCGATCCAGATAATAATTGGTGCTGTGTTTCAAAAGCCTGTTCCCGGGAATGGAGGGGAGCATTATCCGAACATCCAGACCTGAAGAGGCGGCCACCAGGAGCCCATTATAAACGGTTTCATCGGGTATCAAATAAGGAGTCTGCAGCCAGACTCTTTTCTTTGCTGCTCCCAGCATGCGTAAATACCCCATTTTTATGTTTTGATCATCATCAGCACCGCTGGCCACCACCTGAACTCCAATAGAACCCTGCGGAGAAATTTCAGGGAAAAATTTATCCAGTTCAGAAAAAATCCGGGGATCAATTTTATTCTGAGCCACCATCCAGTCATTAATAAAAATGAACTGCAGTTGATACAGGGCAGTGCCCTCCAGGCGCAGGTGAGTATCCCGCCAGGGCCTGCGTCGGGGATGGGCATCAAGGAATTTTTTCCCGATATTCATCCCCCCCGAATAACCCGTCTTTCCATCAATAACCACAATTTTGCGGTGATTACGGTAATTGATATCAAAGAGAAAGGGGCGGATACTGACCACCTGTCCCCCCGCCTGGAGCAGTTCCCGGAAAAAATAACGGGGGGTAAAGATACTGCCCATTCGATCATAAAGGAGGCGGACTTCTACACCTTCCCGGGCTTTTCTGCTCAGGGCTTTTATCAGTTTTTGCCCTACTTTATCCCGGGCCAGCCCAAAATAAAGGAGGTGAATATGGGAACGAGCCTCCTCAATATCCTTAAAAAGACGGTCATATTTCTCCTGTCCCGAGGTAAAAATGGTAATGGAATTATCCGGGGAATAAACGCTGTTACTATAATTATAATTAAAGTTTAAGACCGGTCCATAGGCTTCTTCTTCCAGCTGCCCCTCCCACCGGGGCAGGTACTGTTGCAGACGGGCAAACTGCTCAGGATATTTCTGCTTCAAACGAGTTCGCCGAACTTTAAAGCGATAGGTGCCCCCTAATATCAGGTAAAGAACTATTCCCCCCACCGGGAATATAATTAAAATCAGAATCCAGGCCAGGGCTTCCCCTGGTTTTTTTCTTTCAATATAAACAATACTGAGCATGGCCAGTAAGGTTATTGTGTAAAGCAAAACAATCATCATTCTGCCTCCGGATCCCAGAAATTAACTTCGAGTCCCATCCTATTTATTCTTGTTTTTCAGTCTTTGAATCAATTTACCAACCCGTTCTTCTGCCTGGCGGGTTTCTGCTTCATCAATATTAACCTCTATATTTAAAATATGACCCTCCCGCACCTCCTCTGGGAGAAGTTCCAGGGGCCATAAAATTTCTTTTTTTTCATCCGGGCGATAAAGAAGAACTGCCTGCTCTTCAACAATGCGGTCTACCACCACCTGCAGCTGCATGGAATCACCCCCTTTTCAGTCTTGAACCAAATAGCGCTCAATAAAGGCCAGCGCATAAGGCAGGGCATCTTCTGAAGACACCCACAGATCAGGTGCCAGCCCTTTGCCTTCCCGGTTTTTAAGATCCATCTCCCAGAAAAGGGTCAGGCCGAATTGCAGGGAAATACCGCTGCGGGGCAGATGGAAAAAAACTGAATTGCCCACCATAAAGGCCCCCGCAGTTCGAGTCCCAATAAAGATTACATTTTCCAATTGATGGAGCATTCGGACCATGGCTTCCGCTGCAGAAGCGGTTTCCCGGTCAATTAAAACCACAAGCCAGCCTTCATTTGCAATACGGGGTAGTTTTTCTCCCTCGGAAGGAAGACTGCGTAAAGACCAGCCCTGGGGCACCGGTGAAAAAAAGCGCTCAATTTGTTTTAAAACCTCTTCCTCCTCCTGATGGGGAGTGTGGGCCACGGCCAGGGTCTGCGCAGTTTTGGTCCTTCTCTGGAACTCAAAAACACCCAGGAGGGGAGATTGCCCCGAATATCCCCTGATCCAGTCCCGGGCCGGGGCCAGAGTTCCCCCCTGATTGCCGCGGATATCCAGAATTGCAACTTCTGCCCCACGTAAATCCCGAGCACTCTCCAATAAATCCTGTCTTAAAGCCCGCTGCTCCCGGTCGATATGCAGACAACGAAGTTGAACCAGGGGCACATCCTGCTTTTTTTGGACCTGCAATGTCTCCCCGGAGAGCCCTGCCCGTCCGGCACTCTGGAGCAAAATTTCTTTTTGCTCTTCTTCCAGGCTGAAGATCAACTGCTCCGGGCCAGGGCGGGAGGAAAAAATTACCGGGCGAAAGACCAGTTTCCCCGCGGAATTGAGAGAGGGTTTCAAAAATTTATCGGGCTCCTGGCCATTTATTTCTAATAGGGGCAGGAGCTTTTCCCCCTGGATCAGGGAAAACCGCCCTGATTTTTGTTGCAGTTCATAGTCTTGGGCAATTTTTTGATGCATCGTAGGCCCTGTTTTTTTCCCGCCCAGGAAAAAGTGTTGATCATAAATAAACTCCAGTTCATCCCACAAAATCCTTTCCAGGGTATTGCGAAAAAGAACAGGAAAACCTTCTTTCAAGCGTTTTTTAACCCTATCCCGGGCTGCAAAAAAGGCCTGATCTCCCCCAAAATGGTGATAACCGGCATATCCATACCGTAAAATCCGAAAAAGATATTCTACATCTTTAAGAGCACTGGTTCGGGTTAAAACAAAAGGACGCGGCATGGGGCCTTTTTCGGCTATTTTTTCCGGTGGGGGTTCATTGGGCTCGGGCAGGGGCTCAAAAAGCTTCTTTCTTTTTTCCTCAAACCGGTCCTGATCAGCAGGGAACAGCAGGCGATTTTCTTCAATTACCTCCTGTAAAACCAGGGGCAGTTCCCCGGCCAGAACCTCAGCCCCTCCCCCCACAAAAAAAATCGGGATAAAAAGGAATAAAATCACCCGGGCCTTTTTCCAGAAATGATCATAAAAGCCCATATAAATATTCCTCCTGTGAGAAAATTTTGCTCCCTTAATGGGCTTCGTTTTTATCCACCCAGATGCCATGATAAAAAGCAATTAGAGCTGGAATTTCTTCATTGCGTTCTCCCCAGCATTTTTTATCTTCGAGTAGAATTAAATCCCCCTCCCGATCCATCAGGATAGTTATAA
>PWFS01000072.1 GCA_003554145.1 Halobacteroidaceae bacterium | reverse complement strand
CCCAGAAATCAATTTCCTCCCTTTCCATCAAATCGGGTAGTATGTTTTCCAGTCGAAACTTTAACCATTCATCGGTAATCCGGGCCTGTTCTCTCCAGGGTAAAATACGCTTTTTCAGATCCTGAATACAGCTGGAAACCAATTGCAACCCACCTCTCTTATTTTTTTCAATATAGACCTCGGGGAAAATTTCCTGGCCAGGGCTGCTTTCCCCGCCCTTCTCTTCCCGAGAAAAGCCGGGCCTTTTGGTGGTTCCTGTAAAATTCGAGGCTGAAAGCTGATCCCAGAGAATGATTTTACCTTTTTCCCCGGGATATATAAAACTTCAATATTTTTGCAACAATCTTAAAATACTTCAGCAAACAGGCCTTTATTCCTTCAACTCCACCTTAAAAAACCTGGTGGTATTTCCCCGGACCCTGGGGCAAAAAAAATTTTACCACGGAGCAGGAAAAAACAAAGGATGGTGGAATTGGGTTTAATGATGGAGAAAGGAGGGAAGCCATGTCTTCTCCGGCCAAGCCAGCCCTGGTTATTGCCAGGTGTCCCAAATGCGGTTACAAAGATCCCGGCCTGGAGCTATTGAATACCGCGGAGTTTTTTTGCCCTGAATGCAAGCGCTGGACCAGGCCTGTCCAACCCCGGATGCAAAAATCTCTCTTCAAGCGATAAACCTCCTCTCACTGCTGGAGAGGAGGTTTTTTTTGCCAGTTCTCTGAAGAACCATCTAAATTAGTGGCGGCCCTAATTCCCAACTATTAAAAATGCCCTGTTTGTGACCCCAGAACTGCTACCCATAGATATCGCGCCGGTTATAGCCCCAGAAACCAAGGGCCATTAACCCTCCCGCTATAAGGGTAATAATTATCAGGGTAGAAAAAACAATTTCTTCAAGGGGATAGCGAGGTATGTGACCAAAAGGAGACAGTCTGGCCATCCAATCCGGGAGCTGCAGCATTTCCCCCAGATAAACAACAAAAAAGGAGTAGCCCAGATACAACCAGGCCAATCCGGTTCTACGTGGAGCAAAACCAATGATTAATACCCCCAGACCTATCATGGCCAGTACCGCAGGGGCATAAACCAGGAGAGACTTTAACATGGTATTTAATGAAATAGGTTCCTCCATTACTGCTGCTCCGGCGGAATAAAGGCCAAACACACCAAATAAAAGCACACCAATCATAACTACAATCGCCAGCAGGAGAAAGCTCCCCATGACACGACTGCGGGAAACAGCCCGGGCCAGGAAATGTTCGGTGCGGTTTTTATCCTCTTCTCCCCTTATTTTTAAAGTTAATAAAAGAACCGGAATGGTGGCAATAATTGCAATTACTGACATTAACATGGGCAAAAACTGCTCAGTCAGGGAAAAACCTTCCACATCAATCAGCATAACCTGAATCAGTTCCATGGACTCCAGGTAGGTTTCCAGGTCCCCCAGGACCGAACCATAAGAAGCCCCCAGAACAAATAGCCCCACTATCCAGGCAATAATAGTGGTTCGCTGCAGCCTTAAGCCCAGGCCCAGGGGCCCCTGCAGGAAGGGGGATGCGGTTTTTCTTCCTGACCTGGTGGGGATAAAGCCCGCTTCCAGATCACGCAGTGTGTGCAGATAAAAAGCCAGCCCGACCAGTAGAAGCCCCCCGCCCAGAGTTAACCCAATAGGCCAGAAGTAATTATTAACATAGACCTCCGATCTTATAACCCAGCCCAGAGGGGAAAGCCAGGAGAGTGCTTCAGTCCCCACGTCTCCAATAGCTCGAATCAGGTAGGAAAAACCCAGGAGCCCAAATGAAAAACCCATGGTCCCCCGAGAACTCTCTGCCAGCTGGGCCATTAAAGCAGTAGCAGCGGTAAAGAAAAATCCAGTTGCTCCCAGGACCAGGCCATAATAAAGCGAACCTTCTAAGTCCAGGCCCTCAATTCCAGTGGCATACAGCCCTAAACCTATTAGCAAAGTCAGGACCAGACAGGCCCCAGAACAGACCAGGATAGTGGCACTCAGGTTGGAAAGACGACCCACAGGGAGGGACCGGATCAATTCTATGCGGCCATTCTCCTCATCGCCCGGGGTATGCCGGGCCACCATCAAGATAAACATTATTGCCACGATTAGAGCGGTAAAAAGCAGCATCTGATGACCCATAATTGCCCCATAATTATAATCATCCAGGCCAAAACCGGGACCAAACATTGCCGTTACAGCGGGGTTCCGCATGGTTTCTGCCATAACCATTCTTTCATGTTGAGTGGGAACCAGTTCGGTATAGGCAAAAGCAACTACAACTGTGAGCAAAAAAATTCCCAGAATCCAGAATAATAAACGCCAGCGATCCCGGCGGAAAATCAACCGGGCATTAACCCCCGCTTTATTAAAAAGGCCCCGCCTCATTACTCTTCCGCCCCACTGCCCCGGTAGTAGCGCATGAAGATATCTTCCAGTTTGGGAGGAGCACTTTCCAGTTTAATAACTTCGAACTGCCCTAAATGTTGAATTACCCTGCCCAGTTCTTCAGAATCCACCTGGAAGGAATATTCCAGGTCTTTTTGCTGAACATTGTGGACTCCTTTAAAATCCTCCAGTCCATGAACCGGTTTTCTGGTTTCAATCAGCATTTCGGTCCGGGTTAAATGGCGCAGGTCTTTTAAAGAACCACTTTCAATTATTTCTCCCTGGCGGATTATGCTGACTTTATCACACAGCTTTTCCACTTCTGATAAAATATGACTGGACAGAAAAACGGTTTTTCCTTGTTGCTTAACCTCCCCCACGCATTCATGGAATTCTTTTTCCATTAATGGATCAAGACCTGCAGAGGGTTCATCAAGAATGTATAAATCCGCATCAGAGGAAAAAGCTGCTACGAGGGCTACTTTTTGCCGGTTACCCTTGGAATAGGTACCACATTTTTTGGATGGATCCAGGTCGAAGCGTTCAATCATCTCTTCCCGGCGGCTGGAATTATTGGTTCCCCGCAGTTTTACAAATAAATCTATTACCTCTCCCCCGGTTAAATCTGGCCATAGATTAACCTCACCCGGGACATAAGCTACCTGGCGGTGAATTCCCACCGCGTCCTGCCAGGCATCCTGACCCAGCAACTGGGCCTGACCCTCATTGGCCTGTAGGATCCCGAGGAGAATACGGATGGTAGTAGTTTTTCCCGCACCATTAGGCCCAATATAGCCAAAAACTTCGCCCTGCTTTACTTCCAGGTCTACCCCATTTAAGGCCCGGGTTTTGCCAAAAAATTTGGTCAGTTTACTGGTTGCAATCACCTTCATTTCTCACCCTCCTCCTGATGATAAAAAACCCTGCGCAACATCTCCAGATAAGCATAAAAATCCTCCCAGTAAGGTTCCAGATCAATTTGGGATAACTTTTTTCCCTTCAGGAAATTAATGATTTCCCCGGTATAGCCATCCATCATCCATTGCATTAACTTTAAGGCCCGATCAGGATCAAGGTCTTTCCGGATCAGAGACTTATCAATATTGTTAAACAGCCTGAAATAGCCCTCTTGTTGCGCCTTATTTAGCCGCTTTTCCAGGTCCGGTGGCAGTGGAACTTCCTGATTAACAACCAGGTGGCCCAGCAAATTTAACACATGGGGGTTAGAATTATATATTTCCAATTTTACCTGGGCTGCCTTTTTATATTTCTCCAGGAAATCACTTTCCTGATCATCAATACGATCCAGATATTCTTGTTGAATGAACTCGATACTGTAATCAATCAGGAAAAAAAATAACTCCTTTTTACTGGGGAAATAGTAAAAGAGGGTCCCCTTGCCAATCTCGGCTTTTTGGACAATGCGGTTAGTTGAAGCCTGTTCAAATCCATTTTCCGAAAATTCCAGCAGGGCGGCATCCAGAATTTTTGCCTTTTTTGCTTCTCCCAGCCTGTTAAATGCAGGGGAAATTTTTTTCTCCTCCTCTCTTTGCTCTTTTCGACCATAGTGGTCAGTTTTATTTTACCATTTCTCCTATTAAATAGTCAAACATTTTTACCTGCTCCCTATCCTGAATTAAAGTTGTCTTTT
>PWFS01000230.1 GCA_003554145.1 Halobacteroidaceae bacterium | reverse complement strand
CCGCCAGCGTTCGTCCTGAGCCAGGATCAAACTCTCCGTTTAATCCTTGAAACTCTTCTCTGTGGTGATGCTTTTAGCATCCACTCTCGTCTGGCGCTGTTCAGTTTTCAAAGACCACCTTCATCTGGTGCATTAATTATATTACCACGCGTACCCCGGGGTGTCAAGGGCTTTCTGCACAAATTCAAGGCCCCAAAGAAATGGGAATTTTTGTTGTTTGCCCCTATTCTTCCGGACGCATGGGAGGAAAAAGAATTACTTCCCTGATATTTTTAGAATCAGTCATCACCATTATAATTCGATCTATGCCAATACCCAGGCCGCCGGTGGGGGGCATCCCATATTCCAGGGCCCGGATAAAATCCTCATCCATCATGTGGGCTTCCTCATCCCCAGCCTCTCTCTGGGCCACCTGCCTTGCAAACCTTTCCCTTTGATCCAGAGGATCATTAAGCTCGGTAAAGGCATTGGCCACTTCAAGCCCGGCGATAAAACCCTCAAAGCGATAGGTGAACCCCGGCTGATTATCAATTTTTCGAGCCAGGGGAGAAACCTCCACGGGATAATCCATAATAAAGGTGGGTTGAATAAGATTCTCCTCAACCTTCTGCTCGAAGAATTCGTTTAATATTTCCCCCCAGGACATGCCTGGTTTAATTTTTACCCCTTTTTCTTCAGCAAAATCAACCGCCTCTTCCAAATCAACTTCAGAAAAATCAACACCGGTAAACTCCCGGACAGCTTCAACCATAGTCATCCTCTTCCAGGGCGGAGTCAAGTTGATATTGATATTCTGATACTCGATTATTTCTGAGCCCAGAACTTCCCTGGCTACCAGACTGATCATATTCTCAGTCAATTCCATCATATCTTCATAGTCAGTATTTACCTGATATAATTCCAGCATGGTAAATTCGGGACTGTGTTTATGGGAAAACCCTTCATTGCGGAAATTGCGGCCGATCTCATAAACCCTTTCAAAGCCGCCCACAATCAACTTTTTCAGGTACAGTTCCAGGGCAATTCGCAGATAAAGGTCCCGTCCCAGGGTAATATGATGGGTAATAAAGGGGCGGGCATTACCTCCCCCGGGAATGGGCTGCAATATGGGGGTTTCTACCTCCAGAAATTCCCTGGAATCCAAAAAGCGGCGAATGGCCGCAATTATTTTGCTGCGCCGGGCAAAGATATCCCTGACCTCCGGGTTGACAATAAGGTCCAGGTAGCGCTGTCGATATCTCAGATCCACATCCTTTAATCCATGCCACTTTTCAGGCAGGGGACGAAGGGATTTGGCCAGCAGGGAAAAGCTGGAAACATTCACCGTTATTTCTCCCCGGCGCGTTTTAAAAACCTCACCGGTTATACCGATAAGGTCGCCAATATCCAGGGATTGAAAAATGGAAAAATTGTCTTCGCCAACCGAGTTGACCCTTAAGTAGAGCTGCACGGTCCCGGTTTGATCCGAAATATCTCCAAACATGGCCTTGCCGTGTTCCCGGCGAGAAAGAAGACGCCCGCTCAGGCTGACCTCCTGCCCTTCCAGTTGAGCAAAATTATCCTGAACCTGTCCAGCCCCGTGAGTGGTGGGATACTTGTCCCCATACCCAGAATAGCCCTTTTCCCGCAGCCAGTTAAGATTTTCCATCCTCTGCCGGATAAAAGTGTTCAGATCCTGTCTTTCCATAATAGCCTCCTACGCTTTGTTTTTCTTAAGAATATTGATTATTTCGTATTCAATAATACCTGCTGGGACTTCAACTTCAACCTTTTCCCCCGCTTTGCGGCCCAGAATTGCACTTCCTACCGGAGACTCATTGGAAATCTTGTTCTCACTGGGATCGGCTTCAGCAGATCCCACCAGAGTGTAGGTAAATTTTTCTCCGGATTCAAGGTCCTTTAATTCCACAGTCGAACCAATTTTTACTTCATTGTTACCGGTATCGCCTTCTTCTTCAATAATCTGAACATTGCGTAAAAGTTTTTCCAGGTCCTTAATCCTACCTTCCACAAAGGCCTGTTCATTCTTGGCATCGTCGTATTCTGAATTTTCTACTATATCCCCATATTCCCTGGCTTCTTTAATACGGTCAGCTACTTCTTTGCGGCGGACAGATTTCAGGTGTTGCAGTTCTGCCTCTAATTTTTCCATCCCTTCTCTGGTTAAAAAAACCTCTTCACCCATGGCCTCGTCTCCTTTGTTTTTACTCGGTACAAAAAAAACACAAAATTAGTGCCAAGAACCGGCCCTTGACACTAACTATATTCCGTTTATTAATTGTTAATTATAATGGGTTATTACCGGTTTGTCAAGATAATCCTTTTTATTGACACCCTTCTCGCCATCTACAGGTTAAAAACCGAAGAAAACTAGTAGAAGTTAACTACTCGAGGGGTAAAGCCCAGCTGAGATAGGGCATCGGCATAACTTTCTACCCCAGGTTCTCGCCCCTGACCCCTGAGATAAGCGACCAGTACCGCTTCAATTACATTAGTTCCAAAAGAACGCCCCTCCAGATCAGGAGTGGTGGTAATCAACATTTTCACTCCCAGATCTTTTAATTTATCCATATCCCTGGAGGTAACAGTATTGGTAACCACAATTTTGTTTTCCAGGCGCCGGGGGAAATTTTTCTTGATATAATGAAAGTCTCCAGCAATAATGTCCACTTCCTCGTAATAGCGGTTATGCATGCGTTTGGATTCCTGATCCTGAACTTTCCCCACGGGATAAACCATAGAAAAGGGCAGCATGGTAATAACTGGAGCTATGGTTTTGGTCAGTCGTCGTAAATTTTTCATAGTCCGGATAGGAATGGGCAAACCAAGGGCAAAAATAACATCGCCAAAAATGGTTTCTGCACCACTCTCAACAAAGGCCTCGGCCATACCCAATCTCTCCACACAACAGACCGCCAGGACTTTTTTGCTGGCCAGGTCAATCTCCAGTTCATCAACCATAAATTCAACCACTTTTCTTTCCAGGGTATCCTTTAAACCGGAACCATCGACCACCGGAGTCTCCCGGACATCGGTTATTAATTTGCGCGCATCCCGAAAATAGTACTTTTTTTGCCCGGTGGTGATATAGAGGGAAATCCCTCCCATCCCAATAGCATCAACTTTGCCATCCAGGTCTGCGTACAGGGCGCGAGCTTTTTTAAAATCTCCATCTGTTCCCCGCCGTTCAATCAGAAAGTCTTCTCCCAGTATTTCTTTTTCTATTTTATGATCCCGACTGGAAGAACCAAGGCTCACACTCACAATATGTTTCAAGGGCTATTCCCCCTTATCCTTATCCTTATCCTTATCCTTAACCTTTTCCAGGATTTCCCGGAGTTTTTCCAGGTCCACCACCATATCTTTCTGAATGGGAGAAGGACCCAGGGGCAGGCCAATAACCTCGCCCTCTAAAAGAGATTGTACCGTTTCCACCCGCATATCCGATCCAATAAATACAACCTTCTGATATTCCTGCAGCTCCTTGATCAATTGCAGTAGTTCGTTAAACAGGGAAATCCCATTTCTATCTTTTATAAATGACCACCGCTCTTCTTCACTTAAAATCATTGTAAAATCAATTCCCATTTCTTCTGCCAGTTCCTGCACTTCCTCCTTGTTGGCAACAGGGAAACCAATTAAAGCTACCCGTTCCCCTCTGCGAATCTGGCCTAAGGATTCCAGGTGGGAAATAAAACTCCGTTCGATCTGGAGGCGTTCGGCCACTTCTTTCTGGGAATAACCCTGGGCCCTTAACTGCAGAATTTTTTCAATCACCCGGGTCAGCTTGCCCTCACTGATTAACTTTTCCCCAATACGAATAAACTGCAAGCCAGCGCCCTCCCTCCTGTGCACAGTTTGTGCTCAAAAACATTATATCAAATTTATGGTCCGGTAACAAGACCGGTTAACTCTCAGTCCTCCAGGATAAATTCCACCTTAAAACTGCGGGTCCCCAGATGCAGCCAGGCCATAGAAGGCCGATAATTGCGAGCAGGAAGGGTAGGGCTTCCAGGGTTAATCAAAACTATATCCTCTCTTTCCTGAAAAAATGAGCGGTGGGTTCCCCCGAAAATTAAAAATGAGCATCCCTGCTTCTCACCTATTCGGCCCATCTGCCTCTCCCGCATAATGGGATTGCGCGGACCGTGGGTAATTCCCAGGACCGCCCCACCCATTTGAAGTTTTCTCCAGCGGGGCAGAGTTTCTTTTATTTCTGGAGTACAATTACAACCAGAAACTGCCTCCACTGGAGCCAGCTCCTTTAATTCCTCAAGCACCCGGGGAATCGTTAGATCACCAGCACATATGATCAGGTCAGCCCCGCTCAGCTGCTTTCTTATTCCCCGGGGGATTTCCGGGACTCCCCGGGGTATATGTAAATCGGCAATTAAAGCAATCCTGGCTGTCATCTGCGTTCCTCCTCCACCTGCTGGAAGAACCTTTCCAGTTCCCTATAAACCTCCGCCTTGCTTTTTACTCCCATTAACCGCTGTCTAAATTCCCGGGCTCCTGGCCAGCCCTTAATATACCAGCTAAAATGCCGTCGCATTTCCAGAATAGCCTTTTTTTCCGAACCTCGAAGCTCAACCTGCCCTTCCATGTGTTTTTTCATTATTGACAGAATTTCTCGGAGAGAAACCGAACCTTCTTTTTCTCCTCGAAACCGCTCTTTAATCCGCTTGAAAATCCAGGGATTGCCCAGGGCTCCCCGTCCTACCATTATTCTGGGGCAGCCGGTAATACTCATCATTTGCTCAGCATCCCGGGCTGAAAATATGTCCCCATTGGCCACAACTGGCACCTTCCGTTCCCGGGCAATAGCCCCAATCCCCTCCCAGTCAGCCTGCCCCCGATAAAATTGATCTCTGGTCCGCCCGTGAACGGTTATCCAACTGGCCCCGCCCTCTTCACACCGCCGGGCAACCTCTGGCCCGGTCAATTCTTCGGGGCTCCACCCCAGCCTGATCTTGACCGAAACCGGGACAGAAATATTTTCCACCAGGGCCCGGACCAGGGCCTCGACCCGGGCCGGTTCCCGCATAAGAGCTGCTCCCATTCCACCTTTTACAACTTTGGGGACTGGACACCCCATGTTAATATCAATAAATAAGGGCCGGTATTGCTCTACAATTATGGCTGCGGCCCGGACAAAATCCTCGGGTTCCCGTCCAAAAAGCTGAATTCCTGAGGGCTCACCGGTTTTTAAGTCCAACAGGGAATGGGTTTTTGGGTTGCCCTGTATTAAACCCTGCACGCTGATCATTTCCGTGCAAACATAATCTGCACCCTGTTCAATCACCAGCTGCCGAAAAACGCGATTGGTAACTCCAGCCAGGGGAGCCATAAAAAGGATAGGTGATTCCCTCATTGCCGGTTCATCTCCCCCAGAATGCGCAAACCTTCCAGGGTCAGGCGCGGATTGACCACGTCAAAAAAGTCTACATCTTTTTCCCAGAGACTGGCCAGGCCCCCGGTGGCAACCACCAGGGGATCGCCTCCCAGACGATTGCAGAAAAGAGTTACCAGTTCTTTAATCTGACCGAGAAAGCCGTAATAAATTCCGGATTCCAGGGCGGAAACTGTGCTGGAGCCAACTTCATGATCCGGTTTCCTGATTTTTATCCGGGGCAACTGGGCGGCTTCTTCAAATAGGGCCGCAGCAGATATACCAACTCCTGGAGCTATAGCCCCCCCCAGATATTCACCCCGGGCAGTCAGGGCACAAAAAGTAGTTGCAGTCCCAAAATCTACAATTACCGCAGGAGCCCCGTAGAGGTGATAGGTAGCCACCGCATTAACAATCCGGTCAGCCCCCACCTCCCGAGGGTTTTCAGTTTTAATATTTAAGCCCGTTTTTATGCCCGGCCCTACAAAACGGGATTGGAGACCGAGATAATTTTTTAAAGCCTCTTCCATGACCCCATTAAGGGGTGGAACTACACTGGAAATCAAAGTATCTTCTATGGCCCCGGGATTAAAATCACCGTTTTCCAGGAGACTTGAAATCAAAACCCCGTATTCATCAGGAGTTTTACTGCGGACGGTAGCAATTCTCCAGTCCCACAGCCATCTTCCCTCCTGCCAGATACCCAAAACCGTATTGGTGTTGCCGATATCCATTGCCAGAAACATTTTCATTCCTCCTCCAGCACCATAACCGTACCCTGCCAGCAGTGTTTTTCGGTTCCATCAGCGCATCTGATTATTAACTGTCCTTTTTCCCCGTAATCAATAACCTGCCCCTGTAAATTATCTACTGTAACCCACCGGCCCAGGAGAAAGGAAAGCCGCCTTTGCTCATTGCGAAAGGGCAAAAACCCATTTTCCTGGAAAACTTCCAGGTCCTCCTCCAGTTTATTAAGGATCAACCCCATTATTTCCCCAGGGGGATGGGATTTTAATTCAGGCAGGGAACCCGGTGAAAAGGAGTTTTTCAGGTTGGCGGGGATTTCAAGATTCAACCCAACCCCTACAATCAACAGCTCACCCTGTTTTTCACAGAGGATCCCCCCCACTTTATTGCCATTCCTCATTATATCGTTGGGCCACTTAATCTTGAGGTTCAGTTTGACCCTTTTTTTTACTCCCCCAATTACCGCGCCTCCAGCAATGAGGGCGAAAGAGGGTTCCAATAAGGGGCCGGTTTTAAAAAGCACCGAAAAGTAAAGACCGCCGGGAGGGGAAAACCATTCTCGGCCCCGTCGGCCCCGGCCCCGGGTCTGCTCTTTTGCCCAGACCACTGTTCCATGGGCTGCTCCCTGTCCTGCCATTTCCCGCAGACAATCGCTGGTAGATTTCAAGCGGTGGGAAAAATAAACTGGCCCGGTACTCCAACCGGGTAGCCTAATTTTTCTCAAGGTTTTTCGACTCCCCCAGATCCAGACTGATATCCAGCGCCCGTACCGAATGAGTTAAAGAACCCATGGAAATAAGATCAACCCCGGTCCGGCTGATAGCAGCTACCCGATCCAGGGTAATACCCCCTGAAGCTTCTATCAGGGCTCGCCCATTCACCAGTCTGACTGCCTGTTCCATCTCTGCTATTTCCATATTATCCAGCATTATAATATCGGCATTAGCTGCAAGGGCTTCTTCCAGCTGGGTCAGGCTGCTGACCTCAACTTCAACCTTAAGGGTATGGCCCCCTCGCTCCCGGGCTCTTTTTACCGCTTTTTCAATTCCACCCACCGCCCGGATGTGATTGTCTTTAATCAGAATTGCATCATAAAGCCCCAGACGATGATTAAAACCGCCTCCCTGCCGAACAGCATATTTTTCGAGCCACCGCCACAGAGGAGTTGTTTTGCGGGTATCCACGATCCGGGCTCCAGTGGATGCTGTCAGTTCAACGGCCTGTCGGGTCTGAGTAGCAATACCAGATAAGCGCTGCAAAAAGTTGAGAGCCAGCCTTTCCGCTTTTAACAGGGTGATAGTCGACCCCTCCACCCAGGCCAGGGTCTGCCCCGGTTCAATTTTCTGCCCATCTCGGGCTTTAGCCTGAAAATCAAGTTTTCCCACCAGTTGGAAAACCCTCTCTGCTACAGGAACTCCGGCCAGCACCCCTTCTTCCTTGGCCCAGATTTTCCCCCGGCTGCAATCTCCAGCCGGTATTAAGGCTTCCGAAGTAATATCACCGGACCCGATATCCTCAGCCAGGGCCCACTGAATCTGGCGGTCTATGGTTGGATTAGGAAAGATCAATTTTTTTCCCCTCCTTAAAAGCCCTTCCCAGGATAATATGTTTGCCTTCCCAGGTGGGTTCGGGTTGGGGGAAGTCACTGCGAAAATGACTGCCCCTGCTTTCTTCCCGAATCAGGGCAGCCTGGGTTATATTGTACGCAATAATCAGGAGATTCTGGGTTTCCCAGGCTTCGGGACGGGTATAGGAAAAGCGCAGATGATTGGCCAGGTTTTCAATTTCCTGCAGGGCTCGCCGCAGGCCTTCCTCGTTGCGGACTATCGCCACTTCTTTCATCATAACCCGCTGCATGTGGCCCCGCACCCTCCACAATTCTCGATCATCCCCGATAGGTCGTCTGCGCGCAATCTGTTCTTTAACCGCCTTAACCCGGGGAGGCCTGCGTTCTTCTATTTCTACCTGACGGGCAATGCGCCGCCCAAAAACAAGCCCCTCCAAAAGTGAATTGCTGGCCAATCGATTGGCCCCATGCACACCGGTCCCTGCATTTTCTCCACAGGCATACAGCCCCGGAATATTGGTCCGCCCATCAATATCGGTTTTAACTCCTCCCATTATAAAATGGGCTGCTGGACGAACCGGTATATAATCCTTCTGCAGGTCATAGCCCAGTTCCTGACATTTGCGATAAATCTTGGGGAACCTTTTTCCCAGGAATTCCCCTCCCTTATGGGTAATGTCCAGAAATACATATTCCCGGTTATCGGCCTGCATTTCCGAAAAAATTGCCCGGGCTACTACATCCCGGGGAGCCAGTTCCCCCTGCTGATGATAATCGGGCATAAAGCGCTTCCCTTTTTTATTGCGCAGAACAGCTCCTTCCCCCCGTACGGCCTCAGAAATCAGGAAAGTTTCTTCCCCGGGTTGATAGAGGGTGGTAGGATGAAACTGGATAAATTCCATATCCATTATCTCCGCCCCTGCCCGATAGGCTATGGCAATACCATCTCCGGTAGCAACCTCGGGGTTGCTGGTATTACTGTAAACATGGCCACAGCCTCCTGCGGCCAGGACAACATAGGGGGCCACAAATAAAGTGAAACCACCCCGGTTACGGTCAAAAGCCAGGATCCCCTGACAGTCTCCCTCCGGGCCAGTTACCACCTCCAGGGCGTAGGTATTTTCATATAAATCTATCCAATCCAGGTGCTGCACCTGGCTGACCAGCGCCCTCCTTATTTCCTCACCCGTGGCATCCCCCCGGGCATGCAGAATCCGCGGACGGCTATGAGCTCCCTCCTGGGTAAAATCCAGGTTATTCTCTATCCGGTCAAAGGCGGTGCCCATGGCAATTAATTCCCGCACCCGGCCTGCTCCCTCATTAACCAGCACCTCTACTGCTGGAGAATAACAGAGGCCCGCTCCGGCATCTTTTGTATCTTTAATATGCAGATCCAGAGAATCTTCATCACTCAGAACTGCCGCAATTCCGCCCTGGGCAAATTCTGTGCTGCTGTCTTCAGTTTTCTCCTTGGTAAGAATTGCAGTCTTTCTTTCCCCGGCCTTGGCAGCAGTATAAAGACCGGCCAGCCCGCTCCCAACAATCAGCAGGTCAACCTCCTCCACCTGCAGCCGATCTACGTCGAAATGAAGCAAAAACCTGGGAATTTCCATGTTCTATCCCCGCCTCCTATTTTATGGCCAGCATTCGCTCCAGGGACTGTTTAGCCCTCCGGGCAATTTCCTCCTCCACCTCGATCTCTGGAGCCAGTTCCTGCAGGGAAAGCAGAACCTTTTCCAGGGTGGTTTTTTTCATATTAACACAGATAAGGCGGGGAGAAAGCAGGAAAAAGGTTTTTTCCGGGTTTTCCTTTTGCAGGCGGTGCAGCATACCCATTTCGGTTCCAATAATTACGGTCTGGGCTGCTGTCTCCCGGGAAAATTTTAGAATCCCGGAGGTGCCTCCCACATAATCTGCCCCCTGGACAATTTCCGGAGGACATTCGGGGTGCACTGCAATGGGAGCCCCGGGGTGGTTTTCCCGAACTTTATCCAGTTCCTCAGGGGCCACCCGGTGATGGGTAACGCAATAGCCCTCCCAGATAATAATTTTTTTATCAGTTTTTTGGGAAATATAATGGCCCAGGTTTTTATCAGGCAAAAACAGTATTTCCTCCTGGGGCAAAGATTCTACTACCTGCACCGCATTGGAGGAAGTGCAGCAAACATCAATCTCTGCTTTGACCGCAGCACTGGTATTCACGTAGGCCACCACCGCTGCTTCGGGATGTTCTTTCTTCTTTGCCCGAACTTCTTCCACTTCAGCCATATCAGCCAGGGGACAGCCAGCCTCTTTGACCGGCAGGATGACCTTTTTTTCCGGGGCCAGGATCTTGGCGCTTTCTGCCATAAAATGCACTCCACAGAAAATTATTACCTCGGCATCAGATTCTGCGGCCTTCTGGGCCAGCCCAAAAGAATCCCCCACGTAATCTGCCACATCCTGAACTTCCCCAATCTGATAGTTGTGAGCAAGAATGACTGCATTCTTTTCTTTTTTTAGCCTTTGCACCTCAGCCGCCAGTTCTTTTTTGTCCAATTTTCTTCCTCCTTGCTGGAAAATAAAAGCCCTGTGGTTTACTTATCTTTTCTCCAATTCTAAGAACTTTCCTGCCCCGATATTATCTGGTTATTCTCATCCAGGAAAATAACCGCGGGCCGGTAAATATCCAGTTCTTTTTCTTCCATCCATACATAAGAAATTATAATCACTTCATCTCCAGGTTGGACCAGCCGGGCTGCAGCACCATTCAGGCATATCTCCTTTTTACCCGCTTCTCCAGCAATCACATAGGTCTCAAAGCGTTCTCCATTGTTGATATTTACTACCTGGACTTTTTCATGGGGTAGCAGGTTAGCAGCAGCCATTAATTCAGCATCAATTGTTATGCTGCCCATATATTTCAGATTGGCATCGGTAACCACTCCCCGATGCAATTTGGATTTCATCATCTCCCGCAGCATTTATTCCACCTCCAACCACACATTATCAATCAGCCGGGTAGACCCGATAAAAGCAGCAATGGCAATCATTATCGGTCCTTCAATTCGGCTCAATTCCTGCAAATAGTCCCGGCTGACAATACTGGCATAATCCAGGTTAGCCAGGGGTTCGGCCTTGATTGCTTCTTCCATGGCTTTTTTTAGGGCCCACCCATCCCTTTCACCTTCTTCAATTCTCTCCCGGGTTTTTTGCAGGGTATTGTAAATAATCAGGGCTGCTTCCCGCTCCTCGGGGGAAAGGTACTTATTTCGGGAGCTGAGGGCCAGACCATCCTCTTCCCGAACAGTAGGACAGGCCACAACTTCAATATCCATATTAAGATCCTGGACCATCCGGCGAATAATCAACAACTGCTGCCCATCTTTCTGCCCAAAATAGGCCCGGTGGGGCTTGACCATGTTGAAAAGCTTGCTGACCACGGTAGTAACTCCCTTAAAATGATTGGGGCGGGAACGGCCACAGAGGACGTCGGTTCCCTTTTCTACCTGAACATAAGTGGCAAACCCTTCCGGGTAAACGTCTTCTACATCTGGATATAGGACATAATCAACGCCTCTTTCCTGCAACAGATCCAGATCCCGATCCAGATCCCGGGGATATTCATCATAATCCTCCTCGGGCCCAAACTGGGTAGGGTTAACAAATACCGAGGCCACCGTAATTTCATTATCAGCAACTGACTTTTCCACCAGTTGCAGGTGGCCCTGATGCAGATAGCCCATGGTAGGAACAAAACCGATACGTTTTTTTTCCAGGGCTCTTGCTTCACTAATTTCCTGCATTTTTGTAATATTACTGATTAGTTTCACTGTTCTCCTCCCGATCAAAAATCTTTTGCAATGTTTCTTGATCCATGGAAAAGCTTTCCTTCTCCCCTGGAAATTCCCCTTCCCGAACCTCGGCGAGATAGCGGGAAAAACCTTCCTGCATTGCTTCCCCCAGATCAGCATAACGCCGAACAAAGCGCGGGGCAAAATCCCCACTCAGTCCCAGCAGGTCATGGGCAACCAGGACCTGTCCATCACAGCCACTACCCGCCCCAATCCCAATAGTGGGAATGGATAAGGAGCGAGAAAGTTTTTCGGCCAGGGGAGCGGGAATACATTCCAGGACCAGTCCAAAAACTCCGGCCTGCTCCAGAAGTCGGGCATCTGTAATTAATTTTTCGGCCTGGGCGACAGCCCTGGCCTGGACTTTAAACCCACCCATCTGATGAATGGACTGGGGAGTCAAACCCAGGTGCCCCAAAACCGGTATCCCTGCTGCAATAAGGGCCCTGGTCTGGGCCAGGACTTCCTGGCCACCCTCCAGTTTAACTGCAGTTGCTCCTCCCTCTTTTAACAGTCGTCCAGCATTTTCCACAGTTTTTTCCGGGCTGACCTGAAAACTCATAAAAGGCATGTCTGCAATCACCAGGGCCCGGTTTACTCCCCGAACCACGGCCCTGGTATGATGCAGTATTTCCTCCATAGTGACCGGCAGGGTATTGTCATAACCCAGCATAACCATCCCCACCGAATCGCCCACCAGGATCGAATCAACCCCGGCCTCATCCTGCAGACGCGCCATATTACAATCATAGGCAGTCAGCATGGTTATTTTCTGTCCTTTTTCCTTCATTAATCTAAAATCAGTGGTACGCACCGGTTCTTTCTTACCCATTATCAGTACCCTCCTCCAGATATTTTTTCATTTGCCAATAAGTTCCTTCGGACAGGCCTTTTTTGCGGGCAATCTCCAGGGTATACCCCGCCAGGGCCCGGTACAGATTATCCAGTTGCTCCTCCCCATCCAGTATCTGCAGATGTCCCTGTACGGTACCCAGGTCACCACGGGCTACCGGGCCGGTCAGGGCCTCTGTGGGGCCCAATTCCCGTAAATTGGTCAGGGTGCTTTCCACAAGTGGCAGTGCTGCAGAAAGGGCTGCCTCTTCTCCAATTCCAGCTTTTTTATGCAGTTCCAGCCCGGCATTAACCAGGGCCACCAGGTAATTACTGAAAATAACTGCTCCGGCATGGTACGCTCCCTTTTTTTCCCCGGGAATAATCTCCCAGTTCAGTTCCAGGGCCCGGCATATTTTTTCTCCCCAGGCCAGTCCCCGCTTATCGCCATCCAGGAAAAACCAGGCTTTCCCCAGATTATCCCGGGCCAGATCCCAGCGAGCCATTGACAGCAGGGGATGCATGGCCAGAACATTTCTCTCCCCCATTATGGAAGCTGGATGATGGCCACTGGTATGCACCAGAACTGTATCCTGGTCAATCAGCTCCTTCTGCCGCAGATCCCGGGCAATAGGGGCAATCTGATCATCAGGGGTGGTTATAAAAATCAGCCTGGCCTCAGGGAGGAGGGAAGACCAGTCTGATGTCAGGGCTGGAAATACTTCCTGCCCCGGACGCCCTTCCGTCCGGCCTCCTTCCCTGATTACCGCTCCAATAATCTTAAAACCTTTTTCCTGGAGATGGGCTGCCAGTGCGCAGCCAACCTTTCCTGGACCAATAAAAGCGATGGCAGGTTTTTCAGTCATAATACCCACCACCGCCTAAAAAAAATGAGATGCCACCCTTCATTGGGAATCCGGCACCTTTTAACTTCATTATAATTTTCCTCCTTTCGTCTCGGTCCGAAGATCCAAGCGAAACCAATAAATTTTAAGTATATCCAGTGCAGCTCTTTTCGATGCCGCCTGCGTCTATATTTTAACATCTGGCCCCGGAGTTGACAAGGACTAACCCCATTAAAAACTGTTTTTATAAAACCCTTCTAACTATCCGATCAAAAGTTTTAACCAAATAAGAAACCCGGGGGATAAACCCCGGGCTTCGTTTTTCCTTAGAACAATCCGGAAATCTTGCCATCTTTATCAACATCGATACCCTCTGCCGCAGGACGTCTGGGCAGTCCCGGCATGGTCATTATACTGCCCATTAAAGCTACCAAAAAGCCGGCTCCCGCGGAAAGGTTAATATCCTGGAGGGTAACGCTGTAGTTCCGGGGGCGACCGATCAGGGTTGGATCATCAGAAAGGGAGTTCTGGGTCTTGGCCACACAGATGGGCATATTGCCATAGCCCTGATCCTCCAGTCTCTTGATTTTCCTGGACAGGGAGTTATTGATATTAACCCCATCAGCCCCGTAAATTTTGGTAGCAATTGTCTCCAGCTTTTCCTTTATGGGCATGTCGGTATCATAGAGAAATTTAAAATCACTTTCTTCATCCAGGGCCCGTAATACAGCTTCAGCCAGTTCCATTCCGCCTTCGCCACCTCTGGCCCAGACTTCAGAAAGGGCTACCTCTACTCCCATTTTTTCACAGCGTTCCCGGATCAGTTCCAGTTCTGCCTCGGTATCATGGGGGAAGCGGTTGATGGCCACAACCAGGGGCAGGCCGAAACTCTGCATATTTTCAATGTGCTTTTCCAGGTTTTCAATGCCCTGACCCAATGCCTCCAGATTTTCTTCTTCCAGTTCCTTTTTATTAACTCCGCCATGCATTTTCAGAGCCCGGGCGGTAGCCACAAGAACTACTGCTTCGGGATTCAGATCGCCAAACCGGCACTTGATATCCAAAAATTTCTCAGCGCCAAGATCAGCTCCAAAACCGGCTTCAGTTATGGTTATATCCGAGAGTTTCAGGGATAACTTGGTAGCCATCAGGCTGTTGCAGCCGTGGGCAATATTGGCAAAAGGACCGCCGTGGACAAAAGCGGGGTTATTCTCCAGGGTCTGAACCAGGTTGGGCTTGAGCGCATCTTTAAGGAGAGCAGCCATGGACCCCTGAACATTGAGATCCCGAGCAGTTACCGGTTTGCGGTCAAATGTTTCTCCAACCACGATATTCCCCAGCCGTTCTTTCAGGTCCTCCAGGTCGCTGGCCAGACAGAGAATGGCCATTACCTCGGAAGCAACGGTGATCATAAAACCGTCTTCCCGGGGCATTCCGTTGGCAGGCCCACCCAGGGCAATCACGATATCACGGAGGGCCCGGTCATTCATATCCACAACCCTTTTGTAAGAAATCCGGGTGGGGTCAATCCCCAGGGGATTGCCCTGTTTGATATGATTATCCAGGGCTGCGGCCAGGAGGTTATGGGCAGTTCCAATAGCATGCAGGTCCCCGGTAAAATGCAGGTTAATGTCTTCCATGGGCATTACCTGGGAATACCCGCCTCCGGCGGCTCCTCCTTTAATTCCAAAGCAGGGGCCCAGAGAGGGTTCCCGCAGTGCAATCATGGTCTTTTTGCCCATTTTATTCAGAGCTTCACCCAGACCCACAGAGGTAGTGGACTTTCCTTCCCCGGCAGGGGTGGGGGTAATGGCGGTTACCAGTACCAGGCGAGCATCAGGAGCATCTTCCAGACGCTTAATTACATCCATTTTGACCTTGGCTTTATAATCTCCATATAGTTCAAGGTCTTCCGGCTTTAAACCAACCTTTTCCGCAATTTTATGAATATGTTCCATTTTTGCTTCTTGAGCAATTTGAATATCAGATTTCAAAGAAAATCATCCTCCTTGTTTTTATATGTTTTCCTCAATTAACCTGTTCATCTCATCCTCCAAGTGTGTAGCTTCTTCTAAAAGTCTATCAACTCCTTTCACTGCTTTTTCGGTAAACTCCTCGTCCTTAATCGAATCCAGATTGATGCGGACATTAAGGGCAGCTCCTTTAATACAGGCATGGGCCAGCAAAAACCCAACTGCAGCATCGGTAATACAGTTGGGATTACCCTCTCGCATTACTGTTAAAGCCAGTTTCCCCACCTGCAGAGCTTTTTCCATGGTTTCCAGGGGTACCTCGGCCGCCCCCTGGAAAGCTTTCTGTATTTCTTCTTTTCTTTTTTCTTTTTCCTCGGGAGTTTCTCGGGGAAGCCGGAACGCATTCATAACCTGATTAAAAGATTCCGCATCCCGGTCAACCAGTCTCCATAATTCATTCTGCAAAACCCCGGCTTGTTCCTCTAATGATTTAAACTTTTCTTGCCGTTCTCCTTCTAATTTTTTCAGGGTGATATTGCTGACCATCCGCACCAGGGCTGAACTCAAAGAACCGGCAAAGGCTGCTGCACTTCCCCCGCCGGGAGTCGGTTGTCCACCGGCAACATTTTCCAGGAAATCATTGATTTTCATTTTTTGACCTCCTTAATTGGCCTTGTTCCACTACCACCCGGCCCTCTTTTATTACAGTTTGAACCAGGTTGGTTCCATAATAATAAGGAATAAATCGGGGATTGGAGGCCTCCCAGATAATCAGGTCCGCCTTTTTCCCCTCCTCAATACTTCCAATTTCTCTGCCCAGACCCAGGCTGTGAGCAGCATTAATGGTTACTGCATTGAGGGTTTCTTCCGGAGTCATTTTCATTTGCAGACAGGCCAGAGTCATTATCAGGGGGACAGAATGGGTAGGAGAACTCCCGGGATTAAAGTCAGAAGCCAGTGCTATCGCAACACCCTGCTCGATCATATCCCGGGCAGGGGCATATTCGTCTTTCATCAGGGTGAAGGGGGTAGCGGGCAGAAGATTGGCCACTACCTGCTCCCGGGCCATGGCCTCGATTCCCTTTTTGGAAATTTTCAGGAGATGATCGGCCGAATGGGCCCCCAGTTCTGCAGCCAGCTCCGCCCCGCCCAGGCTAACCATTTCATCAGCATGGAAGCGGATAGCCAGCCCCAGTTCCCGGGCTTTCTGCAAAAGACGCCGGGATTGGCTAATACTGAAGATTCCTTCTTCGCAAAAAATATCACAGTGGCGCGCCAGGTCCGCTTCGACCACCTGAGGTAGGACCTCTTGGGCCATGTAATCAATAAATTCATCGGTGCGACCCCGATATTCGGGAGGCAGGGCATGGGCTCCAAGGAAGGTGGCTTCCAGGTCCAGGGGATGCTCCCGGTCCAGTTGATTGATTACCTGCAACATTTTCATTTCATTTTCCAGGTCCAGACCATACCCACTTTTAACTTCAGTAGTCGTGGTTCCCCCGATTAGCATTCGGTCCAGGTGACCGCGTGATTTTTCCAGTAACTCCTCATAAGGGGTGGAGCGGGTGGCCTGAACTGTATCCAGGATCCCTCCCCCTTTTTGCAGTATTTCCAGGTAGGGTACTCCTGAAATTCGCAGAGCAAATTCATCTTCCCTGGAACCTCCAAAAACGGTGTGGGTATGGGGATCAATCAACCCGGGAGTAATCATTTTTCCGGGAGATTCGATAATCCTCCGGCATTCCTCCGGGGGAAAACGCTGTACAATTTCCTCTTCGGAGCCTACGGCAGCAATCACTCCCCCTTTTACGGCCACTGCTCCCTTTTCAATAACCGTGAGGCAACCCAGCTCAGATCCCAGGAGGGGAGCAGTGCTGGCTCCCCGGGAAGTAATTATCTTTTCACCCAAAAGCAGCAGGTCAGCCCCTCTGCTCATGAACCCTCTCCCCGGAAAATCTTATTTTCCAGGACCTGCTCCAGGGTAAAGTCCTCCAGGCGCAGATAAAAGTCAGCAGCATCGGTCAGGGCTTT
>PWFS01000158.1 GCA_003554145.1 Halobacteroidaceae bacterium | reverse complement strand
CTTCAAATTCGTCCAGATCACACCAGAAAAGCCCAGGTTCCAGCCAGCAGAGTTTATGCCTGTAGACAATAAGTTCTGGCCCAAAAACCTGGCGCAGGTCATAAAGACAGGTGGAAAAATTATTGGCAGCAGCCTGGGGGGCCATATCCGGCCAGAAGGTCTCCAGAATAATATCTCGATGCACTTTTTTCTGGCGTCGGGTTAAAAGGAAAAAAAATAACTTTTTTGCTTTGGGATTGCGCCAGTCCGATTCAAATATTGGCCGATCCTGAAAAAAAACCTGGAGTGGGCCCAGGGTTCGAACCTGAAGCAAAGCGTTGGTGGGGCCTAACATTTCCATTTCCTGCAAGATCCTCGCCACGTACTCTGCCCTGCAGTTATTCCGATAAGCCCAGTTCAGGGCAGGAAAAAACAAATTTTTATCCGGATAAATAAGTTCGGGAAAACCCTGTTCCTGATAGTAGGCCAGGGTCTGTTCTATCAAAAGTTCCAGCTTATTGGCTTTATTCTGTGCTTCAGATTCAAGGTCTCCTTCAATGATTACCCCGGCCAGAAAAAAACCAGCGCGGGCAAAATCATCCATATTATTCAGTTCCTGAAATATCGCCCGAGAGTTCTGAAGACTTTCCCGAGCTTTTGGATATTTTTTCTGAGCCCAGGACTTAAGCCCCTGATAAAGAAATAAGAAGGCTTTTTGTGAACGGGAATCAGTAGGATTGACAGAACCCTGGGGTCGCCGATAAGTCTCTACTGCAGTAGTAACTGCCCGTAAGAATTCCTCCCTGGAACAGGGTTTGGCCAGAAAAAAAAGAATATTCCCCCTGTTCAGGGCAGCAGTGGCAATTTCCAGGTCTCCCCTGCCAGTCAACATTAGCCGGGAGGTTCTGGGAGCAATCTTTCGGGCTTCTACGGCCAAATCAACCCCGTTCATTTCCGGCATAAGATAATCAATTATAACTGCAGCATAGGGCCCATTGTTTTCCAGGAGTTCCAGGCCCTGCCGGGCAGAAGAGGCAGCATCAACTTCAAAATATCTATTTAATAATCTCCGATAACTGGTTAGAACCAGTGGTTCATCATCAACAAGTAAAATTTTATATGCCACCCGGCTCCCTCCCCTTAATTATTATTGGATATTCCTCTTCTCCATCTTTTCTCCGACACCCTTTAATTTTTTCGGTTTTTTCCAAATGATTAAACTTTTCTTGCCACAGGCCTTGCAGATATGGATAGCTAATTATCGAAAAACAACTTTTCCCCGCTTCCAATATCCGGGCCATAGAAAAAAGAAAACCCTGCTGAGCAGGGTTTAATCATTAATCTTTTCCAGAACTGCAGCAGTAAGATCCTCACCGCCATAAATTACATTCTGAGCCTCCAGGACAACTTCTATGCCCCTTTCCTGGGCCACTTCGGCTACAATATCTTCAATTTTCTCCACTACCTCGCTGATCAACTCCTGCTCACGCAGGGCCAGCCTTTGCTGGTACTCCTGGATCAAAGCCTGTTGTTCCTGTTCACTTAGATCCGCTGCTTTCTCTTCCATTTCCTCCTGCATGGCCTGGGCTTCTCGACTTAACTGCATTTCTGCTGTCATGGTGTCCGGGTGAGCTTCAAAAACCTCCCGAACATTAACATGCCCAATACTGGAATCCAGTTCTCCAGGACCTGCCTGCAGAAGGGGCGTTTCCGTTAACACAGTATAAGCGCCAATCACCATAAAAACTACCAGACCGATCAATACTCCCTGCAACAATCGTTTTCCCGGCAAAAAAACCACTCCTCCCAAACAGAAAATTATTAGCCAGAACAAATTCTCTCATCAGAATATCCATCATTTCTACTTTTTTTGACCCCCTATTTCCCCGGTAGAGAGGATAAATAAACCCCTATGAGGAAATGGGTTGGTTCGTTTAACCCATAACAGCCCAATTTCTCCTTTTTTACTCTTTTCCCAGAGTTACCACTGGGGATAACCTCACCCGCCCCCCTGCGCTATTTTTAACAAAATTATCAGGAATTCTCCCGCCTCAGAGCAAGGCGAAGGCGGGAGCAGTTTACGCCTACCACAATTCCTGAAAACTATTGGTCCAGGTTATAGCTTTATAGTAACAACGGGATATCTCAGCAGGATCGAGGTTTTGCTCCCGGGCCAGACGTTCTACCTCTTTCCAGTTCCCATCCTCATATTGCTGGAGCAGCTCTAAAACTGTGGAAAGATCACCTTTCCTTTTCAACAGGGCTTGCCGAATACTTTCGGAAAGGGGTAATTGGGTAAGAATTACCGGCAGAGGTCGACCCAAAAAAGAATCAATCAGGGACAGCATGCCCATTAAAAATAATTCCTGGGAGCGGTCCTGCAGATTCATCAGAAAAGCCAGGTGCTCGGCAAAGCGCGCCCGAACCAGGGAGGTTATCATCAGTTCCCGCGGCTTTTCTTCCAGCAGACCGGACATTGCCAGTAGAGTAACCCAGCGCTGGCATTCATTTAAGCCCAGCAGGACCAGAGCCTGTTGGATGGATTCAATCCGTTCTCTAAAACCAAATGCGGAGGAATTGATTAACTTCAGCACTTTGTAAGAAAGGGTCAGATCCTTTTTTATTATTTCCGCAAGTCTGGCAAAATCAGCGTTTTTTTTATTAGCTTCTTTAATCAAATTGAGGTAGCTGAATTTAAACCCCGGGACATCAGCAGCAGAAACAATTATCGGTTCGCAGAAAAAATAGCCCTGGAAATATGAGTACCCCGCCTGCAGAGCCTCTTTAAATTGTGCCTCGGTCTCAACTTTCTCTGCAAGCAACTCCAGGTCGGGATAACCTTCCAACTGTCCATATAGTAATTCTCGTTCCCGGGGAGTTCCCCGCAAAAAATCCACCTTTATTAAATCCGCGAGCTCCAGCAGGGGGCGAAATTCTTCCTTAAAAACAAAATCATCCAGAACCAGGTAATAACCCTGCTTTTTGAGTTTCCTGCAGCATTCAATTATACCCTGTTCAGGCTTTATTGTTTCCAGAACCTCCACCGCAAGAATATCGGGGGAGAAAAGAGTTGGGACTTCTTCCTGTAAAAGCCGGGCTGAAAAATTGATGAAGGCTGTTTTACCCCGGGTTAACTCCTCAATTCCAATAGTTAAAAAACTGTGGCTTAAGACCCCGGATGTGGCCCTGTCTTCATCCCCGCCCCGATAATAATTTTCCAGGCTATCCCGGAAAAGGAGTTCGTACGCAAAAACCTCTTTTTTCCGGTTAAAAATCGGCTGTCGAGCAACAAAGATATCCATCTCCTGCCCTCCTTAATAAGGGGCATTTTATTGCCGGTAGGATTCTTCCAGTTTCCTGTTTTCTATATTCAGAGCACTAGGCGTGGACTTCATTTTTTGCCTTATTAACCCGGACCTTAATATAGTAAGACAGAGAAAGAGCGGGAAAAATTGCAATAAAAAGCCAGGACCAGGTGTAGGTCTCAAAATAATCGGCAACCGACCCAAAAATAGGTGGAATAGCTACTACTGCAAGACGTAAAAAGGTTAAAGCCAGGCCGGTTGCTACACCAGTTTTTATGGTTCCCGCCAGGGAGCCCAGGAAACCAAAATAGACTCCCCCAAAACCCATCCCCACAAAACCAATAAAAAAGGAAAGAGCCAGCAGAGCTTCCATAATCAGCCTGGTTCCGGCAAAGGCAAAAGTGATTAAAGTAATTACCATTAAAACAGCCTGCACTGCCATAATCAGGTCCTGGCGAAGAAGTTTGAAACGGTCTGATAAAAAACCCCAGAAGGGCCGACCGGCCACTCCTCCTGCCTGGGCCAGTCCCAGACCAAGACCGGCATGATAAACCGATAAACCCCCGGCTTCATTTAACCACAGGGGCAAATAGCCAATCAGGGTAGCCAGGACCGCAGCAAAGGCAAAGCCAGTAAGGACCAGGAATCTAAAATCTGGTATAGTCAACAGATCTTTAACTTCTTCTTTAAAGGAGACCTTTTCCCCCTGTTCTTCCTCGCCCACCTGATCATGGGAGGCCAGGCTTTTATTGCGAAATATGTTAATTGCCAGGATTAAACAGATCAAACCTGCTCCAATAATTGCTGCCCGCCAGCCCAGGTGCAGGGCGATCCAGGGTAAAAGAGCAGCTCCAATTAATGAACCTACTCCCACCCCGGAACGGAAAAATCCCATGATCATATTACTGGCAACCCCACCCGTCAACGAAATTATTGCTTTATTACCCGCGGGAGTAAGAAGACTCTGTCCCAGACCCGCTCCAAAAGCAAAAATCAAAAGAACGTAATAGCTGGGGACCACCCCATAAAGGGCAATAAAGCTGCCCATAACCACTCCTCCCAGGCCCAGTCCTTTCCTGATTCCCAATCGATCGATCAGATAACCTGCAAGAAGCGCTGAACCAAAAGAAGCAAGGAACAAACAGGTGGTGTAAAACCCTACTTCAGTTCTGCTCAAATCAAAATCTTCTCTAACCAGAGGTAAAAGTGCAGCAAAACCACCAATGGCAAAACCCATTACAACATTAACCGCCATGGGAACAGCGATTGCTCTCCAGGGTAGTTTTTTTAGCTCCATCCATTATTGCCTCCCTTTTTTATGCCCGGACAGATGGCAGAATACTGACAGGCAGAACAGTGAGTCCCGGGCCGGGGAATAAAGTTGCGGTTAAGAAAATCCTCTATCACTTTTTCCAATTTCAGCCGCTCTGTTTCCCCGTAATCAATCTTCTGAGACTCGCCTGCCCCCGAATAAATTATCCAGGCTTCAGCAATATTAACCGGGGGTTTTAATCTTTGCAGTCCTTCTCTGTAGCAGGCCAGCTGCAACTGATAATTATTGCGGTAAGTCATTTCCTCTGGGGTCTGTTCCCCCAGCCTGTTGGTTTTAAAATCCAGTAATACCCAGCGATCTTTTTCCAGGAGAAGCCGGTCAACCACTCCGGTTAAATATAGGGAATACTGCCCATCCTGTTTCCACAGAACCCGGAATTTCTTTTCCGAAATATCGCAATCCGCTCTCTTTATTCTATCTAACCAATCCGAAACCTGCAAATAATTTAAATGTTTTTTTAATTCTTCCCGATACTGTTCCCTTTGTGAGGGGAGAATATTTAATTCCTGGAATTTTTTTACCCAGGTTTTTTCACCTGGACAGAAGCTATCATCTTCCAGGAGTCCATGTAACAATTGTCCAATTTTTTGACCTTCCAGACGGAATTCCTGGTTATTCTCCATCTTTCTTCTACTTACATTTTCCCTTTCAATCAAAAGTTCCCGACTGTAATAATAACGGCGAGGACAATTTTTAAAAAGGATTAAATCAGTAGGATTGATTTCCACAATTTTGTTCCAGGATAAAGCAGGAGGGGACCAGCCCTTTTTTTGTTCGGGCTTTAGATCAGGGGCAATAGACCCGAAATTTGGGGGGGGAGTTATTCTCCCAGAACCCAATTTATCCTCAGGACCTATTTTTCTTACATCCATAACTCCTTCTGCCCCGGGAAATTCAGGGCCACCATAGGCCAGTTCCAGCCAGTCCAGAAAACTCAGGCCCTGAGAAAGATCTTCGATGCTGCGGTTTCCTTCTTTCCGGGAACCAATCAGTTCCAGGTATAACTGGGCTCGGGTTGCTGCTACATAAAAAAGTCTTTTTTCTTCAGCCAGCTGCTCTGCCTTTTTTCTATTACCTATCCTCTGCCTCAAGGCCGGAATTGCCCGTAGACCAGACTGAGGATCCAGCACCCCCATTCCCAGCTCCTCCCGCCCTTCCAGGCAGGCGGTTCTGATAGGGTCAGCCTGACCCAGGTTAAATCTGCCCCCCAGGTCCGCCAGAATAACCCCAGGAAACTGCAGGCCCTTGGCCTGATGAATACTCATAATAGCCACATCTGTTTCCACCTCGGTCAGGGCTTCTGCTTCCTGATCCGGGCTGGATAATTGCTGTTCCAGAAAATCAACGAATTCCCCCAGTCCCCGCCCTCCCCGGGAAAAGTCCCGGGCAATTTCCAGGAATTTTTCGACGTTGAGCACCTTTTGTTTCCTATCATCACCCAGATTCAAAGATAGGTAAAACCTGGTTTTTTGAATAATTCTTTGCAGCAGTTCTCCCAGGGCCAAATAATCTTTGAGTTTCAGCCACTGTTCAATTATTCTTCCAATGGTTAACCATTTTTCCTGGGAAGAATTTATCATCTTTTCCCAGAGACTATCTCCCTGTTCTCGGAAAAGTTCATAAATTTCCCGATCGCTGACCCCTACAAGAGGCGATCGGAGAAGCCCAATAAGTTCCACATCTCGTCCTGGATCTTCCAGGAAAAGGAGCAGGTTGCACAGGTCCAGTATTTCCTGCTGATTGAAAAAGCCCCGACCCCGAATAGTGGTAAAGCTAACTCCCCGTTCCTGTAAAGCCTGCTCATAATGATGAATATTGGTTAAGCGCCGCATCAGGATGGCCAGCCTGGGGTTTTTCCCTTTTTCCGGTAAGCGCGATAATAGTTCCTGGGCTCGGCTCGCAACCACATCTGCTTCTCTACGAATTCTCTCCCAGCGGTCTTCCTTCTGGTTCACAATAACGGTTAGCTCCACTTCCCCGGGATAATCTTTGTTTTGCCCTGCAGCCCGCAGCTTCTGAAATGGGGCTTCATATTCTGCTTCTGATGCCCCCAGAAGACAACCGAAAAAAGAATTAAAAAAGTCAATTAAAGGTTCGCAGGATCGGAAATTCCGGGCAAAAACAAGATCACTTCCGGTCTCTTCCATCTCCTTGCGGGCCCGATTAAAAATGGTAACATCCCCACCCCGGAAAGAATAAATAGCCTGCTTAACATCTCCAACCAGGAATAAATTGCTTTTTTCTCCTCCGTCAGCAATGGCTTTAATTATCTCCCACTGCCGTTTATTGGTATCCTGGAATTCATCCACCATAATATAGGGGTACCTCCGGCCCAGGCTGGCAGCCACCTCTGCCTCCGTGGAAAGGATTTCATGGGTAAAACCTTCCAGGTCATTAAAATCAAGCCAGTTCCTATCACCCTTATTTTTTTGGTAGGCAGCAATACACCTACGGGCAATTGCTGCCAGATGGGGCATAATTTTAGCCATTTCCAGGTCATAAGAGTTGGGGAGAAGGTCGATTTTTTCCGCAGGGATAATCTGCTCCATCTCCTCCTTTATTTCCTTCAGGAGTCTTTTTACCTCCTGATGCTCCCGGGGGTAATCCTTCCAGTTCTTTTTTACTCCCACCTGATGATAACTTTTCATGGCTAAATAATCTCCACCGGACCCGATAAAAAGTTCCAGCAACTCGCGTAAAATCATTGCTTTTTCCCAGTCTGGGGCCCGGGAGGATAGGGCCTTTGATTTTTCAAATAAATCCGCCAGTTTTTTTAAAAAATTCAAGCCCTGATCAGCGGCATTAATATCCAGCTCTGCAAAAACAGGAATAGACTGCAACCTGATTAGAAGCTTTTCCAGGCCCGGAGAATATTGGCCCGATCCCCCGGCCCATCGGTTCATAAGCTCCTGCTCAGTACTTAATTCATATTCCTGAAGGGTGGTCATAAGATCGTACCGCTTTTCTACCAGGTCCAGTAGATTATTTTTTAACTGGCGGAACCTCCACTCATTGAGCAAGCAAAGCAAACCTTCATCCTTCCGCCGGGCCAGCAGGTTTATTTCTCTTTCAATTACTTCCGTAAGAAACTGTTTTTGATCAAAGCCCTGCAGAATTTTAAAATCAGGATCAACTTTTCCGGCCAGGGGATAACTCTGTAAAATCCGGGCACATAAAGAATGAAAAGTGGATATCTGATTATCCAAAAAGCCTTCCAAAAATTTTTTCCAGGGCCCTCCCTTTTTATTCTCCAGGTGGGACTGAATCCTTTCTTTCATCTCTCCCGCAGCTTTTTCCGTAAAGGTAACGACCAGGATATTTCCAGGGTGAAGGGGCTATTGCTCTCTATACTTTTTTCCACCAGGTGAATATAGCGCTCGGTTAAAACCCGGGTCTTGCCGGAACCTGCCCCGGCCAGGACCAGTAAATCCTTATTCAAATTAAGAGCTTTTTCCTGTTCACTGGTCAGGGAAAATTCATTGCTCACAGCTAACCTCTCCTTCCACCTGATCTATACTGCCCCGGCAGATGCCCTTATATGGGCAATTGGCACATCCCGCCTGTTCTTCATTCCAGGAGGTAGTAGGGAATTGCCCTTCTTGCATTCCTCTGTATATCATTCCCAGGATTTTGGTGTATTCTTCTGCTCCTCCCAGTTCCTCCAGATTGATAATGGAACCAGGTTTTTTGCCCTCCAGCATATCTCCTATTAAAGGCCCCAGAGAGGGGGAAATCCTGGGGCGTAATTGATAATAGGTTCCAAGAATTTTTTTATCCCTGAGCTCTGACCGGGTTTTTAAGGCCATAATATATAGGGGGAGCTGGAGATTCCTTTTTTCCCTGATATCCCGGGTGGCTGGAACCTGTCCGGTTTTATAATCATAAACCATTATTCCACCCACTCCAACCCGATCTTTTCGATCAATTCTTCCTTGGACCCTAAAAGGGCCCAAAACCGGGTAATCCCCGGTTTCGGAAAGATCCGTTTCAAAAGAAATGGGCTGAGCTTCCCCGATCCGCTCTTTCTCTTTTTGTAGAAACTGATAGAGAACCCCGGGAGGCTCCTTTTGATCTTCCAGGCCCCGCAACCAGACTTTATACTGGGCCTGAACAAAGGGATTCCGTTGAAGATCAATTTGATCATTTTTTAGGACCTCCAGGGCCAAGGATTTCATAAGCGAACAGGCTCCTGGAAAGTTCTGTTCCAGGATCGCAAAACCTCCCTGCTGACCAAATAACTCCAGGATACGATGGATTTGCAATCCCAATAAGGAGGGTTCTTCTTCCTCCTGAACTTCCTCTCTCTTTTCCACACCTAAAACCCATTTAAGAAAAAAGTAAAAAGGACAGCGCCAGTAATCCTCCAGGGCGGTGACTGCTACGGGATCCATCTTTAGCTCAATTTCCGGTCCCAGGTAGCCCCGGTGTTCTCCATTTTCTTTACTCTGTCTCTCCCTTTCCAGGTTCAGTAAATACACATCGCGAGGATGAGCATAATATCGCCATTTTTCCTCCTCCAGGTTATCGGCAAGCCAGGTCAAAAGATCATTAAGGCTTTCCTTATCCTCCTCTTCCGGAGGATATAACTCCTTTTTATCCCTCTTCAGCCGTTTTATCAGGGGCGAAGGTTGCGTTTCCTGCCCCCGGGCAAAAGAGGGAACTGTAATATGAACTTCCCTACTCCGGGCCAGGAGATGGAGGAAAAAAGCCCGGCTTTCCCGGAAAATATCAGCTGAATCCCTCCCTGCCAACAGAAAATTAGACGGGGGCCGGGAAGGGAAACAATTGTGGGTTAAACCCAGAAGATAAACTCTTGGGGCAGGCCAGCCCCGCATATTCAGCATCTGGGTAACCTGCACCCCTCCAGCCATTTCGGGGAGATAATATTCTTTTTCTTCAATCAGGCGGGTGAGGGTTCTCCGGATCCTGCCACCGGGAATAGTAGTTTTTAAAATCTCCTGATCAAATAATTCTCGGGCTGATTGCAGGACTCCCTCCAGCTGGCGGAGGGCTATAGCATTTTTCCGGAGATCGTTTTCCTCTTCTTCTCCGGGTTCAGGAATTGTATTCCTCAATAGGCCCCGGGGGGATAACATCTCACTGATCAGGTCTAAAAATTCAACCGGGTTACTGGTTCTACCCAGGGGAAGCAATTTCCCCCGAATAAATTCGCCGATCCGGTTAAACCCCTCCTGGATCTCCCCCCCTTCTTCTTTTGAGATCAAAGAGCCCAGGTCCAGTTCCCCTTCAATCAGGGGCTCCAGGTCATTAAAGTTAAACCGCCGGGAAAAATTATCCAGGACCCTGATATCCAGCCCGGGCATTTCCACCAGTGAACTGGAAAAAAAACGGGTTAACAGGGTGCGGCTATATGGAGTTTCAATTAAATCCAAAAGGGTTTTTAGGAGAACGGCAGGGGGGCTATCCGCCAGGGGGAAACCCCGGGCCAGATCAAAGGGAATATTGTACTGGGGGAAAATTTCCCGGATCAGAAATTGATATTCTGCAAATTCTGCTAAAACTACAAAAATTTCCTGGGTAGGGTGCCCGGTTTTTATTGCTCTACGCACAGAACGGGCAACCGCCCGCACCTCTTCTTCCTGATTGAAAAAATGGTGCACTGCAGCGGAGCAGGATTCTTCAGGTGGGCAAAAGTTAAGCTGATTCTGATTAAAAGCCCTAAGTTTTGTAAATAGGGCCTTCCCCTCGGGCAGCGTTTCCGGTAAATCCGAGTACAGATAAACCTCGGAAAACCATTCTTCCATTTTCCCAATTATTTCCCAATCTCGGGGAGTATTATAATAAAGGGTATCCAGGCCCAGCTTCTGCCACGGCCCTGATTTTTGGTGCAAGAATTCCTCGTTATTCCAGGCCAGCCAGTCCGGATCCAGCAGGTTACGTTTTTCCAGAAAACAGCAATACTCCTCCCACAAAAATTTAAGATCGTTCTGCAGGTCTCCTTCTGCCAGTTCTCCCCAGCTCTTCTTATACTGGACCATGTAAGTAAAAAAGTCCTTAATTTTCCCCGCCAGCCCCGGATATTTTTTTATGTCCGGGAAAAAAGAAAGCCTGTTCTGATTTTCCTCGATGATTCTTTCCCCAATTAATATCTGCTGGGCGGGGGAAATTGGCCGTCTTTCCCCTCCTTTTTGCCGATAACAGTACATTAAAAAGTCAGGCAGGGTATAAATCCCGGGTCTTTCCCGGTAGGCCAGCAGCTTTTGCTCTAAATAATGGGCTTTTTTCCTGGTGGGTACAATAAAAAGCATTTCGTCTGCCCCGGCCAATTCTTCCACCAGACCGGTTAAATCCTGGTATTGCCGGACCTGAATGGACAAGAAGATCCTCTCCTTTTACTCAAAAAATGAAAAACCCACCCGGAGGTGGGAAAAAAATCCGGCTATTTCAGGTGGCGCTCATAGTATCCATTGTTCAACATATCAATCAAAATCCTGGTTAGCCGCGGATCAAACTGGGTGCCTGAACACCTTTCCAGTTCCTCCAGTACTTCTTCCTTGCTCAGGGCCCGCCGATAAATACGGTCAGTGGTCATACAATCATAAGCATCAGCAAGAGTCAGAAGGCGGGCTTCAAAGGGGATCTCTTCCCCTTTCCGCCCATCGGGATAACCCTTGCCATCATAACGCTCATGATGATGCCGAATAATATGCAGAAGATCATCCAGCATTTCAATATTATTCAGAAGTTCCTCTCCCTGCTCTGGATGGGTTTTAATCTGATCATATTCGCGGGCAGTCAACCGTCCTGGTTTCTGAAGTATTGCCTCCGGAATACCCAGTTTGCCCACATCGTGAAGTTTGGCGGCCTGAACCAGGCGTGGTACCCTTATGGGAGAAAGTCCTGCCTTTTTCCCCAGGTCCTCTACATATTGGGCCACTCGTTCCGAATGTCCCCGGGTATAGGGGTCCTTGGTGTCAATCACCCGGGCAAAACTTTCAATTACCTGGAAAAAACTGTTGATATGCTTAAAGCGGGCCTGCAAAACATCTCGGAAAAGAAATACCAGGGCAAAAAGGATTAAAATCCCCGGCAGAGCATGGGATTGATAGACAATAATAAAAATTACAGCTACAAGCACCGAAATAAAAACGGTCCGAACCCTCTCCAGGGCAAAAAGGATAAAATTATTGCCCCGGGAAAGCTTGCCATCTACCCAGAGACCTACCCAAAGTAAAGAGTTATTTACAAAGGAAAAAGTAATTCCCATGGCTCCGATAATCCAGATATTGATCCATTCGAACTGAAAATCGGTCAAAAAAACCAGCCAGAAAGAACTGATTGCTCCGGCCAGGAACATCATGGCCCTGTTGAGGAAAAAAACGTGGCGGGGGAACCCTTTCTTTAACTGACTGGGCTTTATTGTTCCCAGGGCAGCAACAATACCACCCCAGAGGGGACCCAACAGGTAAAGGGAGGGCAGTACCAGGGGTAAAATAATGGCACTGCTGGTTCCCGCCCCACTCTCTATTGTGGTCCCAAAGGATAGTAACAGCAGCAGGGAGGTCAAAAGAACCACCAGACCCAGCTCATTAAAAGCAAGATGGGCCTCTCCCAACCAGATAAAATAGGAAAAAAAGGCCAGGGCCAGGCCAATTATTAATGTAACAAAAATAGCCCATCCTCTGTTGCCCACTATTTGATCCTCCAATCAAAATTCCCAATGGCCGGGGAATTAATTACTTCCAGTAAGTTATCTTCCGCCAAACTGGGCGCTATCTCCACCCAGGGCAATCAGGGTGGAAAGAACCACATAAACCACGGTGGTAAAGAGAATGAAGAGTTTCTTCTTCATCTGTTTAGCCTCCCTTCTACTATCTTTCTTGAAGGTAGGCTAAGCTCATATGTTTATGCTCCGCTCCACCCCGGCCATCGGGAAATCTAAATAACCATAACAGTGTTTAATTTGCGGTTCAGGGCATGAAAAAAAGCTTTAGCCATTGCCAGAGGAAGGTTTTCATCAACCAGGCTGGCTCCCACCATTACCTCCTCACCCTGTTTCCATTTCAACTGCAAAATAATAACTACAACTTTCTCCCGCATCAGAATTTCCTGGACGTCTTTGATTTTTATCCGGAAAGGAGGTTTAAGAAAAACCTCTACCGTCCTGGTCAGGGCTTTTAAAACAATTTCCTGGGGTTCATCCATTTCATCCCCATGATACTTGTAGCTGAATTCCTCCTCCCGATATTTCAGTTCAATGGTACAGACTGGTTCTTTGGGCCGCAGATAAACTCCAATAATTTCAATTCGATCCAGGGGGCCCCCATTATGCTTTTCTTTATTGACCTGGGCAATACTGATTTTTTTATGGTCAAAGGAGGTCCCAGTTTCAACCTGGAGTACAGTCTCTATATCCCGCACCAGCTTTTTGGGGCTGCGGGTTTCATCGGATAGGACATGCACTTCACCTATATCTCCATCGTTATACTGGGTTATATTAACAGCAAGAACACCTTCCAGTTGCGAAATGCGTTCCCTTAACTTTTCCTGCAAAAGGACCACCCTTCCCCCTTTTACCGTGTTGCCCCTTGTTTCGCCAAATAATGGGAAATTCCTTCTAGAGTTACCTATCAATAAGCTTTAGAACCGTTTTAAAACCCCCCAATAACAGTAGTTTCCCCCCTACCCAACTGGATGGGAACCCTGCAACATTACTCGCAGTGGGGGTTTGGGGTGCAGGCCGCCAGTTTTCTCCTTGAAAAACAACAACAGATCCAGGGGTGAATTCCCCTTTGTTCCAGGAAAAAAAGAAGACAACCACCAAGAAAAAATGGTTAAAACCTGGCCGAACGGGGGAAACGAGGAAAAGGAATGACATCCCGAATATTGCTCATGCCGGAAAGGTACATGATCATCCGTTCAAAACCCAGACCAAAACCAGAATGAGGAACTGTCCCATATTTTCTAATATCCAGAAACCAGCTGTACTGCTCTATATCCAATCCCTGTTGGATCATATTTTCTTTCAGGTAGTCGTATCTTTCTTCTCTCTGACTGCCTCCTACGATTTCCCCGACCAGGGGCACCAGGACATCAACCGCCCGGACCGTCTTTTCATCATCATTAACCCGCATATAAAAGGCTTTAATTTCTCGGGGATAATCGGTGACAAAAACCGGTTTCTGGAAATATTCTTCGGCCAGAAAACGCTCATGTTCGGACTGCAGGTCATTACCCCATCCTACAGGGAATTCAAACTCCCGACCGGCTTTTTTCAGTATTTCTACAGCCTCGGTATAGGTTACCCGCGCAAAATCAGCCTCCACAATTGATTGCAGGACCTTTTGCCTGCCCTTATCTATCCACTTATTGAAAAATCCCATCTCCTCCGGGCACTCTTCCAGGCTAAACGAAATCAGGTGCTTAAGAAAATCTTCAATAAGAATAAGCATTTCATCCAGATCACAAAAGGCCATTTCCGGTTCCATCATCCAGAATTCGGAAAGATGGCGAGAGGTATAGGATTGTTCTGCTCTAAAGGTGGGCCCAAAGGTGTAAATATCACCCAGGGCGGTGCACATTAATTCCCCCTCCAGCTGACCGCTAACTGTAAGATAAGCCTTTTCTGCAAAAAAATCCTCGTCCAGATCCAGTTCCTGGGCCCGGGCTGCGATTTCCTGCAGAGGCAGGGTAGTTACCTGAAAAAGGTCTCCCGCCCCCTCACAGTCACTGGTAGTAATAATGGGAGTATGAATATAATAAAAACCCCGATCCTGATAGTATTGGTGTATACAGTGGGAGAGCTTGCTACGAAAACGGTTGATTACTCCAAAAGTATTGGTTCGGGGCCGCAGATGAGCAATATCCCGAAGGAACTCGAATGTATGTCGCTTTTTTTGCAGGGGATAATCGGGAGAACAATCCCCCACTATTTCTAACTGGCTGGCCTGAACTTCATAGGCCTGTTCCCGGCCTTTAACTTCTACTACCTTCCCCACCACCCGCAAACTGGTTCCGGTAATAATTCTTTCCAGTTCGGGAAAATCAGCCGGGGGTGAAAAAACCACATGGGCATTATGCAGACTACTGCCGTCATTGATCTCTACAAAGCCCACATTCTTGGAAAGCCTTTTGGTCCGGGCCCAGCCCAGAATTATTACTTCCTGATCAACTTTTTGACCACTGATAATATCCCTGACTCTTGTCCTGGCAAAATAATCCATTTGATCTCCCTCCAGTAATAATGACTGTTCGGCCTGCTGTTTCCATTTTTACTACTATTCCCCAATCCCGGGATTATTCCTGCAATATTTTCTAATCACAGCTTTCTCGTCAGGGTTTTTCCAGGCGGGGATATGGAAAGAATGATCCCCGAAAAGGATCATTCTTCCCATTCTATTTCTTTTGCAATCTCAACTGCCCTTCTAAAATGGGGAATAACAATTGAACCTCCGACAATCAGTGCAATGGCCATTGCTTCTTCCACTTCTTTCCGGCTAGCCCCAGTTTCCCGGGCCTGCCAGAGATGATAGGTGATACAATCATCGCACCTTAAAACCATAGAGCAGGCCAGGCCCAGGAGTTCTTTTATTTTACCCTCCAGAACTCCCTCCTGATAGGCCTGATGGTCCAGGGCCATAAATCTTTTTATTGTTTTGTTATCAATGTTCTGGATTTCGGCATTCATTTCTGCTCGAAATTTTTGAAACTCTTCCAGCTTACTCATCCCTGATCAACTCCCCCTTCATATAGATCCTTTCCACCCGGCTGTGAACATCGAAGGGATGTTTATCCCATACCACAAAGTCTGCTTCTTTACCCTGCTCCAGGCTGCCCAGGCGGTCATCAATGCCCAGTATTTCTGCAGCATTTAAGGTTATTGCCTTTAAACTCTCCTGTTCGGGCAGCCCGGCTTTCATGGCCAGACTGGCACAGAGTCCCAGGTATTCTATGGGAACTACGGGATGATCAGTCATAATGGCAATCTTTACCCCGGCTTCAAACAGAATTTTTGGAGTTTCCCAGGTAATATCCCTGGTTTCCAGTTTGGTTGCGGGACCAAGGGAGGGGCCAATTATGGCCGGATAACCACTTTCCGCAATTTCACTGGCTATCTTATGCCCTTCGGTGCAGTGTTCCAGAGTAAGATCAATATTAAATTCCCGGGCAACTCTAATACCGGTCATAATATCATCAGCCCGGTGCGCATGTAACCGCAGGGGCATTTCTCGATTAAGAACCCGCAGCATGGCTTCCATTTTCAGGTCTCTTTCGGGTTTTTTCTCCGGATCCTTTTCTCCCTTTTCTTTTTTCTCCTGATAATTCAGGGCATTTACCAGGGCCTCGCGCATAAGAGCTGCAGAAGCCATCCTGGTCATGGGTGATTTTTTGAAGCCCATGGCCCCATAAACTCGCTTGGGATTTTCTCCCAGAGCAGCCTTCATCCCCGCAGGATTACGGATTATCATTTCATCAATAGTTGTCCCTGCAGTTCGAATTACCACCGTTTCTCCTCCAATAATATTGGCGCTACCCGGGCCGGACATAATGGCGGTAACTCCTCCCCTGCGGGCAATAGCGAATCCTTTATCCTCGGGAAAGATACCATCTATGGCTCTCATGTGGGGAGTCACTGGATCAGAAATCTCATTATAATCCTGACCCTCCCAGCCAACACCTACCTCGCCAATTCCAACATGAGAATGCGCATCAATGAAACCGGGGGTTATGATTTTCCCCTCCAGGTCAACTACCCTGGCTTCCCGGGGAGGGGTCACGTTTTCACCTATATCCTTAATCTTGCCAGCCTCCACCACCAAAATCCCCGGGTCCAAGACTTCTCCTTTTCCATTCATAATTCTGGCATTTTTTAGCGCTAACATGCAAAACCTCCTCTAATTATTCAAATTATCTTCTTCTTCATTTGGGAATAAATTAGCCCTGAAAAAAACAAAATTAAACTGCGAAGCGGTGGCCTGAAACAGGGGAAACGCAAAAAAAGTCCTGCCAGAAAAGGCCCCACCCGGTTATAAAAATAAATCAATTTCCGCCCCATCCCGGTCCGCATCAGGCTGCACTCCCGCCAGAACCGAAGAAAAACCAGGGTTTCCTCATCCTCCGGCAGGTTCAAAACTGCTCCAGCCACAAAGCAGGGCCCAAACTTGGGCAGGATTGGCCGGTCCTCCTGGGGTAAGTCAGGCAATCCCAGCTGCCTGTGGTAGCGGTAAATAGCCGGATAATAATTGCGCAGAAGCCCGGCTGCAGCAATTAGCTCTTCTTTAGCAGGAGCAGAGGCGGCATAATTCTTCCCGCTTTCCTCCATAAAAACAAGGTGGTTGAGACGGCCCATAATAAATTCCACCATCTGGGGAGAAAGGCGTTGCTCTTTATGGAGGACACCCATTTCTGCCCGGGCAGCCCGGGCCAGGTCCCGTCCACTTTCTAAAACCAGTTCCTCCAGGTAGGGTAAAAGGTCGGGCAAACGCTGCCGACTGGCGGCCAGAAGCATCTGATTATAGATTTCCGGTAATTCCACCTGGAGTTTTTTCTCCTGTTTGGGGACCGGAGAAGAAGTTTTACTAATCTCACCCTCCAGCAAAAAGCCGAGCAGCTGGCGCCAGGCCAGAAAACGGGCCGCAGATGCATCATTAAGCCTGACCAGATCCGCTCCCTGTAGATAACGATACAGGCCTAAAAATCCCTTTTTTCCCAGAAGATCGGAAATGAATCTCAATTCCGCTTTGTTGGCAG
>PWFS01000159.1 GCA_003554145.1 Halobacteroidaceae bacterium | reverse complement strand
TGCTGAGCAGGTAATCACCACAGGGGGACCACAGCACCTGCCTGATGGAATCTTCATGCCCCCGAAGTTTTTGCAGGGGTTGCTCCGAATTTTCCTCCCAGATCCGGATTATCCCATCGCCACCGCCGCTGATCAGGTACTGCCCCTCCGGGGACCAGTCCAAAGCCCGCACCCAGCCCCCTCCGGCCACAATCCTGCGGTCCTTTTCCTTTTCCCCAACATCCCAGATCAGGATATTGCCATCCCAGCCTGCAGTGGCCAGATAGCGGTCATCGGGAGCAAAGCAGACCTCCATCACCCAGTCCTCGTGACCTTCCAGGGTGTACCAATCCTCTCCCAGAAGACCCTCAATCACCCCGGTGAAAAGCCCGAACCTTTCCCGGATATCACGGGGCTCCTTGAAAACAGCCAGGTTTTCTCCTTCCTGATTCCAGATTTTAACCTGGCTGTCCAGACCTCCACTGCCGATTAATTCCCCTGCCCCGGACCAGTCAATAGCCTGAACACTGTCACCATGCGCATAAATCGGTTGCAGGAGTTCTCCGCTTTCCAGGTCCCGGACATGGATATAGCGGTCTTCACTACCGCTGACAACTTTATTTCCCCCCGGAGCAAAAGCCAGGGTATTAATGCGGTCGGCGTGCCCCTCAATAACCAGCATTTCCTGTTGCTGCTCCCAGTCCCAGGCCCGGATTTTTCTATCCCGACAGGCCGCAGCCAGGTGATTTCCCTCCGGGGACCAGGTCACGGTAGTAACCCAGTTATTAAACCTGAAATCAGCAATGCTCTGTTCATCAGACTCCGGCTCCCAGACATAAAGATTCCAGTCTTCTCCACCAGCAGCCAGGTAGCGGCCCCCGGGGGACCACTGCAGATCCCTGATCCCGCGGCTGTGTTCCTGGCTGGAAAATATTTTCCTATCCTCTTCCAGGCACCAGATCCCCACCAGTCCATCGGACTGACCGTAGGCCAGGTTACCGGTTTGGGGGTTCCAGGCCAGACTGTTAATTCGATCGGTTCCCTCCAATTCCTCAACCAGTTCACCCTCGTGGGCTTCCCACAGGGAAATAACTCCTTCCTCTCCTGCCCCGGCAATATAATGTCCATCGGGGGACCAGGCCACTGTTCTAATCCATCTCCAGCTCTGCTGCCGTCTGAACAGTTCTTTTTCTTCAGCCCAGTCCCAGACCCGCACCGTAGAATCCCAGCTGCCGGTTAAGAGCCGCTCTCCTCCTGGAGACCAGTCCAGGGCAGATATCCAGTCTTCATGGCCCTCCAGAACGGCCACTTCTTCATCAGCCTGCCAGTCCCAGATCAGGACCCGGCCATCGCCCGCCCCGCTGGCTATTAAATCTCCATCAGGGGACCAGCGAACAGCATTAACCGCCTTCTCCTGCCCGGAAAAGGCCTTTATTTCCTCCCCGGTAGCCACCTCCCAGATTATCAGGAGCTGATCTCCCCCACCACTGACCAGGTAATCACCACAGGGAGACCAGTCCAGGGTATTGATCAGGACCTTATGACTGCTCAGCATCCGGGACAGGGACCATCCGGAAAAATCCCGGTCAGGCAGCTTTTCAGCTTCCAATTCCACTTCCTGCTCTTCGGATAAATCTATTCTGGCCGGATTAAAACGATAACCGGCCCGGAAGGGCTGGAGCTGAATATTGCCCCGCCCCTCTATTTCTGCTGTGCCCCCGGCATCGGTTATCTCCTGATAATTGAGATCCCCGAGAACATTGATAGTGACCTGGTCCAGGGGTTCTTCCCCCTCCTGAACCTGCACCAGGACAGAATAGGTGTCCTCCCGGCCGCAGCCTCCGGTCCCGGCCAGGATCAGGAGCAAAAAAACTGCCAGCACCGCTTTTTTTTCTATCATTATGAGTTCTCCTCTCCTTTTTAGCTTGCCCCACAACCAATCTAACCCAGGGGGAAAACAGGGGCAAAAAAAACTGAAACCGGTTTGACCCTGCTTATGGCCAATAATTCCTCACAGGTTTTTTTAAAACCCTCAGACGCAAAAAAAGAGCCGTATTCCTCGGAACACGACTCTTTACTCTTTTTGCTTATTATTCATAGCTCAGGGCCTGAACCGGATCCAGGCGGGAGGCCTTGTAGGCGGGGTAGATCCCAAAGAAAAGACCTACCAGGAGAGAAAAACCCAGGGCCAGGAGAATTGAGGACAGGGATATAACCGGGGCCCAGCCTCCATAGCGGGCAATGGCCACCGCTCCCAGGCGGCCAAATAATATGCCGACCACTCCCCCCAGGGCCCCCAGGGTCAGGGCTTCTACCAGAAACTGGCGCAGAATATGGCCCCTTTTCGCTCCCAGGGCCTTGCGAATCCCGATTTCTCGGGTCCTTTCAGTTACCGAGACCAGCATAATGTTCATTATGCCAATTCCACCGACCAGTAGGGAAATGCCGGCAATTCCCCCCAGCATAATATTCAGGGTACCCGTCACCTGATCAATTACATCCAGAATCTGATCCTGGCTTTGAATCCAGAAGTCATCAGAACTACCCAGATTACGGGTCAAAAAGTATTCAATCTGCCCCACCGCAATACGGGCCTCAGCTGAGTTGGCCCCCCGGGCCAGGAATGACCCGACATAGCAGGTACTGGCTATTTTATCCATGTAGGTGGTATAGGGGATATAGACCTGATCGTTTAAATTCACCCCGAGACCTGCAGCTTTTTCTTCCATTACCCCGATCACGGTAAATACATGGATCCGGTTTCTGGCCAAAAAGCGCACCCGGCTGCCCAGGGGGTCGGATTGCCCAAATAATTCCCGGGCTACCTCTGCTCCCAGCACCATTTCATTGCTGCGGGCTTCCACTCCACCCTGATCAAAAAAACGGCCCAGGACCGGGAAGTACTCGTTAATCCCCTGATAATCCGGACCGGTTCCCACCAGGGTGGCCCGCAGGTCGGTGCCCTCCCGGATTAAGGTGCCTGATTCCTGATTGACCGGAACCAGGCTGGCCACTGCCGGACTGGAGCGCTGCAGCTGCGCACCCAGGTCCAGGGTGAAAACGCTGGAGGAGCCCCGGCCAAACAACCCCCCGGCATTAATCTGAATGGTATTGGAGCCCAGGCCGGCAATCTGGCGGGTAACCTCTCCCTGGGCGCCGGTGCCGATGGAAACAATAGCTATAACTGCGGCCACTCCAATTATTATTCCCAGCATGGACAGGAAGGTTCGCAGCTTATTACTGGTCATGCTGCGCAGGGCAATGCGGATGGTCTCCAGGATCATGCTACCACCTCATCCCTGAGCACTTCTCCATCCCGCAGTTCAATTATGCGGCGGGCTTCTCGGGCAATTTCTTCTTCGTGGGTTACCAGGATTATGGTATGGCCCTGTTTGTTTAAATTCTCAAAAATATCCATGATTTCCCCGCCGGTTACCGAATCAAGGTTTCCGGTGGGTTCATCAGCCAGGATTATTGCCGGATTATTTACCAGGGCCCGGGCAATCGCCACCCTCTGTTTCTGTCCCCCGGAGATTTCGTTGGGCTGATGGGTTAACCGATGTCCCAGGCCAACTCTTTCCAGGGCTTCCCGAGCCATCTGCCGCCGTCTGCGCAGCCCCACCCCCCGATAGATGAGGGGAACTTCCACATTCTGCAGAATGGTGGTCCGGGAAAGGAGATTGAACTGCTGAAAGACAAAACCAATCTTCTGATTGCGGATTTCCGCCAGACGATCATCAGAAATACTGCTTATCTCCCGCCCTTCAATCCAGTATTCTCCTGCAGTTGGATAATCAAGGCAGCCCATCAGGTGCATCAGGGTAGATTTCCCCGAGCCCGAGGGCCCCATTATCGCGACAAATTCGCCCTCCTCCACTACAAAAGAACCCCCCCGCAGGGCGTGGACCTCTATGGTCCCCATATAAAAGGTTTTTTGCATTTCTTTTACTTCAATCATTAAAAATCTCCCCTGGCATTCATGGGCATACCCGCGCCAAAAATTCCCGTGGGCTGATCTCTGAATTCAGCATCCAGGAGATAGGCGTTGATCAAAACCTGTTGATTGAGCTCCAGCCCTTCCCGGATTATAATATTGACTCCGTCGTCGGGTCCGGTT
>PWFS01000105.1 GCA_003554145.1 Halobacteroidaceae bacterium | reverse complement strand
TTGCCGTTTTATATGCCCTGGTAGTTGGATTTTTCTTCTATCGCAACCTCAAGTTAAAGGATATTCCGGATCTGCTCTATCAAATGGTGCGGAGCAACGGTTCCGTCTTTATTATCCTGGCTTCGGCGGCAATTTTAGGCTGGATACTCTCCATGCATCAGGTACCTGCAATGGTGGGGGGAGCAATACTGAATATTACTGAAAATCCCATCCTGGTAATGCTCATAATGAATGCTTTAATGCTGGTTCTGGGAATGTTTATGGATATGACCGCGGGGATAATCATTTTGGGGCCCATTCTCCATCCCCTGGCTGTAAGTCTGGGAGTTCATCCCCTGCACTTTGGGATAATAATGATTGTAAACCTGAATATTGCCCTGATGACACCTCCCCTGGGAGCCTGTTTGTTCGTGGCCTCCGGTATATCCAAACTTTCCCTGGAGAAAATATCAAGGGAAATACTGCCTTTTATCCTGGCCGTTCTGGCCGCCCTGCTTTTAATTACATTTGTCCCCGCAATCTCGCTAACCCTGCCCCGTCTCCTGGGGTTAATTTAGGCTGGAGGTGTGTGGCCGGGAAGGAGCAATGACATGAGTGATTTGATAATAAAAAATGCCAGAATTGCTGATGGAACCGGCAGCCCGATTTATCCGGGGGAAATTGCCGTTGACAGCGGAAAAATAGAAGCGGTAGCAGCTGACCTGGGTTCAGATGCTCGCCGGATTATAGATGTGGGGGGTAACATAGTTGCCCCGGGTTTTATTGATCTCCACAGCCACTCGGACCTGACTGCCCTTAAAGATGGGCTGCAGGGCAAAATCCGCCAGGGAGTAACCACAGAAATTGTGGGAAACTGCGGGTTTTCTGCCGCTCCAGTTCCCCGGGAACAGCGGGAACTGGCCCGACAGGTCCTGGGGCCCCTCCTGGGGGAAGGGCAGCCGGGTAGCTGGGAGGATCTGGATAGCTACCTGCAGGCCTTAAAAGCCAGCCCCCTTCTGCTCAATATTGGGACCCTGATCGGGCACGGCACCCTGCGCCTGGCCGTCATGGGACTGGATTCCAGGAAAGCCGGAACAGAAGAGAAAAAACAGATGGCAAAAGAGCTGGAAAAAGCTTTTGAACAGGGGGCCTGGGGGCTTTCAACCGGTCTGATCTACTCCCCCTCCGGTTATGCAGATTTTGACGAACTCCGGGAACTGTGCGGGGTGGCCAGCGCCGCGGGAGTGCCCTATGTTTCTCATATCCGGAGCGAGGCCAACCGGGTGGTGGAAGCCGTCAAGGAAGCCCTGCAGCTGGGCCTGGAAACAGGAGTGCAGATTCACTTTTCCCACCATCAGATTGACGGCCGGGCCAACTGGGGCAAAGCCCGGGAAACCCTGGCCCTGATAGAAGAAGCCCGGGATAAAGGGGTTGGGGTAACCCTGGATCAGTACCCCTTCCAGGCCGGGAGTACCATGCTCTGGGCCCTGCTGCCCCAGTGGATCCAGGATCGGAGCCGGGAAGAAGTATTGAAATCCCTCCGGGAGGCTGCAGTCCGCAGCAGAATTAAGGAAGAACTGGAGGGGGAGGGGGATTTATTAATTACGGTAACCGGCTGGGAGAATATTATGCTCAACAGCCTCCCGGTGAGCAGGGAACTGGAACAGCAATCCCTGCTGGAAGCAGCAGAAAAAAAAGAAAAGAGTTGTGCTGACCTTTTTCTGGACCTGATTATTGAAAATCAGGGGTCAGGCACCGTGGTCCTTTTTGATCAGAGCTATGAGGACTGGAAAACAATTTTTGCGGACCCCTTCTGCAGCATAGCTACCGACAGTATCCTGGTGGGAGATAAACCGCACCCCCGCAGTTTTGGTTCCTTTCCCCGGGTCCTGGGGGAGATGGTCCGGGAAAAGGGCCTGACTACCCTGGAACAGGCCATCTACAAAATGACCCTGCTGCCAGCCCGAACTTTCGGAATTCCTGGAATTGGGGCTTTGAAGACCGGCTACAGGGCTGATCTGGTGGTTTTTGACCAGGACCGGGTGGGTTTTTCTGGAACTTTTAAAAACCCGGACTGCCCACCGGAAGGGATTGAATTGATTATTATTGAAGGTAAGGTGGTATGCCGGGAAGGAGAGATAACCGATTGTCGGGTGGGGCAGGTGTTGGAAAAAAACTTTTGAACTTTCTACCCGGACAGGGGGGTTTAGAAGTGCTAAAAGAAAAAGTGCGCAACAGGGTTTTGGATATGGTGGAGAGGGAGGAGCTCCTGGATCTTTTGCAGGAATTAATTAAAATTCCCAGCCACAAACAGGTTGAATGGCAGGAGGACCGGGTGGTCCAGTTTATCTATAATTATCTACAGGGGGCGGGCTTTTCTGACCTGAAACTGCAGTATATTATGGAAAATCGACCCAATATCCTGGCCCGCCTGCCGGGTAAAGGTGGGGGACGCAGCCTGTTATTCAACGGCCACACCGATACCGTCCCGCCCTATAATATGGTTATTCATCCCCATCAACCCCTGATAAAAGATGGTTTTTTGTACGGACTGGGGGCTGTTGATATGAAGGGCTCTCTGGCGGCCATGCTCCTGGCCATGGTCCTGGTCAAAAGAGCCGGCATTGCCCTGCAGGGAGATCTTCTTTTTACCGGGGTTATTGATCAGGAACAGTGTTCTCTGGGAACGGTGGACCTGGTCCGAAGGGGCTTCAAGGCCGATTATGCGGTGGTGGGCGAGCCCACCAATTTAGATATATGCGTGGCCCATAAAGGGATGGAATGGATGAAAATTATTGTCCGGGGGCGATCTGCCCACGGAAGCACCCCGGATAAGGGGCGCAACCCCATCTATATGGGGGCCCGCATCGCCCGGGAAATTGAAAAGCTCAACAACAGGCTTCAGGATAAGTATCATCCCCTGGTGGGCAGTCCTTCGATTAATGTGGGGGTTATGTCCGGGGGGGATGACCCCAATATTGTACCCCAGGTCTGTTTTCTGGAACTGGACCGCCGCTGGACCCCGGAGGAAACCCTGGAAAGCCTTTACCGGGACGTGGAGCAGATTTTAAACCGCCTAAAACTGGCCTATCCGGGCTATCAATATGAACTTTTACCCATGGATTATCGGACCTGTCCTCTGCGAAATATTCCCCTGGACGTTGACCCCGATGAACTTATTGTCCGTTCCCTGCGGCGGAATTTAAAGGAATTCACCGGCAAAGATTCCGGTTCGACCTCTTTCCGAGGCTGGAGCGATGCCGCCCTTTTATCCCGGGACCTGGGAATTCCAGCAGTGGTTTTCGGTCCCGGGCAGCTGGAAAAAGCCCATGCAGCTGATGAAGGGGTGGAAATTGAAAAACTCATGATCGCCCTCCGGGTTTATCTGGGTTTAATTCTGGATATCTGTGGTTGTTCGGAGGAGGGGGGAAGATAAACAGGTTCTGGATTAGTTTTCCCCGGGCAGCAGGAATAATAAGCGGGGAAAGGTCTTTTATTATTTCCATCTCCTTCCATAAAAATACTTAAAAAGAAATTTCAGGAAGCGCCCTTCTCGGGATATCTCCCGGGACAACTGCCGGGAAAGTCAGTTCCCGGGCTTTTTCAGGGGGGAGGAGGGCAAATTCCAGGCGAGGTGTAATTATGCTGGACCTGATACTCAAAGAAGGACGAATTTTCCTGGGGCAGGAGGAGGGCTGGATGAAGGGAGACCTGGCCCTTAAGGGAGATAAAATTGCCCTAATAGCCCCGGAGATATCCCGCCCGGCCCGACAGACATTGTCGGTTAAGGGCAGGGTAGTGGCCCCGGGCTTAATTGATGTTCATGCCCACGATGAAATCGAGCTCTTAAAAACCGGCACTACTCGCCCCAAGCTGGCCCAGGGGGTTACCACGGTAATCTGTGGCAACTGCGGCCTGGGATTTTTTCCACTGGTTCCGGAGAAAAAAGAATTGCTTCAGGATTACAATAAGGGGCTTTTTGACCTGGAAGGAGTAAACCTGGACTGGCTGGACCTGGCCGGGTTTTTAAAAAGAATTGAAAAAAAACAACCCGCAATTAATGCCGGCTTTCTGGTGGGGCATGGAGCACTGCGGACTGCAGTCATGGGTTTTACCC
>PWFS01000009.1 GCA_003554145.1 Halobacteroidaceae bacterium | reverse complement strand
ATTTTCCATATCCACACCACCTATAGTGATGGGGCGGTAACCCTGAAAAAAGTTGTTAAGGATTGTTATCAACTGGGATGGGAATTTATTGGGATTTCTGATCACAGTCAGTCTGCTTTTTATGCCAACGGGTTGGAAAAAAAAGACCTGGAAAGACAGGCCTCAGAAATAGCCCGTCTGCGCAGGTCTTATGGGGACAAAATTCATATTTTCCACGGTGTGGAATCCGATATTCTGCCCGACGGCAGTCTCGATTATCCCGATTCAATTCTGGAAGAACTCGATCTCGACTTTATAATTGCCTCGATCCATTCCCATTTTCAAATGAGCACTGAGGACATGACCCGCCGCCTGATCCGAGCTTTAAAACATCCCCGGGTTACCATGCTGGGCCATCCCACGGGACGATTGCTCCTGGCCCGAGAGGCCTATTCTCTGGACCTGGAAGAAATAATCAGGGTTGCAGCCGAATATGGAGTTATCCTGGAGATAAATGCCAATCCTTATCGATTGGACCTGAACTGGGAATGGGCCGATTTTGCCTATGAGCAGGGGGCCCTGCTGGCTATTAATCCTGATGCCCACCGGCTGGATGCCCTGGAGCACCTGGAATATGGGCTGGCTGTTGCTCGCAAGGCAGGCCTTCCTCCACAGGCATTAATCAACACCTTTTCCCCGGAAGATATTAAAAAGCTTTTTGCTCCGGGGAAAATAAACCCTTAATCTGGGAAAAATCATCGATTAAATAATCCGCTCCCCTTATTTCCTCTTTACTTCCATAACCAAAAGAACAGCCCACGGTAATTAAATTGTTGGCCCGGCCGGCCTCAATATCTGATCTGCGATCCCCCACCATGGCCTGTAAACCGGGAAATTTTCCCCGGGCAATACGCAAAAGCTCCCCCTTATTTTCCGTAGCAAATTCTCCCGCACTGTATATTCCGTCAAATAAAGGGGTTAAATCCCGGGTTTCAATTACTGCTTTAACATAACCCTCTCCACCATTGGAGGCAATTAAAAGGCCCCAGTTATTTCTTTTTAAAAATTCCAGGGTGGTTCTAACATCAGGGTAGAGCTGCCCGGTTCCTTTTTCCAGGTATTCTTTTTCGATTTCCTCCAGCAGTTGATCCGCCCGGTCCAAAGCCTGAGAACTGGCCCCGGGAATTAAATAATCCCAGATCTCCTGTTGCACCATGCCCAGGATGTGCAGACATTCTTTTTTGGAGGGTAGAGACCTGATATAAAGGTTTTCCCGGGCCAGGTTTTCAATAGTCTTCTGCACTGCGATTACGGCCAGGGGTTCCGTTTCAAATATGGTTCCATCCAGGTCAAAAGCAATTAGCTTTTTCTGTTGAGCAATCATTTTTTTTCCTCCTTCTTTTCCACAATAAAAAATGAGGCAATAAGGCTAATCAGGGTAAAAATTATAAAAATCGAAAAAGCACTTTGATAGGCTTCAACAGGATATAGGCGGAAGCCATCTATTAACTCCCCTTCCCAGCGCTGATCGAGCATATAGCCGATTAAAAGGCTGATCAGGGAACTAATTATAAAGGCTCCAAAATTAATCACGCTGGTAGCAATGCCCGAATAACGGGAGGGGTTGACTGCGGTTACATTGGTAAAACAGAGGAAAAAGACAATGGAAAAAAACCCGATTCCAAAATAAAGAAAAGGCCATAACCACCCGGGCAGACCAGGGAAAAATACGACCAGAAGCCAGAAAATAAGGGCAATTGCAGCTCCTGAATTAATGATCGGCTTGACCCTCCCCCAACGAGAAGCCAGGCTTCCATAAACCGGGGATCCTACCAGAAGACCCAGCAAAACCAGTAAAATCAGGGAAGAAGCCCGATCCTGGCTCCAATCTTGAACCTGCATCAAATAGGTAACTCCCCAGACTCCGGCCAGGGACATGCTCGTTCCCATTAAACCGGATATGGTAAAAAAGTTGGGCCAGGTCCGGGGATTGGATAAAACCTGCAGCAGACCCCGGCCCAGGCTTCCCATGCTTTCCTGATTCCGGGCCGGCCCATCATCAGGCCTGGGAAAACGAGCCAGCCTGAAAATAATCAGGGCTATCACCCAGGAGATAAGCCCCAGCAGCAAGAAGGTTCCCCGCCAGCCCAGGGCCATAGCAACTATTGCAAAGGGAGCGGAGGCCAGAACTGCTCCAGTGTTGCCCACTGCAGAGGTAATACCTGTCAGCCGGGAAAAATCACCCGGGGGAAACCAGCCGGACTGCACTTTAAGTACTGCCAGAAAAATCACCGAAACTCCCAGACCAACCAGCAATCGCCCCGCAAAAGCCGGGAAATAACTACCGGCAAATCCAAATATAATTGAACCCAGCCCGGTTATGGCCATACCCAGGGCTGAAATGCGACGGGGGCCAATTTTATCTATGAGAATTCCAGAGGGGATCTGCATTATACCATAAACATAAAAGTAAACAGCACCCAGGTTACTCACCGCCGCTCCCGACAGTTCCAGGGCTCCCCCAATATCCGAAGCAACAACCCCGAAGGCGAAGCGGTGGAAAAAAGAAATAAAAAGTCCTGCCAGTAATGCTCCCCAGGTTAAAAAAGCCAGTTTGCGTTGTTCCATTTTCCAGTCCTCCTAACCTGCCGTTTTTTCCCGGGTCCTTACCTTAACAATTCTCTTCTGCCAGTAATCAGAACCGAAGCGGATGGTGGTCAGAATAAAGCGAACCAAAAAATCGATGCTGAGGCCCAGCCAGGCTCCGATTAATCCCAGATTAAAGGTAAAGGCCAGGATATAGGAAAGTCCAATTCGGCCTCCCCAGACTCCCAGAGCTGTAATATATAGAACCCAGCGGGTATCACCAGCGCCCCGCAGGGCCCCCGATAAAGTAATGGTTGATCCCAGGAAGGGCATGGTCAGGGCAATTACCCGCAGAGCTTCTGCGGCCTGGGCTATTACCAGTTCATCTTTTATAAAAAGCCGGGTAAACTGAGGAGCAAGGGCAAAAAGAGCTATCCCCAGTACTGCCATACCCATCATCGCTATTCTGCTGGCAGTATATCCACTTTCCCGGGCCCGATCCAGAAAACCAGCCCCCAGGTTCTGCCCTACCAGGGTAGTTGCAGCCAGGCCGAACCCAAAAGCAGGCATGAAGGCCAGGGATAAACCCCGCATAGCCACCTGATGGGCTGCCAGAGGTATTGTTCCCAGTCCTGCCACCAGAATGGTTAACAGGGTCTGTCCACTGGAGCGAATTAAATGCTCCATAGCTGCCGGAATCCCTATGCGCAAAACATCCCGGATCAAGGGAAGCTGCAGGCGAAAAGAAGCCCGGGACAGACGTATTTTAAAATAACTGTTGCCCCGCAACAAAAGAAAAAAAGCAGCCACCGCGGCAATAATTCGAGAAGATCCAGTAGCAATTGCCGCTCCTGTGACCCCCAGTTCGGGGAAAAAGCCAATTCCAAATATTAAAAAATAATCCATTACCGCATTATAGATATTGGTGCAGGCCATCAAAAATAAGGGGGTTTTCATATCCCCTGCTCCCTGAAAAATCCCATTAAAGAGAACCAGGGAGAAAAAGAATGGAGTTGAAAGGGATATAATTCGGAGATAAGTACTGCCAAAGTTCAGGATTTCTGGATCTGCCTCATCCATTCTCCCGATTAGAAAACCGATAATTTCGCGGGAAAAAATAAAGCCCAAAAACCCGATGATCAGAGAAAGAAAAACGGTTATCAAAAGAGACTGCATTGCTATTTCCTGAGCTTTTCTTTTTCTTTCAGCCCCGATATACTGAGCCACCAGGGTGGTAGTTCCAATGGAGAAAGCGGTAATAATTCCAATCAAAAAAAAGACTATCTGATTGGAAATTCCAACCGCAGCAATAGCTGCAGGACCAATTCGGCCCACCATGGCCGTATCTACCAGACCTACCAGTGATTGTAATGACATCCTGGCCACCACCGGAAAAGCCAGGATTAAAACACTTTTTTTAAGGTTCATTTCTGTTAATTTGGTCATGCCAGGGCATCCCATCATAATTTCGCTATTTTATTTTCCAAGTTATTATTTTATCACTTATCCTGGCTCCTGTCTATTTTTGGGGGTGATCTTCTGTGAAGAAAAAGGATTTAAATATCATCTGGGCACCGGGGACAGACTGGATTATTCAACCTGGACACCCGGAAAGCCCTTTTCGAATGGAAACAATGGAAAAAATCATCCGGGAAAAGGGACTAAAACTTCAAAATCCCCTTCCTTTATCCCGGGAGCAAATTGGCAGGTATCAGTTTATATCGCCCCGGGTGGAATTAAAAGAAGCCCATTATATGGCTGCCGGGGCCATGGTAATGAGCTGCCAAAAAGCCTTAAAAGGGGAGCAGGCGTTGATATGCTCCCGCCCTCCCGGACATCACTCTCCCCGCCTCAGTTATGGAACCCGGGGTTTTTGCACCATTAATAACGAGGCCATAGGACTCAGATTTTTACTTGAGGAAAACCCGGATTTGCGACTGGCCCTGATAGATACAGATGCCCATCACGGGGATGGGACCGAGGATATATTTTTTTACGAACCCAGAATCCGACACTTTTCCATTCATCAGGATGGGCGCACCATTTTTCCGGGTTCTGGTTTTGCAGAAACTACCGGGGCCTTTAACAATATTAGAAATATTCCCCTGCCTCCGGGAGCAGGCGATTCTTACCTGTTCCAGGCCATTAAAGAACTGGTCCTTCCTGAAATTGAAGATTTTTCTCCAGACTTGATTATCCATGTGGCCGGCTTTGACGGTCATCAGGATGATTTTCTGTCCCACCTCAATTATTCTGAAACCACCCTGGGCCTGATTTCAACCCTGCTCCAACCTGATATTACCGTGATTGCCGGAGGCTATGATTGCAGGAGGGCAGTCCCCCAATCCTTTGGGGCCCTCCTTAATTCTCTGATCACCAGTTTTACCTCCCAGCCCCCTCCCTCTTCCTCCCGGATCAGCAAGCACCTGCAAAAAATTAGGGCGGACTGGCAGGCCGGAGCAGAAAAATTCGAGGGCTCCCCGGTTCCCAAAAAAAGAAATGTTTCTTTTTTCTATGATGAAGAGTTTTTCCAGGAAAAACGGCAGGAAGCTTTTTTCCCCTGCTCCCGTTGCCCGGGAGTTCTCAGCATAAACTCCCACCTGGATAAAACCCGGCACCTGATAGTTGCCAGCAATGATAACTGTCAGCAGTGTCAAAACCGGACCGAAAAACTCCAGAAAAAAAGGGGCGCTTCGATCATAATGGGAAGCAACCCCTGAACCCGCTTTTTTGTTTATCTCCAGTAAACCAACTCTCCCCCGACAACTGTCCCCAGAATTTCCACATTTTTTAATTGCTCAGGATCCTGCAGGAAATCCGAGGAAAAAACGGTCATATCCGCCAACTTGCCCTTCTCCAGTGTTCCTTTAATCTTTTCTTCGCCCGCAGCGTAGGCAGGACCATAAGTGTAGGCTCGCAGCGCCTGATGCGCGGTAATGGCTTCCTCCATATTCTGGCCCCGGCGGAAAATTGCATAATACAATCCCTCCCGGGGATCAATAGTTTCCACTGGGGCATCAGTCCCCAGCACCAGTTGGGCCCCGCTATCCAGAAGGCTGCGGCAGGCGTAGGCCCACCGGCCCCTTTCTTCTCCCCAGTGTCGCTCGATCAATTCCTGATCGCTCTTGAGATGAACCGGTTGCATGGAGGGAATAATCTGCAGTTCACCTATTTTCTTGATTTCCCGGGGCTGCAATAACTGGGCATGTTCAATCCGATGCCGCAAATTATAGTAACGGGTCTGCTCCTGATTTTTTTCCAGAACATCAACTGCCAGGCGGTTGACCCGGTCCCCAATGGCATGAATAGCCAGTCCCAGACCGTGATCAATGGCTTTTTTGGCTATTCGGGAAAATTCATCCTCCTCCATGGTGGGTATGCCCCGATAATCAGGATTGGAGGTGTATGGTTCAATCATGGCCGCAGTCTGAGAGCCCAGGGCTCCATCCAGAAACATTTTAAGGTGGCCCAGGCGCAGGTATTCATTGCCAATTCCGGAACTCAGCCCAACTTCCAGGGCCGCTTCCAACTGCGGAGTGGGTATTCCCATGAGAAATCTCATCTTTAAACGACCCTGCCTCTGCATTTGCTGTAGGGCCTGCAGAGCCCTGAAGCCCTCAAAGGTATGCACCCCGGTCAGCCCCAGGCTTGCTGCATTCTCCATTCCCTTTTCTAAGGCCTCCACGGCCACCTCCAGGGAAGGGGGAGGAATTATTTCCAGAATAAGATCGTTGGCATTTTCCATCAACACCCCGGCTGGCCGGCCATCCTCCTCCCGAACAATTTCTCCCCCGGCAGGGGTTGGTGTATCAGGACCAATTCCAGCCCTTTCCAGAGCAGCAGAATTAACCCAGAGGCTATGATGATCCTTGCTGAAAAAAGCAGCTGGTATATCACCGGTTACCTTATCCAGAACCTGTCGATCCGGAAGCCCCTCCGGCCAGAAATTATGATCCCAGCCACCACCCAATAGCCAGCCCCCGATACGGGGGTTTTCTTTTATCCCTGCTGCAACTACATCCAGGGCTTCCTGCAGGCTTTTACAGTGGCTGAAACGAAAGGATAATAGCTGCTGGGAAAACATCATAAAATGGGTATGACCGTCGATCAGACCAGGGGTTACTATGGCACCCTCCAGATCTATTTTTTCCCCCTTTTGATCCAAATTTGGTTGTAATTCTCTGGAGTCAAAAAAACCTTTAATGCGTTCCCCTTCAACCAGCAGGTTACCCCTGCGGGGTTCTTCCCTGACTCCATCATAGAATTGACCATTGAAAAATAATTTTTGCAATTTGCCCCCTCCTCTGCCCGGAAATTCCAGCTTAATTAATGGCCTTTAATTTTAAAGCTTTTCCTGACCTCCAATCAATAGCTCCCAGTTTTCTTCCTTACCCTGGAAATTCCAGGTCCTGTTGCAGCATTTTTTCCAGCAATTTTACCGCACCCTCCACATCGCGCCGATCAACCATTTCTCCGGGGCTGTGAACATAACGACAGGGAATGGAAACACACCCTGCCAGCACCCCTTCCCTGGTCAGGCTTATGCCTCCTGCATCGGTTCCGCCCCGGGGCAAAACCTCCAGTTGATAGGGAATTTTTTCATTTTCTGCAATTTCTATCATTTTATCGCGGATCAGAGGGCTGGTAATCAGGGAACTGTCCTTAACTTTAATTGCTGCCCCCGCCCCCAGTTTTACATCCATTTTTTTCACTTCAGGGGTATCTCCTGCCATGGTAACATCAACTGCCAGTCCCAGCCCGGGGTCAATTCCAAAGGCAGAGGTTCTGGCCCCCCGCAGCCCAACTTCTTCCTGGGAGGTAAAAACAAAATAAAGATCCCGCGAGGTTTTTTCCATTTGCTGCAGGACCAGGATTAATATCGCACAGCCAATGCGATCGTCCAGGGCTTTGGCCAGAAAACGATTCCCCAGGACGATAAAGGGTTCGTCGGCAACAGCAATATCTCCAATTGTTACAAATTCCCGGGCCTCTTCTTCAGTTTCGACGCCAATATCCAGGTACATTTTTTCCAGGGTTAATTTGGAGCTATCCTTTAATGGTTCATGATAAATTAAACCCTTTCTACCTGAAGGCAGAATCATGCGGGCTCCTGTCAGCCTTGAAGGAGCAATACCTCCGACCCCGGTAAATCTCAAAAAGCCTTTTTCCTCTATATGGGTTATCATCAACCCTATTTCATCCATGTGGGCGGCCAGCATTATCGGCTTTTTTTTCCCCGAAGCAGTTCCCTTCTTCAGCGCAATCAAATTACCCAGATAATCAACTCGAATCTCATCGGCCAGGTCCGAAATTTCCTCCCTGATCACTTCCCGAATTTGTTCCTCTCGTCCCGATGGGCCATAAGCTTCAGTTAGCTTTTTAATAAGTTGTTCCAATGGGGAACCCTCCTTCAGCAATATCCTGTAAAATTGTTTTTACCAGATCTATCATATTCTGCAAATCATCCATATTCAAAAGAGAAGCCGGGCTGTGAATATAGCGGCAGGGCAGAGAAAGCCCGATGGTGGGAATTCCTTCTTCCCGCAGGTGAATAGGACCGGAATCCGTTCCACCAATGCTGGTCCGGCGCAGTTGATATTTGATCCCTTCCCTTTCCGCCAGTTCCATTACCCGCTGATTAAGCTTCTGATTGGCCAGAAAAGAGCGGTCCATAATAGTAAGGGCCGGCCCTTCCCCCATTGTAGTTGAGTAGCGATGAGGCGGGCTTTCGGGAACATCAGAGGCCGTAGTTCCCTCCAGAACCAGGGCCAGGGCGGGACCCACATTACTCGCGGCAACTCCAGCTCCCCGCAGCCCTACTTCCTCCTGAACGGTAAAAGCCCCGCAGAGCTTTACCGGAGGTCTGCTCTTCAATATTTCTATTATAGCGGCACACCCCGCTCGATCATCAAAAGCCTTCCCCTTCATTACCCTTTCAGAAATAAATTCGGTGGTGGTGGAAAAGGTTATTTGATCACCAATGTTTACTTTTTTTCGGGCTTCATTTTCACTGCTGGCGCCAATATCAATCAGGAGATCCTGCCGGGAAAAAGGTCTATTTTGTTCTGCTTTTTTTTGCATATGGATGGGCTTAACCCCAATAACTCCGGGGGTCTTTTCATCTCCCAGATAAACTTTCTTGCCGGGAACCACCCGCAGGTCAATACCCCCCACCGGGGCAAACTTAATCAGCCCGCTGTTGTCATAACCCATTACCATGAAACCAACTTCATCCATGTGGCTGGCCAGCATTAGCAGGGGAGTTTGTCCCCCTTCCCAACGGGCGTAAAAATTACCCATGGCATCCCCGGATAGGGCCAGATCCTGACCTTTTAATTGTTCTTTAATTAATTCACGCACCTGCCCTTCCCGACCGGCAATTCCCGGGACTTCGGTCAGCTCTTTTATAAGCATTTTAATCCCTCCACGAATTCGACATCGGCCTGCAGGCAGAAACTGGCCATTAAACGCCCGGTCCTACGAACATCCCTGATATCAATTACTTCAACTGGAGAATGCATATTGGCCAGGGGAATGGATAATAGACCGGTTGCCATGCCACAGCGGTTCATCTGCATGACATAGGTATCAGTACCCCCGGGATGGGGAACACCGATCAGTTGAATGGGGATTTCTTTTTCTCCGGCTACTTCTTTTAATTTTTCCAGGACCCCGGGATGCATATGAGGCCCTATTTCAAGTCCAGGTCCCCCATTAGAGTTCAGGGTCATTTCTTTTTCCAGGCCCGGCCTGCTGGCAAAGGCCACATCAACCGCCAGTCCCAGATCGGGATTGAGGGCAAAGGAGCTGGTAATAGCCCCCCTGATGCCTACCTCTTCCTGTACCGTAGCCACCACTGCAACATCAAGGGGAGTGGTGCGATCCTTCAATTCCAATAAAACCTGATGCAGGGCTGCCACACCAGCCCGGTCATCCAGGGCCTTGCCGTAACCAATATTTTCATTCAACCAGCCCATTTTTTGATGAAAAGTAACCGCATCTCCAATCCGGATTTTTTTCTCCAGTTCTTCTTTCTTCAGGCCACAATCCACAAATATTTTTTCCAGGGGAATTGCTTTTTCCCTGTCCTGGGGTTTTTGCAGGTGCGGAGGCCGCGCCCCCACTACTCCCAGAGTTTCTTCTCTACCCCATATTTTAATTTCCTGTCCGGGAAGCAGGCGAGGATCAATCCCCCCTATAGGATCCAGGCTGATAAACCCATCCTTATCAATGTCCCGAACCAGAAAACCAATTTCATCCTGATGGGCCGCAAGCATAAGGGGTGGTTTGTGGCTGTTCTTACCTTTTTTCAGCGCAATTACGTTTCCAAGATTATCCCTTCTGACCTCATCGGCAATTTGCTCCCAGGCCATGGTAATTTCTCCAGCAACCTCCTGTTCGCAACCGGAAATCCCCAGAGAATTACTGATACGCTCGATAAATGATTTGAGATCCATTGCTTACCTCCTCGTTTTTGGGCAGTTATTACTTGTTTCTTGGAGATTATTCAAGTCCCTGCAAATAAATCAATGAAAAACATTTTTTGGGGGAGCAGGACAGTGGCATTTACTATCACCCCCTTTACCCGGAGATATACAGGAGAATGGTATTCGGGGTGTCAAGGGATTTCTTACCTGCTTTTACCTGCATCCCTCCTGCTTCTTAACAATTTGGTACCACCTTCCAATCAACTTTTGCTTTTTTAACTTGATGCAAAAAGGGCAAAAAAAAGAAACCCGCCCCTTCCAACAGTCCTACCCTGATTTCCGGTAGCGGGAACAACAAAAAAATCCAAACCCCCAAAGTTTGTGCCCTTCTGGGGCTTTCACCAGAACAAAAAGTACCCGGGGAGATTTAAAGGCGTATTTAAAACTGCCCCAGGCGGCCAGAAATCATTGCTCGCCTTTCGCAGAGTTTAAAAATAGCCAGACCCAGCAGCAAGTAAAACACGGCCATAACAAGGGCCATTAGAAACTGAGTCCAGGGTAAAGCCGTAATAAAAGCCTCTTCTACCATTACCTGCCGCACCAGATGAGACGCCATGGTCCCAGGAAGAAAAACAGTCCAGCCCAGGTTGATCGGGGCCACAACCACTCCAACCAGCAAAAATTGAACTATCTGCAGAATAGATTGAATCCTCTTGTAAAGGATTTGCAGGCCGCCCAGAATAAAGCCCAGGCCAGCAATGGGTACGAGAAGCAATATTATCAGGGGCACCAGAGAAATCAGATCCAGGTTAAGATAACGGCCAGTGGATAACATCATGGCCATTAAAATAAGGAAGGCCATGCCGAAATTAAGGACCAGGCCGGCAATAAGGCGAAAGGCGGTTACCCGGATATAGCCGAAGGGGGACATGTAAAGTTGTTCCAGGATACCCTCCCGGGCTTCATTGAACAGGTGATAGGAAATGTCCTGATAAATAGTCATGGCAAAAATCCAGAGCATATAGCCCACAATCAGGTTGCCCAGCCCGGTTCCATACATATCTGTCCCGGCCGCAAGCCCCCTATAGCCCAGGAAAAGTAATAAGAATACCACGTACAGGGTGGCAAATCCCCCCAGGAAATTAAAAAAATAGCGGCGAAGAAGAATAAATTCCTTTTTAACCTGTGCTTGCAAAAGAATCAGGCTGCCCATTTTTCCTCCTCCTTCCTACTATTTCCAGAAAAACCTGCTCCAGGTCAATCTCCTGGCGCTCAATAGATTCTATGGGGGAGTTATTTTCCCGCAGAATATCCAGGATAATATACAAACTGTCCATACTTTCCAGATGTAAGTCTATGTAAACTCCATTATGCCGGTCATTATGGATAATTGCATTTTCCACAAGGCTAATCATTTCTTCCTGTTTTGAGGTTAGATGCCCGGTTAGTTTCAGACGATATGATTTAGCCTCAAACAGGCGCAGAAGATTCTCAACTCGATCATCAGTCACAATCTGTCCCTGATTGATAATAATTACCCGGGGGCAAATTGCTCGGACCAGGCGCATATCATGGGTGGTTAAAAGCACTGTTTTATTCTCCTGATAGACTACATCCTGCAGCATTTCGCGAATTTCCAGGGCCGATTCTACATCAAGACCCAGAGTAGGCTCGTCCAGAATCAAAACAGGAACATCCACCACCAGGGCCACGGCCAGAGCCAGTTTCTGCTGCATTCCCCGGGACAGACTCCGGGCAGTAACATTGACTTTTTTCTCCAGATTTAACTTGCTGATTAAATAATCAATTCTTTGCTGGACCTTCCGTGGGGGTTGTCCCTTAAGAGAAGCAAAAAAATTCAAATTTTCTTTAACAGTAAGGGGCCAGTATATATTGCGATTCCCTTCCAGGACAGCACTTAATTTTCGGAGGGTGCGGCCTCTTTCTTTCCAGGTATTATAGCCGGCTATCTCAACTTCACCCTGATCCGGAGCTACCAGGCCGGCAATAATTTTAACCATGGTTGTTTTTCCCGCCCCATTAGGACCCAAAAGCCCTACAAGTTCGCCTTTTTTTACTTGAAAACTCACTTCTTGTAAAGCCCGAACCCGCTCTTTTTTCTTGGGGTAGGTCTTAGAAATATTGCGGGCTTGAATAATGATTCCCAAAAAAACACCTCCTTTGAATTCCTTAACAGGTCGCTTCCCCGGACCAGATCAGCCTGATCACAATAGCACACCGGGATTGGAAGAAAACCCAAAAAGGCCTTTTTATAAAAGGTTGCTTTCTCCTGATAAAAATGTAAATAAAATGCATCGCTAACTTAATCACCTTAACTTGTTTTTTACTATTCCCTGCTAAAAACCCGGTATTTTTCTTGATATTCATGCATTAAAGTACTCCATAAGAACCCCAAAAAGACTCTTTCTTCAGTAGGCTGTTTTTTCTTAACTTCAGTCCCAGAGGATTTTTACTTCCGATAATTTTTGCGGCGACTTTCTTTTTTCATCCGTGCAATTATAGTCTCCGAGGAAGCTAAACCAAAGTCGTACATTTTTTTCCCTCCTTTTAATTTTTGTATTCCTGCCTGCTATTATTACAGACCTTTTTTTTAAATTGATAATCCTGTTGGCAAAAAAACCTGTGACCAATATTTTAAAACCTTAAAATTATTTTTAATTCAATTGATTTTTTTTATTTCCAACTCAATTATATAAACGACCTATACATTTGTCAATGCAAAAATTGAAATAATTAATTTTTTTATTGTTTTTTTTATTTTTAAAGCCAGGTATATAAATTATTAAATAAGGAAGATTAATTGCCGGGAATAACGGTTAACAATCAATTGCCCGTACCGAAAATTATTATTTTAAATTTTGGAACTCATTTCCTGTCAATTGATTAACCCAAAAATCCTTTTCTCCCAATGCAAAAAAATCTCCTTTTTAACAGAGATTGGTGTTGGCCTGGCCAACATCTCCATTACAAAGGAGAGTGGTTTGCAGATATGATATCCAATAAGAAACATTTAAATTTCTGCAGGGCTTGAACAAGAAAGATTGCTCTGTTTAAACTTATAAAGAAGAATTAACACCCCTTTCCCCCTGGATAATTGAGGTTAATGGAGAGAGATTACTTTTTAGTCCCCGGCCGCAATCTGATCCATCAGTATGTTCATCATAATATAAAACCGGGCGTTTTTGATTCGATGAGGATACTCCTCTTCCAGTTCGTAGGTAACAATTTTGGGGAAATGAACCTTATTGCCCGTGCCCATGATACCCGCAAATTCCCCGATGTGAACCCCGGAAACGGTAAACTCAACTACAGCTTTTCCTTCACCTATTATTACAAAGGGATCCACAATTTCTGCTTCAAAAGCAACATTGTAGAACCAATAAAGGTTTTCTCCCAGCTCAACATTATTGGTAGCCAGAGGCTCGCCTGTTGCCATATCGAGGAAAACTACATCTTCTGTGGTGAATTTGCTCGCATCAAGTGTTTCCAGCCAGCCCATGATAACTTCCCTTGTATCCTCCAGACTGGGGTAATTTCCCTCTCCGACTACAGGCGAACAGTAAACAGCTAAACAAAAGACAAGAACAATTAAGATTAAAGTTTTTTTCACTGAATTCCCTCCCTCTTAATTTCCTTTCTTTTTTACTTCTTTTCTTTTCTCTTTTCCTTCCCGCTTAGCCCTCATTTATCACCTCCCCTTTCATTTTTTTTAACTCGATGTACCTAATCCAGGAGCAAATCCACTTCTTCTGGTCCCACTAAACAAAGCCTTAATACTCTAAAAATTGGAGTTCCTCGTGGAGATTGACCTTAATAATGACTTTATTATTAAACCACTATTATGATTTTTACCAGTCTAAATTAACCAAACTGTTCCTCCGAATATCGATAAGCTCTAACCCAACTTTTCCAGTACCTAAAAAACCCCTTGAATAAATTCTTAAACCAGGGGCAACAGGCCGGCTGGAAATAATATACGCAGGAAGCTTCAGGCCAATCGGTTGAATATGAAGCCTTTGCCTTCGCAAACAATTTACATCACCAGCAGTATTATTCGAATATTTTGAATTGTTAGAATAATTATAGCATAGCATTTTGATAAAGTCAATTTTTCCCTGTGTTAAACAATTTCGGAAAAGTTTCCCGATAAAAGAATTCAAGAAATAATACTCGCAATAAAATAAATTCAGCTATATAATCGGTTTTTTGAGTTCAATTTTTCCCGGGCGAAAGCCCCTGGGGGTGAAAATTCTTATTATGGGTTCGGCTCTTCTTTTCCTGGAGAAATTTTTATCAAGAGAAAAACAGTTCTTATTGAGTTTTCTTGTTTTTGAGAATGCTCCCCGGGGACAAAAATTATCCGGGCCTGGGCTTCCCCCCTTCTTTCCTGATTCAGTTATAGGGGTTTTTGAAATTCTGAATTCAATTTTACAAATTCCGGACCTAACAGGGGATTAATATAGAGGTTAAAATTTTTTAACCTTTTAGCAAAAAAACTTGACTTTTTTATTAATTTGACGTAATATTATAAGGGTGGAGTTAATTATTTTCCAACTTTTTCAAGCGCACTGAACCCAAATTTTTTGAAAGGTGTGATAATGTTGTCCCCCAGATTTTCCCTCCATACCCTTTTTATCCTGTTTTGTTTAGGGACGCTACTAGTTAGCGCCCCTGTCCAGGCAACTGCTGCCAATTCCCTGAGTGCAGAAAAAATTGCAAAAATGGTAGGTATTTTTGACCCTTTAAAGCTTAACCTGGAAGAACCCAACCTGGAATTACAGGTAGAGATTTACCGCAATGAAAATCCAGTTAAAAGAGAACAGATTGACCCCGACCTCCAGGTTTCTCCGGACCAGACCAGTCCAATAGGGAGTATGTTTCTCCACGCTGAACCCGGTGATGAAGTTTTTCTGGCCTTTGCCCTGCAACGAATACGGGTTCGAGGCGAACGGGAATACCTTATCCACTGGGGCCTGGGGCGCTCAGGTGAAACCAGTAGTGGTTTTGGCCATTCATCTTATACCATCACTATCCCCGAGTTGATCTCCTCTGATTATAACTGGTCTTTTGGGCCTACCTCTGCTCCTGAGTTCAAAGCTGAAGAATTTACACCTATTTATATTTTCCAGGGTTTTAGAAAAGATATTCAGGAAGTAATTTTCTCCGGTTACTATCAGGATAATGTCAACTATCTGGCCCAGATCCATGATATCCTGATTGTTATAACTGCCCGGAACTAATAAACTTAAGACCCGAATCGGGAGCTTTTTAACTTAAAATTAACTATATTTAAAAACTGTTCAAATTATCACCACCCTGGAACAATTGGGGCGCAGAATTAATTCTCTCCTGATCCTCTGTTCCCTCCTGGTTGGTCTGAGCTTTTGAAGAAAAAAACGTTCCAAAGATTTCCCCATCTATTGGGTAAAATTAAACAAAACTTCCTTTAAAACAGGTTTCCCGCCTGTTTTATTCTTTTCAGCCTTCTAAAATAACCGCTTTTCTGGCTCCTCCTGGGGAATCCGATCCAGATCCTGGCCGGTCTGCAGTTCCTGCAGGCCATCTTTTAACAGGTCCAGTCCCCTCTCCAGATCTTTCTTACTGCCGGTAGCAAAACTCAATCTAAACCAGGGGGTTTGCCTCTTTCCAGCAAAGAATGCGGAACCGGGAGCAATATCCACTCCTCGCCTGCGCAGCAAAACAGCCAGATCTTCTGACCAACCTCCCCTATTCAGGCGAACCCAGAAAAAGAGGCCGCCTTCGGGATCCCAGAAATAGAGTAGGGGTGATTGTTCTTTCAAAAATTTTTTTACCAGCTGATAACGGGATCGAAATTCCCTGCGGATGGTTTTCAGGTGTTCCTCCCAGCTATCATCCTGAAGGAAAAAAGAAAAAGCTCGTTGCATTAAACCAGAACTGGAAATATCCGCAGCATATTTGGCCCCCAGAAAATCCTCCTGTAATCCTTCCGGCAGAATCACAAAACCGAGACGTAAACCTGGCATCAAAACCTTGGAAAAACTTTTTAAAAGGATGACCCGGTCCCAGCGATCCATGGCCTTTAAAGGAGGATCAGTGGATCGATAATCCCTGTAATCGAGGGCACTTAAATAATCGTCTTCCAGGATATAAAAGTTATATTTATAAGCAAGCTGCAGAAGATGGGCTTTTTGTTCCGGAGTATAAGAGTAGCCGGTGGGGTTCTGCAGGCGGGTCATAACAAAAAGAAGTCGGGGGCGAAAATCAGCCAGCCTTTTTTCCAGTTCCACAAAATCCAGCCCGCTCTGCCGAATGGGAATATTGATAATTCTAACCCCTCGCCCCTGAAAAGTTAAAAGGGAACCAGGATAGGTTGGTTCTTCTAAAAACACTGTTTCGCCCTGCTCCAGGAGAACCTTGGCCGAAATATCAATGCCCTGCTGACTTCCGGAAATCACCATTATTCTTTCCGGGCTTACACTGATCCCCTCCTGGCCTAGTAAAGCCGCCATTTTTTCTCTCAGAGGGCGATACCCAAGGTGAGGTTGATAATTTAACGCTTCTCCTCCATAATAATCCAGGGCCCGATTCAGGGCTTTTTTGAAATCTAAAACCGGGAAAAGCTCGGTGGCGGGAGCTAAAGAAGAAAAATCATATACATGGCCTCCACCTTCCACAGGTGGCTGAGACCGACTGGAAGGGGCCACAAAAGTTCCCCGCCCCACATGCTTATAAATCAGACCTTCCCTGCTTAAAACTTCCAGAGCCTGAACCACAGTGCTGTTATTAACTCCCAGGATCCCTGCCAGTTGCCGAATGGGAGGGATTTTTGAACCCGAGGATAATTCTCCTTTTATTATGAGCTCTTTTAAGGCCTGGGCCAGCTGGGAATAAAGGGGTCTTTCACCATTTCTCGCCAATTGTATCCCCACAATAGGGTTGCTTTTTTCCATTTATGGTCTCCTCCTTGACTTAATGGGCCGGAAAAGCTATTATTGTACCGGCTCTAGGGGTTAAATAACCAGATTGTACCCCAACAATAATATATCATTAAAAGGAGGTTCTGGCAAATGACGGGTAGGTTTTCTTTAGATGAATTACGGGAAAAGATCCGGGGTGGCGTAATAATGGATGTTACCAGTGTTCAGCAGGCCCAGATTGCAGAAAGGGCAGGAGCAGCGGCAGTCATGGCCCTGGAAAGAGTTCCCGCAGATATCAGGAAGGAGGGCGGCATTTCCCGAATGTCGGACCCGGCTATGATTAAAGAAATAATGGAGGAGGTCAGCATTCCGGTAATGGCCAAAGTCCGCATTGGTCATTTTGTTGAAGCCCAGATCCTGCAGGCTCTGCAGGTGGATGTAATCGATGAAAGCGAAGTCCTGACTCCTGCTGACGAAGAAAATCACATTAACAAAAATGATTTTCACCTGCCCTTTGTCTGTGGAGCTCGTAACCTGGGTGAAGCCCTGCGCCGTATAGGCGAGGGGGCCGGGTTTATTCGAACCAAGGGAGAAGCTGGTACCGGTAATATTGTTGAGGCAGTCCGCCATATGCGCACTATCTCTACCCAGATAGGAGAGTTAATTTCTCTGCGGCAGGATGAGCTGGCGGTCCGGGCCCGCAACCTGCAGGTGTCCCTGGAACTGGTTAGAAGGGTCCATCAGGAGGGACAGCTCCCGGTTCTAAACCTGGCAGCAGGAGGTATTGCCACCCCGGCTGATGCCGCTCTCATGATGCAACTGGGTTGTGACGGAGTCTTTGTTGGTTCAGGAATTTTTAAATCAGAAGAACCGGAAAAAAGAGCCCGGGCCATTGTGGAGGCGGTTCAGAATTTTGATCAGCCTGGTGCCCTGGCCAGAATTTCCTCCGGCCTGGGAACCGCAATGGCGGGAATTCCCATAGAAGAAATCACCGGTGAGCAAAAATTAGCCGCCCGCGGTGATTAAACCTAAAAAACAGGGATGCCTCCCGCTCCCTGTTTTTTTCATTCCCGGTGGGTTATTTTTAACGGAATATAATACGGCCCAGCAGGGGGCGATAGAGAGTCACTGCCTTCTCGGGGCAGAGTTCCTGGCAGCAAAAGCAGCGAATACCCCCCTCCAGATCAATAACAGGTCTTTTTTCTGGAGCCCCGCTGATAACTGCAGGAGGGCAGTGTTGAGCGCACATCCCGCATCCCGTGCAGAGGTCCCAGTTAAAGCGGGGTGTAGGTTGAACCATAGTTTGAAAGCGGGGCAACCAGCTTTTCGGAATCAGATTGCGCAATCTTTTAATCTCCCTTTTTCCTCCGGGAACTTCAAATTTTTCCTCTCCCAGTTCTCCCACCACATCCAGGTCGGCCAGGCGAGCCAAACAATCAACTTTTTCGGCCATTTTTATGGTGGGAACTTCCCCGGGGTTAAGGCCCATTATCCGGGCCATAGCCACGTCTGCAGCGAAAACATTGGGGGCCATTATTATTTTACCCAATCCTTTTAAAGTTCCACTGGAGGGACCGTTACCCTCCATGGCCTGAACCCCATCAATTATGGTCAGGGCAGGTTGCAAAAGCCGGGCCAGGTCAACCATCAACATGGCGAAATCATTAACTTCGCTCATGTTCATATGGAATTCTGCTTTTTTTACCCCGGGGACAGCCCCAAAGAGATTTTTCACCCCCCCGGTTATCCGGGTCAGGCCATGGGTTTTTAATTTGGCCACATTAATAAGGAGATCCGCCTCGTGAATAAAAGCGGCAATATTGATCCTTTTCATAACCCGACCCTGGGGAAAAGGAGTATCAACTTCATTCAGATTGTAGTTTAAAGAAACTCCGGCAGCCTGTCCCGCCTTTTCCATTCCTGTGGCCAGGTACAGGGCTTTAAGATAAGGGCGGTTAAACGGTCCCCCCGGAGTATCTCCAATAACAGTTTCCCTGGCTTTATTTTCCCGGACAATCTCCGCCAGGGCCTGCATCAGATTGGGGTGGGTGGTCACGCCGTTTTCCGGTTTTTTGGGAAGCAAAAGATTGGGTTTCAGTACAACTTTTTTACCGCCAAAAAAAAGATGAGGGTCCAGTTGCAAAGCATTCAGACCCTCTTGCAGTACTTTTTTTAACTGGCCGACTTCATAAGAATCACAATCCAGAACTACAACTCTGTTGTCCATAGAAATCATCCTTTAACGGGGAGGCAGATAAAGCATGGGATCTACAGGATCCCCCTCCCTGCGAATTTCAAAATGAAGGTGCGGGCCGGTAGTAATACCAGAATTGCCGCTAAGTGCAATTACCTGCCCTTGAGCAACATGGGTCCCTGCTTCAATCAAAAGCTTATCGTTGTGGGCATAAAGAGAAATTAAATCATCTCCGTGATCAATAGTAATGATCCGCCCCCATCCAGTCTGCCATTCGCTGCAGATAACCTTGCCGGAGGCTGCAGCCTTTACTGGTGTTCCCCGGGGTAGGGCAATGTCAATTCCACTATGAAACTGCCGGGTTCCATCCACAGGGTGGGTCCGATAACCAAAGGGAGAAGTAATCTTGCCCCCTTCCACAGGCCACTTAAAATCAACAGTCTGGATCTCCCGGGGTTGATTGGGAATTCTTATTTCCTGACCTCGATAGATCATGTCCCCGGTCAGGTTGTTTTCTTCCCTTATTTCCTCTACGCTGATATTAAAGCGCAGAGCAATTCCAGAAAGGGTGTCTCCCCGGCGAATTTCATATTCAATGGTCTGGGTTGCAGCAGGGGATTCCTCTTCCCTTTCAGGAGATACCCGGTCATCATCCCTGGATGAGCCCTGGGGTTGTCCCGGGATTTCCAGGGTCTGTCCCTGGACAATAAAGTCCCCGCCCAGCTCATTTTCTGAACGAATTTCCTCTACCGAAACCCCGAAACGACTGGCAATACTGGAAAGAGTATCCCCTTTTTCTACCCGGTATTCTATGGTTCCAGTTGGTGTTTTTTCTTCTTTTTCCCGTTCCTCCGAGGGTGCACTCCGCTCCTGTTCAACTTTTTGCCCGGGAATTTCCAGGATCTGACCCTGCAAAATCAAATGCCCGCTTAAATTATTAAGGGAACGAATTTCTTCAATCGACACCCCAAACCTCGCAGCAATCCCAGAAATGGTATCTCCAGGCTTCACCCGGTATTCAGTTATTTTCTCTGGATCTTCTTCTCGCTCCGGATCAATCGGGGAAAGAGAGCTATCAATGCTGTCCAGGCCAGAACTACCTACCGGGTTGGGAATTTCCAGTTTCTGACCCTGGAGAATTAAATCACTTTTTAAGTTGTTTTTGGACCGAATTTCTTCTACTAAAACCCCAAAACGAGAGGCAATACTGATAAGGGTGTCTCCCCTCTCCACTCGATACTCAATTGTTTTAGTGAGAATTGAAGAATTGCCCTCCCCTATCCAGGAGGGGGGAACAAGAATTTCCTCACCGGCTATAATCAAGTCACTGCTCAGGCGGTTGGACTGCTTGATAAGTTCTACCGTGGTGTTGAACTGTCGGGCCAGCTGGGACAGAGTTTCCCCGGGGCCAACTTCAAAAACCAGAAAGGGCTCGCTTTCCTGCAGAATTTCCCAGGTTTCCTCATCAGCAACCCCATCGCTATCCAGGAAAAAGCTGGTCTGAAAAGCCTGGAGAGCTGATCTAGTTTCCTCCCCAAAATGACCATCGACCTCAATGTTATAACCAATTTCTCTAAGTAAGGATTGCAGTTTTTCCACTTCACTGCCCGTCATGCCCTTTTCCAAAACCGGTAATTCTCCCTCGGCCAAAACTGCTCCGGATAAAAAGGAAAAAATCACCAAAAACAACACTATTGCCTGGTACTTATGCATTGTTCTCTCCTCCGGATTAATATCTTTTTTCCAGATCTACTCCCTGATAAAAAGTTTTAATTATCTCGGAATGGCTAAATCCATCAGCAGCCATCTGGGCTGCCGCAGTCTGATCCATACCAACACCATGACCCCAGCCACCGCCCCAGATCAGGAAATACTGGGGTTTATTATCATCACCAAAAACCGGTTCAACCATAAAAAGGTTGCTTTTCAAACCTCCCAGTTGACTGCGAATGCGATCTCCAGAAAGAATTTCTTCTCCCCTCTCACCCCGGACCAAAACTGATTTGACAAAGCCGCTTTTTCCTCTGTCCTGGGCAACTATCTCTATAATGGGCCCGACTCTACTGGCCACCGGGGGTTCCTCGGGCAACAGAACCCGGGTCCACCGATAACTGGTTGCAGAACCATAGTTTTCTGCCCGGGAAAAAGAAGGGGGCCTTTCCCGCAACCATTCAGCCAATCCCGAAGGTAATAGGTCAAACTCGAAATATTCGGGGAAAACTGGCTGTCCCTGTAAGTAAGGGACCTCTCCTCCCCAGACCAGCGAACTATCCTCGGTAAATCCACCGGAATTGGCACTGTAGACAGCATCAATTGCCCGGCCTCCATGAGTTGCAATTATCCCCCTGGTTTTATCCACAGCTTCCTGGGATCTTTCATTTTCCCAGTTAACTCCGTTGTAGGCAGCATTAATAACCGAGGCCACCAGGTGATAAGTGCTGTCAGGATTCCGATAATAGCGGTTCATGGTATAACTGCGGGCAGCAATGGCCTGGGCTTTGAGAGCTTCCATGGGCCAGGAAGCAGGCATTTCCGAAGGAACAACAGAATAAAGGTACTCTTCTACATTAACCTCATTAATCAGGTAAAAGTGCTCTTCGTTGCGGGGCTGGATTATAAATGATCCTCGGTACTGACGGTCTTCTCGCCCGGCCCAGAAATATCCTTCCCCGTATTCAACATCAAAGAGATGCAGGGTCGTATCCTGTTCTGCAATTTCCAGGCGATGGGCTTTGGAAGTTGACAGAAGTTTTTCCCCCTGCAGGTTGCGCAGGAAAAATGTCCCCTGTTTAAATTCGATAAAATAGGTTTTTCTGGGCTCTCCCTGAAAAAGGGTCTGCCCCTCCAGGGTCTTCAGGTTGAAGGGGACCTCAGTTTGAAAGCTGAATTCCAGGCCCTGGGTCAATAAAGCAACCCGCAGCAGGGGTATGTTTTCATCAACAATTGGTTTAACCCTTTGAAAATCAACCGTTTCCTCCCTCAGTTCTCGCTCTGGTTTTTCCGGGGGCGGAGGCAATAACTCCTGGATAAAAGAAATCCTCTTCCGGACCTGATCATCCCTTAGATTGGCGGGGGTCCGCAGATAATAATTATAGGCTGAATGATAATCATCCCGCTGAAAAGCCAGGTGGCCCAGCAATAAATTAATCCCGGTAAAACTGGAATCTCGCCGCAGGCCTTCCTGCAAAACATCTTCTGCGGCTTCCAAGCTTTCGGTTTCAATTAGAACCAACCCCAGAAAATAATAGGCGGCAATGAGGTTGGGGTCATGTTCAATGGCCTTTTTCAGGTCGGCAATACTCTGGGGCCACTGTTTTAGTTGCTTGTAATGCAGGCCGCGGTAGAAATAAAAATCGCGGGAATCAGCAGAACCCAGCCGTTCAATTTCCAGGCCGGTTTTTTCGGTTATAACTTCCAGGCGGGCTATTTCAGCTTTAATAAGATCGCTATTATCCGCTTTTTCCAGGCCTCTTTCCAGTGTTGTCCTGGCCCGGTAAAAGTCTCCTTTTTCCTGGTATATCCCGGCCAGATCCAGGTAGTAACGGGTTCCTTCCGGTTTTTGCTCCAGAATAAACTGTAACAGGAGGGTGCTGGCAGCCAGTTCCCCTTTCTCATAGGCGTCTTTCAGGTTTTCCAGGGCCTGATCCAGTATTTCCTCGCCCCGGCATAAACCGGGAAAAAAGATCAGGCTGGAACAGGCTAAAATCAAAATCAAAAACAGGCATTTTTGTTTCATGCCCCCACCCCCACTATAAAGTATTCGACGAACTCCCCTTAAAACCTTTCTCCAATTTTATCCGGTAATAAGGAGACCTAGGGGGTAGTATGATAAAAATGGCCCTGGGTCATATGATAGGCCTCCCCTAACCCCTCACTATAGGTAGGATGGGCAAATATTGTCCGGGCCAGCTGCCCTACCGTATGTCCCATTCTAACTGCATATGCTCCTTGATGAATTATTTCCGTGGCCTCCCGGCCAATAATATGAACCCCCAGCAACTGTCCCTGTTCCTTACTATAAATCACCTTAACCAGACCTTCAGGGTCAGAAGAAGCAACTGCTTTACCCAGGGCACTGAAGGGGAACTTAACTACCTCAAACTCAACTCCCTGCTCTTTTACCTCTTCCTCACTCCACCCGGTAGTGGCAATCTGAGGATCGGAGAAAACACAGTTGGGAATACCTGAATAACAGGCCTTTTCCTTTTCCCCCAGCATATTATTTACCGCAACAATTCCTTCATGATAGGCCACATGGGCCAGTTGATATCCACCGATTAGGTCTCCAGCAGCATAAATTCCAGGATAAGGGGTTTCCAGGTACTCATCTACTTTTATCTCCGGTTCCTCCCCCAGGAATTCAAGCCCGGTATAAACCGGATGGCGCCCTGTGGCCATTAGTAGGTGGGATCCAGTTTTTTCTGCTTCCTTATTGCGCCGCAGGTACTTAACTGCAATCTCTTCTCCTCTTTTTTCCAGCTTTTGCACCTGGGTTTTAGTTTCCAGCTCAATACCTTTTTTCTTGAGGAAAATCCTGGCCCTTTGAGCCAGCTCTTTATCCAGACCGGGCAGAATCTGGTCCATCATTTCAATAACAGTCACTTTTGCTCCCAGATTATTAAAAATACTGGCCATTTCCAGTCCTATAACTCCTGCACCAATGATAATAAGCTCGGAAGGTAATTCTTTCAGATCCAGAATGGTATCGCTGGTAAGAAAAGGAACCTCCTCCAGCCCGGGAATGGGGGGATTAAAAACTTTACTGCCGGTAGCCAGAAGCAGTTTTTTCCCCTGGATGGTGGTCCCATCAGCCAGGGTCAGTTCCTTTTCTTCCCCGGTAGCCGTGACCCGTCCCTCCTGGGAAAAGAAATCAATTTTATTGGCCTTGATCAGCCCGGCGATGCCCTGGCGTAGATTCTGAACTACTTCATCTTTTTTATGGACCAGCCTCTCCAGGTTAAAATCATAATCTCCCACGTTGAGGCCATAATCCCGGCCCTTTTCCATTGCCGCTTTCAGGTGAGCTCCTTCAACCATCGTTTTGGTCGGAATACAACCCCAGTTGAGACAGGTCCCCCCCAGGTATTTCTTCTCCACCAGAGCCACCCGGGCTCCTTTTTGGGCCCCATGCAGGGCTGCCATGTAACCTGCGGGCCCCCCGCCTAAAATCAAAATATCATAGGTACTCATAACTAAACCCACCTCCAAAAGTTTTGTTTGACTGTTTTTTCCCCTTTTCCCCTACCAGGATTTATGGGAACAACTATATGCTTGACATAAAAACAATTCTGCAAAAAACCTAATAAAAGCCCGCCATATTTCGGAATTGTCTCGGCCTCCAGGCTCCAGGAAAATCTGGAATGGTATAGATTTAAGGAAATCATATTTGGGATTAAAGAGTATTGGTTCAGGGTTAAACTCCCGGGCGAGAAATCCCAGTTACTTTTCTATTATTTCCGCAATTTACTCCCCAAAGAGAAAATGCCCGTTTCAGCTAAGCCCTCTCTCCAGATCCTACTCGCAGAACCCAATCCTCATTTTTTCTTTTGCAGTCGCAGGAAAAAAGTTTCCCCGAACTGACTCGCTTCCAGGACAGCAAAGCCATTATTTTCTCCGAGATCCCGGTAATAATTAAGGTCCTGTTCCCTGTTCCAGGGCACCCCGTACCCGGTTTCAATCTCTTTGCCTTTTAATTTAACCTGCAGGGGGACCACAAAAACATTTTCTTCCCTCGCGCCCTTATCTGGCATTTTTACATCCCAGATCCAGAACTGTCCGCCCTCTTTTAAGACCCGGAATATCTGCGCAAAAACCTGCTGATGCTCCTCAGGCGGAATATACATGAAGGTAAAAAAGGAAGTAGCATGAGCAAAGGAATTATCCAGGAATTTCAAATCTCCCGCATCCATAACCAGTTTTATTCCCCCTGAAGGAGCTTCCCGGAGTTCATCCTCCCTCTGATCAATGACAATTAATTCCTCGTCATTGATCTGCCCTATTACCCCTTCACCTCCGCCCCCAATATCCAGGGTAGGCCCGGGAAAATCAATTTCACTTAAGTCAACCCGCTGAGTATCAATAGCATAAATTTTAGGTTCCATTCCACTCCTCCTTATTTTCATTTATAACCTGCCCTATCTGCAAAAAAGGCTTACCTTTTTTATTCACCCTGGAAAATTAATTTTTCGAGGGCAGAAATTGGCTATAATTATTGTTCACCCGGTACTTTTTTCTCATTTGCCCCAAAAATTTATGCACCCCCGCTTTATACTCTGGATCTGCTCCACCCCGGGGGTATAGCCTCTGATAATCCCCCAGTAACTCTGGATATTCCTCCTCCAGAAAAGAGAAAAACTTCTTTTTTATTCCCCCGGTTAAATATAGAACTCCGGTCAGCATATAATCTACTTCTGCAGAGGCGGCCCACTTAACCATTTCTTCCAGAACTGGCTCATCATCAGCCAGATAGGGTAAAATCGGCATAAAATGAAAACCCGTAAAAGCTGTGGACCGGGAAAATTCCCGCAGAACATTTAGCCTGGAGTGGGGCAAGCTTGCTCCCGGCTCTATTGAACGGGACATTTCATCATCCACAGTAGTAATGCAGGCAGCAATATTAACATAGGCCTGTTGTCCCAATTCATTAATTAAATCCAGGTCACGCAAAATAAGGTCGGACTTGGTGCTGATAATAACCGGGTTTTTATGCCTGATCAGCACCTCCAGGACCGAGCGCATAATCATAAATTGCTTTTCTGCGGCCTGATAACTATCACAAACTCCCCCAATATTAATAATATCCCCTTTCCAGGTTGAGGAACTTAGCTCCTGGTCCAGAATCTGTGCAATATTACTTTTGACCGATATCTCACTCGAAAAAAGATTATTCCCCAGGTACTTCTGGTTGCTGGACCCATAGCAGTACTTACAACCATGGGAACAGCCCTGATAAATATTTAAATCAAACTTATAGGGCAGGCCCTTTCTTTTTAAAGGATTAAGGGCTGTTTTAGTTTTTAATTCTTGATAGTTCAAAGCTTTCTCCCTTCAAAAAAGGTACGGAGAATAATATTTCTCTGCACCGGGATTATTGGAGGCATTGCTTTTACCGGGTGTAGCCACCATCAAGAAGAAAAGAAGCTAATTTGGCCCCGGAGAAATCAAAAAGCCAGAATTCCCTGCATTCATTTTCTATTGTGAGGAAGGAGTTTTTTCCGGTCGCCAATTAAGGCTGCCGTACTTGCTTTCCTCCAGTTCACAGGCCAGTTTTTTCTCCTCCGGGGTTAAATCCCCTGACCAAAAATCCAGGCCCAGCTCCTGTTCAAAACCGGCCTGAAATGCTTTTTCCAGTTTTTGAATTCCCTGCAGGTACTCCTCTTCTGACCAGGTTAGACCTGCTCCGGTAAGAGATGAAGCCTTGCGGTTGAGAACCCGGTTTAAAGCCTGGCGTCGATCCGAATCAAGGTTTAGAAGGGAAATTAATTCCTGACTGTAATCAAATATTGGAATGGAACCATGCTGGAGAAGAGCTGAATCCCTGCGGGTCTGGGCACTGCCAATTAATTTTTTGCCCTCCCAGTTAATCTCATAAGAACTGGAAACATCAAAGCAGGCAGCACTGCTGGTGGGAAGTTGTTTTCTGGCTGGAGTCAACCGGGCTTTAATACCCAGTTTCTGCAATCCTGCAGTCAGGGCAGAGCTGATAATTTTATAGGTCTCTAAAAGTTTTCCCGGTAAAATAGACAGGGGCAGAATAACACTGTAGGTTAATTCATTTTTGTGCAGAACAGCCCGTCCCCCGGTGGGGCGTCGGACCACATCTATACCCTTTTCTGCACAGGTATGGAGGTCAATTTCCCCGGTCTTTTGAAAATACCCCAGGCTTAAACAGGTTGGATCCCATTTGTAAAAGCGCAGGGTTGGCTGCTCCCTTTTATTACAATTTATTAAAATACTCTCATCAACAGCCATATTGCGTTGCCCGGTTAGCGGGCCGTCAACAATAAGTCGCCAGGATTTGTTTTTCATCCAAAACTCCCTCCTGTTCAGTCCCGATTAAAGCTTCCCGGGTGGCCTGCACGAACTCGGCAGGGGTCAGGGGTCGGGGATAATTATAAATTGTTCCCCCTGGCCGCTCATTATAATATGGTCTATTACAGTGAAGGCAGCCCGGAGTCTGAAAATGTTGAGGCCGAATGGCTCGAGCCAGCTCCAGGGGGGAAAGACCCCAGTCCCGGAGTTGATTGCCCTGAAAAGAAAGATTCTGCAACTCAATTTCCCCTGACTGAAAGAGTTGGCTGGCCAGTTGCAACTGTCGATAATAGTTCAGGGGGGGAGGTGAGTAACCGGCCAGGGGAGTTCCCCGCACTGGAGTAAAGGCAAAAAGCCCAACCCCAATTTTTTCCCGAATCAGCTTAAAAAGGACTGTAAACATTTCCTGGGGTTGTTCCCCCAACCCTGCGATGAGGTGAGTCCCCACCTGGCCGGGATAATCAGTATTAAGTCGAGACAATAATTCCCAGGTTTTTTGCCAGCGGTCACCCTTAACCCGGGCATAGATATCCGGTGAAGCAGCATCCAGGGCTAAGGCAATCCTGGCAAATCCAGCATCCAGTAATTCCCGCCCCTCTTTTTCCCCATGGATCACGCAGGAGGTATTAACCGCAACACCCTCCTCCGCCAGGCTTCTTCCATAAGCAAGGAGCTGTTTATGATTGCCGGGGGCATCGGTAACCTGAAAACAGACCCTTCCCAGTAAACCCTCCCGGCAGGCAAAAATTAGGCGGGGAAAAACTTCTTCCCAGCTGTAAAGGGGCCAGGTTACCCGGGATAGATACCTGCTCCCTCCATCATTATGGGCCCCCCGCGGGCAAAAGCTGCAGGAATTGCGACAGCTTTCTCCCAGAAGCAAATAAGCCGTTGTGGGAAGGGTGTCATTCCTGTTCTGACTTAAGCCCAAAACCGCTGCAGTTCCACTGGACACACCTACCATTCCCATAAAGCACAGCACTCCTCGCTGATGATCGGGTTTTGGCCAGGAATTGCCGGTTGCACTATCCCGGCAAAACCCAGGGCCAGGGCCCTTCGATCCAGTTCTACCCGGTATTTCCCCCCGGGGCGCATACAGCCCAGAATCAGGGGAAGGCCAGACAGGCTCTGTTTGGCTTCCTGGAGAAACTCAAGAACTCCATCCAGGTTCGGGACCCGAGAGGGCAATAATGGAGATTGGAGTCGGGGCATGTACACCAGAAAAACTACAGCAGGAGGAGGATATTCTTCCAGGAGCTTAATAACAAGTTTTTCCCCGGAAAAATCAGTTCCCTCCAGGCCGATCAGGATATGGGGAATGACCCTGGTCCGACTCCAGACCCGCTTATAGGAATGGGCATAATCTAAAAAAGAGTGGTTCTTAAGTCCCAGTACTTTTTTAATTACCCGGTTACTTCCGTGTAGATCATGAGAAATGGTGTGAGCATAGGGCTCAATTAAATCCAGCCCCTTCCGGTCAAGCAGGGTCACATGAAAGTTCAGAGGGCCCTGCCCCTGCAGCCAGGCCAGGTCTTCTTTTGAGGGCAAATAAACCTGCCCATTTTTATCGCAGCCCCCACTGATCAACAGACTGTTATAATCAGTTTCGCTTTTTGGGGGTACTTCTTTTAGAGGAGTCATGTTTTGCAAAAAATGGCCCCGGCAGTGTTCACAATTTAAAGCACATGCTCCTCCCGAGACCGAGACCGTTCGGGTTCTTTCCGGATAAAAAAATATGGGGGGAGGGGTACCGGTAATTAAAGAAGCCGGCCGCAGTCTGTTGTCTGCGGCCGGTTCCCTGTTTTTAATCACTGTTCTGGTTCCCACTTTAAAATGGGGTTGCGGGCGGCCCCGGCTTCATCCAGACGACGAACTGGGGTAGTATAAGGGGCTCCTTTTAATTTTTCCGGATCCTCCTCCGCCATTTTTGCGATTTCCTCCATGACTTCGATAAATCTATCCAATGTTTCTTTGCTTTCAGTCTCGGTGGGCTCAATCATCATGGCCTCTTCCACAATCAGTGGGAAGTATACCGTCGGGGGATGTATTCCATGGTCCAGGAGGTTTTTAACAATATCGGTGGTGGTAACTCCATGCTCATCTTTTTGTTTTTTACCCGACAGGACAAATTCGTGCATGCAGTTGCGATGGTACTTCAGGTAATAAGTGTCCGCCAGATTCTCCATTATATAATTGGCATTGAGTACTGCATCCTCGCTGACCTGCTTCAAGCCCTGGGCCCCCATCATTCTTATATAGGTGTAGGCCTTAATCAGGACTCCAAAATTACCGAAAAAGGAGCGAACCCGGCCAATGGACTGGGGACGGTCATAATCGAAGAAATACTGTCCATCTTCTTCTTCAATTAAAGGACAGGGCAGGAAGGGAATCAGCTTATCCTTGACTCCTACCGGTCCCGACCCGGGACCTCCGCCTCCGTGAGGAGTTCCAAATGTTTTGTGCAGGTTGTAGTGGATAATATCAAAACCCATATCACCCGGGCGAGAATAGCCCATTATCGCATTGGCATTGGCTCCATCATAATAGAGGAGACCTCCCGCCTCACGAACCAATCGGCAAATCTCGGTAATATTGGATTCATAAAACCCAAGGGTATTGGGGTTGGTAATCATCAAACCCGCCACCTGATCATCCAGAACTTCCTTCAGCGCTTCAAGATCAACACAGCCTGTTTCAGAAGAGGGGATTTCCACTGTTTCATAGTCAACCATGGTAACCGAAGCCGGGTTGGTCCCATGGCCGGAATCAGGAATAATTATTTTCTTGCGTTGCTCCTGGCCCCGGTGGCGGTGATAGGCCCGCATCAGCATCAGCCCGGTTAGTTCACCGTGGGCTCCGGCGGCAGGTTGCAGAGTAAGTCGATCCATTCCTGCGATTTCACAGAGGTACTTCTCCAGATCATGCATCATTTTCAGGGCACCCTGGGTCATTTCTTCACTCTGATAGGGGTGCAGTCCGGCCAGACCCGGCAGGCGGGAAACATCTTCATTAATCTTGGGATTATATTTCATGGTACAGGAACCCAGGGGATAAAAACCGTTATCCACACTGTGATTTAACTGAGAGAGATTAATATAGTGGCGCAAAACCTCTCCTTCTGCAACTTCAGGCAGCGGGGCCGGGTTTTTTCTCTGCACCTTTTCCGGCAGGATATCATTTTTCGAGGGAACATCAAGTCCTGGTAGGGAATAGCCAATTTTTCCCGGACGGCTTTTTTCAAAAATCAGATCTTTATTCTTCATCTAAACTCCCTCCAATCCGGCAGCAAATCGATCTAACTCATCCCGGGTCCTGCTCTCTGTTACACAGACCAAGAACCAGTCTTCCATGCCTTCATAATAGGGCTGAAGGTGAATGCCGGGCAGGAAGCCGCGATCCACCATCTTTTCCTGGATAGAAGTAAAGGGACGATTGGCCTTTACCACAAATTCCTTAAAACTGGGTCCTTCAAAGGGAACAGTGTACCCCGGCAGGGCTGCAATTTTCTCCTTGAGATAATTGGCCTTCTGCAGGCAATGTTGAGCTACCTCCTGCAGGCCTTCTTTGCCCATAAGATTAAGATAAGCTGCTGCAGCCAGGGCATTTAAGGCCTGATTGGTGCAGATATTTGAGGTAGCCCGGTGGCGGCGAATATGCTGCTCCCGGGTCTGGAGGGTCATAACAAAACCCCTCTGACCATCAACATCCTTGGTCTGACCAATCAAGCGTCCTGGCATTTTTCGGACCAGCTTTTGCGTGGCCGCAAAAAAGCCCAGGTGCGGACCTCCAAAGGAGACGGGATTGCCCAGAGGCTGCCCTTCACCCAGGGCAATATCACAATCATAATCACCCGGGGGAACTAACACCCCCAGGGAAATTGGATCAACTACGCTGATCAGGAGGGTTTTCTTGCCCTTTTCTTTTAGTTCACTGATGGGAAAAGGATCCTCAACCTGACCAAAAAAGTTGGGGTTCTGGAATACAATTGCTGCTGTCTGATCATCTACTTCTTCCCCCATGGCTTCAACATCAGTCAGGCCCTCTTTATGGGGGATTTCTACTACCTCCAGTCCGGTAGCCTGAGCATAGGTTTGCACAGTTTCCCGGTACTGGGGATTTACAGTCTGGCTGATAACAATTTTATCCAGGCGGGTGGTGGCGGAAGCCATTAAAACTCCCTCCGCCAGAGCTGAAGCTCCATCATACATGGACGCATTGGCCACATCCATTCCGGTCAGCATGCAGATCAGGGTCTGAAATTCAAAAATATTCTGCAGGGTTCCCTGACTAACCTCGGCCTGATAAGGGGTATACGCGGTGTAGAATTCGCTGCGGGATACAATATGATCAATGGCTGCTGGAATATAGTGGTCAGCAACCCCGCCTCCCAAAAAGGAAACCATGGAAGAAGCAGGCCGATTAACATTGGCAATCTGGGTTAAAAGCCGGCGAGCTTCCATTTCGGAAAGGGGTTCAGGCAGGTCCAGCTCCCCCTTAAAACGTACCTGTTCCGGGATACAACATCCAAAAAGTTCTTCAATAGAACTGAGCCCGATGGACTCCAACATTTCTTTGCGAGAAGCCTCGTTGTTGGGCAAAAATTGATGATTCATTTTACCACCTACTCCAGAGTTTTTTTATAGGTTTCACTGTCCATTAATTGATCCAGTTGACTCTTATCCGATAGCTCAATGGCAATAATCCAGCCTGCCCCGTGCGGATCTTCATTAACCACCTCGGGAGAATCCTCAAGATCTTCATTAATCTCAACTACTTTTCCGGACAAAGGCATGAAAAGGTCGGAAACAGTTTTCACTGACTCCACTACCCCAAAGGTATCGCCCATTTCAAACTCTTCGTCCAAATCGGGCAACTCAACAAAAACAATGTCTCCCAGCTGTTCCTGGGCATAATGAGTTACCCCCACATAAGCTTTGCCGTCCTCTACTCGAACCCATTCATGATCTTCAGTGTACTTTAATTCCTCCGGATACATAAATCAACTACCTCCTTTTGTAAAATGGTATTTTTACTACCTCGGCCCCCAGGAGCCTTTTTCTGATTCTAATATCTAATTTACTACCTGCTTTAGCAAATTCCTTTTTCACCATCACAATTCCCATATTTTTTTCCAGGGTTGGCGAATAGGTGCCGCTGGTAACAAATCCAACTTCTTCCCCGTTGACCTCTACAGGATACCCCTGGCGGGGAATGCCTTTATCTTTCATTTCAATTCCTGCAATTCTTCTTTCAACGCCTTTTTCCGCTACCTCCAGGAGGGCATCGCGACCAATGAAATCATCCTTCTCCAGGTCAACAAATATTTTCAAGCGGGCCTCCAAGGGATTGATTTTGGGCCCCAGTTCATGGCCGTACAGGGGCAAACCAGCCTCAAAACGAAGTGTATCACGGGCCCCCAGACCGCAGGGCTGCAGGTCAAACTCTTTTCCTGCCTCCCATATGGCTTCAAAAATCGTCACAATACCGTCATTGGGAGCATAAATTTCAAAACCGTCTTCTCCAGTATAGCCGGTGCGGGAAACAAGGCATTCCTGCCCTGCAATTCGCCCCTCAGAATTACCCCAGAAAAACTTAATTTCCTCGAGGTTGTGATCATAAACTTTTTGCAAAAGTTCCTGGGCCCGGGGCCCCTGCAGGGCTAACTGCCCGGTGGCCAGGGATTGATTGGTGATCTGCACATCAAATTCCCCGGTGTTTTCCTGAACCCATTCCCAGTCCTTATCCTGGTTGGCAGCATTAACTACAAATAAGAAGCGAGCTTCCCCCAGGCGGTAAACCAGGAAATCATCAACCACTCCACCATCGGGATAGCACATGGGGGTATAAAGAATCTGATTCACTTTTAGCCGGGCGGCATTGTTGGCTATCAGTTTTTGCACCGCCTCCAGCGCCTGGGGGCCCTTGAATTCAAATTCTCCCATGTGGGACACATCAAAAATTCCCACCCCATTCCGAACTGCTTTATGTTCTTCAATAATCCCATCAAACTGCACCGGCAGCTTATAGCCGGCAAAATCAACTACCTTCCCTCCCAGCTCCACGTGCCAGTCGTAAAGAGGGGTTTTACGGGTCAATAAAAACACCTCCATAAATAAAATTGGACACAGCAGGCTTATTGGCCGACCACTCTGTCCCCGGTACCTGAGAGATTATAATTACCCCTTCGGTGACCAGCTGCCTGGTCTCTCCAGAGTTCTGTCCAGAAACGGTCCTTGGACCTGAGCGTTTCTTCAAAATTGGCCTATCTTTGAATTACGCCTTCGGTGTCCTCGAGGGAACTCTCCCGCTTCTTTCATCCAACTTTATAAATACATCCAGAAAAAGTATACCATATTTTTATTTCTGTGGCAAATTATACAGCAATAGAACTGGGACATTCTTTCTGGACAGGGCACCTGGAACAGAGAGGACGCCGCGCCTTACATATTTCACGTCCATGGGAAATCAAAAGGTGATGGAATTTTATCCACTCTTTTTCCGGATAAATTGCGGTAACATCCTTTTCCACCTGTTCGGGGGTCTGCCCCTGGCTCAAACCCAGGCGGCGGGAAACCCGGAAAACATGGGTATCAACGGGAAAGCTGGCCCGGGCAAAAGCAACTGCCAGAACCACATTGGCACTTTTCCTGCCCACACCCGGCAGGGACATTAACTCTTCTCTGCTTCCCGGAACCTGACCATTGAAATCTCTTAAAAGCATCTGGGCAGTATTTATTAAGGCCCGAGCCTTATTCCTAAAAAGGCCAATCCCCCTGATTAATTTTTCCAGTTCATCCGGGTGGGCAGCAGCAAGTTTTTCCGGAGTGGGATATTGGGCAAATAGCCGGGGAGTAACTTTGTTAACCTGTTTATCAGTGGTCTGGGCCGAGAGAATTACTGCCAGCAAAAGTTGAAAAGGGCTGGAGTATTCCAGTGCGGTTGTCGGTTCACCATAGTAGGACCTCAATCTCTGGATAAAAAAGTCTGCTTTTTCTCTGGCCATTTTTTCACCCCGGGTTTTCCCGAATTAATTAATTTCAAAAATCTTAACGGAAACGGCGGAAAAAAGAATCGTCCCCGTAGTAAATCCTACCTCCCGCCTTTACTTGCAGGAGATTTTTTTCCCTGTATTCGTCAATTGTCGACCGGTCATTGGCAAAAATAATATCCCCGTGGCTTTCAATACTGATACTGGGATTGCCTTCAACTAAACTTTCAAACCCGATAAAGATATGCCCTTGACTGGCTTTTATATTCAAATCTGGGTTCCCAGTAATGTGCTCTCTAAAGCGCAGATAGATATTTCCCCGCTCGGATTCAATATTGACCGTTGCGTTGCCGCTGATATGCCCCCGGAAATCTAAATTGATATCCCCTTTTTCAGCAAAATCAAAGTTTTCATCGCCACCAATATTTCCAACAGCAATTTCTTCCTCAGGGAGAATTTCTCTCTCAGGAAGCAGTTGTATCGTTCCCAGGCCAAAGACAAGGACCAGAATAATCACAATAATAATAAGTTCTTCCATGATTTTCCCTCCTTCCAGGCCAGTCTCCAACCGAAAAGGCTTAATTCTCCGGCTAAGGCCGCGGGGGAAAAATAACCCCCGCGGTTTTCACCCTCTTATTCTTGATCTTCTTCCTCCTCTTCTCCTGTCAGCTCTTTTTGTTTCTCATGATAACGAGCCATTTCCCTCAATTTTTCCTGAACTTTTAGATTAATAGTTCCCCGGGGATAATGTCCTTTACTGTTTATTTTACCGGCCTTCTCTCCGGTCAACAGCTCAATTCCCTCATCAACGGTTTTTATGGAGTGGATGGAAAACTTATCTTCAGCAATTGCTTCTTTAACTTCTTCAGAAAGGAGGAGGTTTTTCCGATTGGCCTCGGGAATAATAACCGCTGCCCCTTCCTTTATTCCCCGAACCCGGGTTGCATTGAAAAAGCCTTCAACTTTTTCTGTGATACCACCCACAGGTTGAATTTCTCCCTTTTGATTGACCGAACCCGTTACAGCAAAATTCTGTTGGATTGGGGTCTGAGAAAGGCTGGATAGCAGGGCAAACAATTCCGCTGCTGAAGCACTGTCGCCTTCAATTCCCGAATACATCTGCTCAAAGGTAAGGCTGGCGGAAAGGGATAGGGGGGTATCCTGGGCATACCTGTAACCCAGGTAACCGCTTAAGATTAATACTCCCTTGCTGTGAATCTGCCCGCTCATTTTAACTTCCCGTTCAATATTTACTATTCCTGCCTTACCCAGAAAGGTGTTAGCGGTAATTTTTACCGGGTGACCAAATTGATAATCGCCCATGTTGCTTACCGAAAGTCCATTGATCTGCCCCACTTTTTCCTGATCAAAATCAAAAAGCAGGGTCCCCTCTTCAATCATGGTATGCAGTTTGGATTCAACCCGGTTAAAACGATAGGTTTTTTCCTTAATTGCTTTCTGTACATCCTGCTGATCCACGATTTTTTTGCCCTCCTGTCGGGCATAGGTCTCTGCTTCATAAATAATTTCCACCAGTTCATTAAAGCGGGTGGAAAGTCGGCCATGATGACTGGCTATCCGCGAACTGTATTCCGCAATAGCTATAACTCCCTCCCGGTTAAAATGAAGCAGATCTTCCTGATGACAGTGGGTAGCAATAAAAGAAGCCAGTTTGTTAACATTTTCCCGGTCAGCTTCCATTTCAATGTCAAAATCTGCTTTAATTTTAAAAAGCTTGCCAAAATCCTCATCATAATGATAAAGGATATTGTAAAATAAGGGGCTGCCAATCAGTATTACTTTAACCCGCAGGGGGATGGCCTCGGGCTTTAAGGTAGCCATGGTCATGTAACCCAGATGCTCACCAATATTTTCAATTTTTACCCGTTGATTTTTTAGTGATCTTTTTAAAGCATCCCAGGCCTGATAATGGCTGAGAATATCCCGGGCCTGAATAATCAGATAACCTCCATTGGCTTGATGCAGACTGCCCGGTTTAAGCAGGGTGAATTCGGTTTCCATCGTTCCCATCCTGTTCCGGTATTCGGCTTTTCCTGTCAGGTTGGTGTAGGTCGGGTTGCTCTCCTGAATAACTGGCGCCCCCTCCAGCTCGGAATTGTCAATAAACAGGTTAACCCGGTATTTGCGACGGGGATCCTCCTGGCGCCGGCTCAGGAAAGGCAGTTGGGGCTCTTCCTCATCACCTTCTTTAAAGTCATCAATATTTTCAATGATATCCTCCCGGACTGCTTCCAGGTATTTAACCAGTTTTTCATACTGGGAATTCTCTTCTTTCAGTTCATTAATTGGATCGTCTACAGCCATATGGGCTATATTTTTATCCAGATCCTGAAGAGCTTTTTTGGCTTCCTGATCTATCTGGCGGACCTGACGCATGGCATCTGAAACTTCTTCCTGGACTTCCTGGGATACCTGGGAAAGCCGATCCTTTTCTTCTTTGCTCAGCTGATCATAGTCCTCCTGTTTCATGGGCTGGCCATCTTTTGCAGGGATGGTAAAAATCCCGGTGCTTTTTTTCTGGATAATAAAACCCTTTTCCCGGGCCGATTGATCCAGCTGGCTCATTATGGACTGCTGTTTATCCTTATATTTTTTTAATAGATCACTTTTCTGGCGTTCATAATCTTCACCCTCAAAAGTTTTCTTAATTTCAGCCTGAACCTCTTCAATTAACTGGTCCATTTTCTTGCTGAAATTTCTACCCTCCCCCGGGGGAAGGTTGATGGCCATCGGTTGATCGGCCATATGGAAGTTATGAACATAAATCCAGTCCTCGGGAGTTTCTTCTTTTTTGGCCAGGCGGTTGGTATAGTTTTTAATGTAAGTAATTTTCCCGGTTCCCGGTGCTCCGGAAACAAACACGTTATATCCGGTCTTTTTTACCGATAGCCCAAATTCTACAGCTTTTACCGCCCGGTTCTGTCCGATCATTTCCTGCAGGGGAATAATCTCATTGGTTGACTGGAAAGGAGTTAATAATTTTTCAAACTTGCTTTCCAAATCGGAAAAACCTATCTTTTTGGCCATAAAACCACTTCCTTTCAGGTGAAAAATTTGTTTTGCAAAAAGGAACTTAATTTTTTCGCAGACCCCGCCGGATTTTTTCCCTCAATTATCAGGTCAAAAGCAGGAATTTTCTTCAAGTAACTGGAGTAAAGGGGATCGTAATAATCTCTTAATAAAATAAAAGTAAAGTTGAAAAAATCTTTCCGGTCCAGGGCTTTTTGCAGTTCAAGCCAGGTTTTTTTTCCTGCTCTTTTAATCAGGTTTTTTTCTATTTTATATAAACCTTTTCGCGCCTGAGCCAGCAATTCCTCTTCTTCTACCGGGGAACAATAATTATGAACAATCCATTCCACCCTTTCTTCCCGGGGAGTATCCAGGAAAATATTTATCCCTGCTTCCCGCTCTCCCTCTAAAAGAAATTCTGGCAGATAAACATCCCCCACACGTTTTGATTCCCCTTCAACTAAAAGCAAAGGATAAGAACCCAGTTGTTCCATTTTTTTCCACAAAAGGGCGTCAAATTTTTTCTGCCCCACCCTGCCGGAAAACCCCAGGTGCCCAAAAACAGAGCCTCGGTGTCCGGCCAACTGTTCCAGATTCAGGACGGGAAATCCTTCTCGATCCAGTAAACGCAGAACTTCAGTTTTACCCGCACCGGCCAGGCCGTGCAGGGTAATCAGGGGACCGGAACAATTATAGTTTTTCAAAAATTCCAGGATAAAACGTCGAAATTCCCGGTACCCTCCCTCCAGGCGATAACCGGGAATATCTAAAAACTCACTGATTTGGCATACTGCCAGACTGCGCAGTCCGCCCCGGGCACAGAATAATACCGGGGTCTTTATAGGAATAATTGCGGCCAGGTCCTCCATTAATTCGGACAGGCGGGGGGTTATGAATTTTAAGCCCAAAAAACGGGCCCGGGTGGGATCTTCTTCCCGGTAGACCTTTCCCAGGCATGCATACTCTTCATCTCCGAAAAGGGGAATATTTATTGCCCCGGGGATGGACCCTTCACCAAATTCTCCGGGCGTGCGGAGGTCAATAAATCCTGGCCTTTGTATTTCCAGGCTGGCTGCAAAGGAAATGGGTTTCATGATGGTGGTTCCACAATTGATATGCTGGAATATTCTCCCTGTAAAAAATCGTGGAGCAACATCTCCAGGTGGGAGGGAGTTATTCTCTCCAGGGCGGAAAAATGATCCACCAGTTCCAGACCGCGGCGATAGTCTTTAACAAACTGGCCGGCAAGAACCTCCAGAGAATTCAGGCCCGCAACAAACCCCCCCCAGATTTTTTTCCGGGCCCGGTCCAGGTCAGCGGGATCTATCCCTTCCTTTTTTGTTTTTTCCAGAACTTTGAAAATCCTTTCTACCAGTTCCTGTGGATGATTGGTTCCCCCCCCGATTACAAAATAACCGAAGCTTTTTTCCCCGGAAAAACCAGCTGCAAACCCATCATCAATTAAACCTTCATCATACAACTCGTAAAACGCCGGGGAACCTGTTCCAAAAAGGATGTCAGCCAGGAGGGCAAAAGAAAGTTCCCGGGCTAATAGTTCCCTGCTCTGACGGGGCTGCTCATTAATTTTAAAACCCAGCTGCATTATTGGCTGGCCCAGGCTGAATTGTTCCCGGCTTTCTTTCTTTTTTACCCGGGAGGGCTCTTCGGGACTCATAAAGGATATACTGGGGGTCTCTCCGGACCACTGCCGGGCCTGGTTTCGAGCAATAGAATCGCATATTTCTTCGATATTGATATCTCCAATCACTGCCAGAACCAGGTTTTCCGGGTGATAAAAAGTGTCATGACAAAAACGGAGCAGGTCCTGATCAATAATACCAATACTATCTCTGGTTCCGGCAATATCATTACGGACTGGATGTTGAAAATAAAGGTTCTGCAGCAGGTTGAAAAACACCCGCCAGCCAGGATGATCTTTATACATAGAAATCTCCTGGGCTATTACCTTTTTCTCCCGGGCAATGGATTCGGGTGTCATATAAAGGTTTTGGACAAAATCCAGGAGCAAATCAAGGCATTTTTCCAGGTTTTCAGTGGTAGAAAAAAGATAACTGGTACCAACAAAGCTGGTATAGGCATTACAGGAAGCACCCAGGGAGGCAAAATGATCAAAAACACTGCCTCCTTCTTTATCAGCAAATAGTTTATGCTCCAGGAAATGGGCTGTTCCTTCGGGTATTTCCACTTCTCTACCCTCCACCTTAACCCGGACCTGAATGGAACCCAAAGGGGATTCCAGGATGGCATATTTCTTTTGATAGCCGGGGATATTCCAGAAAGCAGCCGCCAGACCATTAGAAAACTTTTTGAGTACCGGTTTTTCCCGTAGGAGAGTTTCTTTTAAATCTACCATTAGCTTCCCTCCTCGTCGGGCTCCAGAAAAAATAGGGTATCCTTTTTCACTTCACTCATAACCCGGGCCACATCGTTTTTCTCCACCTTTTCAATCTGCTCCATTAACTCCCTGCGGTTCTGCTGCAGGGAGTTAATGGCATTGATCAGTTCAACCCCAATCAACTCCAGGGCATCATCCTCAATTATTTTTAACTGACTGCCCAGGGCTTTTTTGGTAAAGCTCAATTCTTCTGATTTAATTTTCCCATTAACAATTTTGGCCCATTCTCCTTCAATAATATCCAGAGTTTCCTCCAGCTGCTCCCCATCTATTCCGGCAGAAACAGTCATTAAACCCTTGGTTGATTCCACCCGGGAGAAAATATAATAAGCAAGGCCCTGCTCCTCCCTGACTTTTCTAAACAGTCGAGAATGGGGAAAACCAGCAAGGAGACCATTTGCTACCAGGAGGGTAGCGAAATCAGGGCTCTGCCTGTTAATTCCGGTTCTGAAACCAATATTCAATTTGCCCTGGGATATGATGTCCTTTTCCACCACAATTTTCTCCGGACGGTTGGGAATAAAAACACCATTGGGTTCAATGGAATAAATATTTTCCCGGGGAGGAAATTTTTCTCTGATCCATTCTATGATCTTCTCTGCCCCGATATTTCCCACAAAAAATAAATATAGGGGGGCCTGATTTCGTACTTCCAGATAATGCTGCATCAGTTGTTCACCGGTAATTTTCTGGAGAGCCTCCCTGTTTCCATAACGAAAAATGGAAAAGGGTTCTCCCTGGCACATTTCCTGAAAACATCTCTCCAGGGCATATTCCATTTTATTGTTTTTCAGGTTAATTATTTCTTCTTCCAGGGTCCTTTTTTCACTTTCCAGGTACTGTTGTTTAAAACTGCCACCCGGAAGAAAGGGATCAAAGATAATCCCCTGTAAAATATCCAGGGCAGCGGGGAAAATATCCTCCTTCATGGGCAAAAAAGAGTTTTTTACCGTTTCCAGGGTAAAATCAATCAGCTGCCATTCCCCTCTTTTGCGAACATCGACCGCCAGATCGGTCCCGAAAAGTTCTTCCAGGCGCCGAATCAGGGCCATGCTTTCCGGGTATTCAGCGGAACCCCGGTAAAGCACAAATGGCAGGAGGGCATTGGCCGAAGCTTTTTCCGCCTCAAGAGGCAGGGGCATTATGCATTTCAGGGTGTTGGTTTTAAACTTATCCGTGGGCAGGTGATAGAGATACAGGCCAACCTCTGGCAGAAAATGCCGGGAAAAATTAAAATTGTTCATCAAGACCTTCCTCCTCGATTATGGCCCCCATCTGTTCCAGAATTTGCTGGAGTTCTTCCTGTTTTTCTCCGTACAGGTTCCAATCACCCTCTCTTAAAGCTTCCTGGCCCAGCTCATAAGCCTCCTGGGCCTGAATTATTAAATCGTTTAAATCGCGGGATAGAGGCTCATCTGGAACCGGAAGCTCCTCTTCAATTATAACTTCTTCCTCCATCGCAATTTCTTCCTCCAACAGTTCATCTTCTTCTATCAATTGATCCAGTTCTTCCTGGGTTTTTTCACCCAGAAGAGCCTGCAGGGCCAGTTCAACTGTGGGTTCCATAACCACCCTTTCTCCAGTGGTCATAATTACCCTCCGCAACTGGGGTATTTCCGCCTGTTCTGACTGCAAAAAGACCGGCTCTACATAAAGAACTGTATCTCCAATGGGTAACACCATGAGATTGCCCCGGATGACCCGGGAACCATGTTGATCCCAGAGAGAAATCAACTGGGATATAGCATCATTCTGGTCGATCTGGGCCTCAATCTGCATTGGACCAAAAACCAGCCGGTCCTTGGGGAAGTTGTACTGGATTATCTGGCCATAATTGTCCGGATCGCAGCGGGCAGCAAGCCAGGCCACCATGTTATTTCTTCCCACCGGGGTAAACGGTGTCATCAAAATAAAATTGGCTTCTTCCTCCCCCGGCAACTGCATCATGGTATAGTAGGGGGTCATCTGAATAGTGGAACCGCCATATCTTTCCTGGGGTAGATCCCATTGATCTTCCCGGTTATAGAAAACCCGGGCATTCCGCATATGATAGGTGGTTAACATTTCACTCTGTATGCTAAAAATGTCCTCAGGGTAGCGGAAATGTTTTTCCAGCCCTGGGGGAAAATCCTCCAGAGGCTGAAACATATCGGGGAAAATCTTCTGATAGGTTTGAATTATGGGATCATCGTCATCTACCACGTAAAAATCAACACTACCATGATAGGCATCAATAACTATCTTAACCGAGTTTCGAATATAATTCAATCCTCCCCGGGAGGTTTCGGAATAGGGGAACATGTCGCTGATGGTATAGGCATCCTGAACCCACACAATTCTTCCATCATGAATAACAGTATAGGGATCACCATCATAGGCCAGGAAAGGAGCAATTTTCCGGACCCTATCGTGGATTGATCGATCAAACATCAAGCGGCTTTCCGCATTAATATCCCCGGCTAAAAACAATTGAAAACTATTGAAACGCAGGGCCAATAAGAGGCGCTGCAGTCTGTTTCCTACGGGAATCCCTCCCTCTCCAGTGTAATCATAATAAATGTTCTGATCCCCACTGGGATAATGGAATTCTTCGCCTTCATTTCTGGCCACCACAAATTCATTTTCCATTTCCCCAAAATAAATGGCCGGGTTATTCAGAGGAATATCCTCGGGAAAAACAGGAGGTATATCCCGAATTATCATTTCAGGAAACCCTTCTGGTGTAGCCATATTAACCGGACTCATAGCCATACCCAGGCCGTGGGTATAACGCAGGGCCTGATTAACCCAGGTCTTTGCTCTTTCGGGGAGTTGTCTCTGATCCAGTTCCCGGGGAGCCAGCATGACCTGCCGGTATTCTCCATCAATCTTATAGCGATCAATATCAATCCGATTAAATACATAATAGGGTCGTCTTTCTTCCAGCTGACGATAGGTTTCCAGTATCGGTCTCCAGTCCCAGATCCGGACATTATTAATGGTATCTGAATACTGATCAACTACTTCCCAATCCAATTCTCCGGTAAAGGAAAAATCCCTCTCCTCTATCTGATGCAGATTAAAAGCAAAATTAGTCATCTCTATATTGTTACTGATATATTCTTCTTCCATGGCTATTTCATTGGGTTCCACCCGCAGCCGCTGCACCACGTTGGGATAAATGGTAGTCAGGGCAAAAGCAACAACCAGCCAGCCCACAACCAGGTACAGCACGTGTTTTTTGGAGCGAATAAAAATAGAAAATAGAGTAATGACCCCAATTATTATCAGGGCTACACTTAAAATATTATAAACCGGAAGACGCACCGTTGCATCAACATAGCCCGGGCCAAAGACCACACCATCTTCAGAAAACATCAACCGGTAAATATCCAGCCGATAGCCCCAGGCCCGCAAAAACATTAAGATTGCACCCAGACCCAGTAAATGCTTCTGGGCCAGGGGCGGCAAACGCAGGGAGCGAATTGAAGGCCGGGCCAGGAAAAAATAACCTGCTCCCACTACCACCAGGGTAATCACTACCATTAACAGGCCGGAATCAAATAAGAAGCGGAGAAAAGGCAGTTCAAACACATAAAACCCGGCATCCCGCCCCAGGATAGGATCTGCAAGATCAAAGCTGGTTCCATTCAGGAAAAAAAGAAACTGCCGCCAGGCTTCAGGATTAACAGCACTGAAAACAATTGCCAGGAAAAGAGAAAACGCGGCGGTTATCAGGGTTAAAGAACGTCGGGAAAGATTCTCCAGAAAAGAAAGGTCCGCTTCCTGCCCCCCGATATCAATAACATTGGAAGCAGCCTGCTGAACAAATTTCTGGTAAATAACCTTTTTTAAAATCATAAAATTTACCAGGAAAAACAAAAAGTGGATGGCAACCTGAATAATCCTGATACCCCAGTTAGTTCCGAGTATTTTCAAAAAAGTACTGAGGTAACCCCCCTCCTGAAACCACAGAATATCCACATAAAAATTAATCAAAACCCCACCAAAAAAGATCAAACCAAGTAATACAGCCAGAAAAAACCATCGAAGTTTTACTTTTTTGCCCATTAATCTCCCTCCGCTTCTAATTGTTCAAACATAAAAAAAGGCCCTAGGGCCTTTATAATAGGTTGAGTTCATCAAAACTAAAAAACCCTTTTTTGTGTATAACCACGTGATCCAGAATTTCAATTCCCAGAATTTCCCCCGCTTTTACCAGCCGCTTGGTTCGAAGAACGTCTTTTTTATTGGGGTGATTTTGAATGGAATTTACATTTTGGGCAATAATCAGGGAAGTCTCCCCCTTAAACAGTATGGGCAGTCGGAAAATTACCTGGGGATCAAAGGAAAGCTGCTGTCTGGTTCCCTCCCCGATGGTTTCCCAGGTTAGGAGGCGATTGTCCTCATCAACCAGGAAAATCATCAACCGCTTTTTTTCCGGTTCATTATATTTTCGGAAGAGGTTATAGACATCCTGGGGTTGCTTGATTAGCTGCCCATGATCTTCAATTAAGGCCTTCCTCTGAAGTGAGCAAACAGTCAAAAATTCTTTAACCGTAGAAATTTCCTCCAGACGGCTGTGAAAATCTATCAGGTCATCAGGCTGAAAATTGGACTGTCGCTGGGCCAGCATGATTTCCTCGGGGGTCAGCTCCGGGTGATCGGAAATATCCGCCGGTTGATCTTTCTGGAAAGGGTTTTGACTCAAAAGCTGGTATTCCTTGCGGTGACAGGAGGAACATTCAAAAGTCACAAAGGTTGTGCCTGCATATTTTCCTATATTCTGATCAAAAGTTCCCACGCCAAGGATATCTTTTTCCCTAACTTCTGCACCACACTGGGAACAAAATATTTTCATGGAAGTCTACCCCCTTTCACTCTCTTTTTATTACTTCCTACTTCGCTATAAAACCCGTAAACCCTTTTAAAGAAGGTCAGGAATTTTCTACCGGGCCAGCCGCTCGGTCCTTTTTCTGACCTCCCACTTAACTTTCTCCAGGTCAATTGTAGGAAACTCTCCTCGGTCATAAATCACCTGACCGTCAACCAGAGTAGTTTGCACATCGCTGCCCCGGGCACTGTAAATCACATGCGCAGTAGGATCAAATACCGGAGTCAGATGTGGACTATCAAGGTTGAGAAGAATTATATCAGCTTTTTTGCCTTTTTGCAAACCGCCAATCTCCGATTCCAGGCCCAGAATTCCTGCCCCCATCCTGGTACCCATATCAAGAACCGTTCCTGCAGGAAGATCCTGGGCATTGCTCCCGCTAACTTTCTGCAAAAGGGAGCCCGCTTTCATTTCGGAAAAAAGATCCAGAGAATTATTACTGCCCGGACCATCAGTTCCCAGGCCCACCTGAACACCCTGGCCCAGGAGCCGGGAAACAGGAGCAATTCCACTGGCCAGTTTCATATTGCTCTGGGGATTGTAGGCTACTCCCACCTGATTTTCCCTTAAAATCTCTATATCCTCCTCCTCCAGGTGCACGCAGTGAGCCGCCAGAGTTTTGTGTTCAAAAATTCCCAGATCCAGCGCCCACCGCACCGGGGTTTTTCCAAATTCACCCTGTATTTGTTCAATTTCATCCCGGGTTTCAGCCAGATGAATGTGAACTGGCAGCTCATGTTTTTCGGCCTGGGCCAGAACTTTTTTCATGAAGGGCGGGGGACAGGTATAGGGGGCATGAGGAGCCAGCATGGTTCTAATCCGACCCTGTGCTGCTCCCTGCCAGTTCCGGGCAAACTCCACAGTTTTATCCAACTGCTGCTCCGCCTCCGGCTGAAGGCCTACCAACCCCCAGCTCAATACAGCCCTTATTCCTGATTCCTGAACCGCTTTCCCCACCTGATCCATGGCAAAATACATATCAGCAAAGGTGGTGGTCCCCGAGGAAATCATTTCTGCAATAGCCAGCAGGGAGCCCCAGTAGATATCCTCCGGCGTAAGCTTTGCCTCCAGGGGCCAGATATAATCCTCCAGCCAGGTCATCAGGGGGAGATCATCTGCATAACCCCTGGTGTAAACCATTCCAGCGTGGGTATGGCAGTTAACTAAACCAGGAAGGGCCAGGCAATTTTCCGCCTCTAATTCCCGATCCGCTGAATAATCCCGAGAATCTTCATCACCACAGGAAACAATAACCCCATTCTCAATAAGGATATCTCCGGCAATAATCCCTTTTTCCTGATGCATGATTTTTCCATTTTTTATTTTTAATCTCATTATCTAATTCCTCCATTTTTTCTTTTTGCACCTACCTTTTTTTTCTATAATAACCTCTAACTTACCTGCCGCATAAAATCATTCTTTAGCGATTATAACCATAATTTCTCCATTCTCTACAGGTGGATGATTACCGCTTCTTATCACTCCCCAGACCTGCCAGACCTGTATGGTTCAACTAAATCTATCTCTGCCCTTTTTTATCCTTTTCCCTGCCCCAGTTATCTTTGTTTTGAACTTCTGCAATCTGATATTTCTTGCTGTTATAGATTATAAGTTCATTTTTTGATTGTGGCCAATCAACCGGGCCCGCCAAACACTTTCAAGTCCCCACTTCAAAAGATCTCGGGCTTACCCGGGTTCAGTTGAAAGAAAATCAAATCAGCTTTTTATTGACCCGGGCTGACCCTTATGCTATAATTAGACTTGAAAAACAACCTCTAGAAAGGGCAAACCTGTTGAAAAGCAGGGACGCAAAGCCTCGAGTCCAGGATAAATCCCAGGACTGTCGGGCTGCTGGAGAAATTAAGAATTTGCCTTTTTCTCAGAGGTGAGAAACAGGCTTTTGTTTTGTTGGAATTTAAAAGAATTAATTCCTCCTTATCAATCCTCCTTTCTAAGCCCCTTGCAAAAGGGGTCCTTTTTTTTTCGGGGAAAAAAGAAGGGTCCCCAGTAATTTTAGCCTGGCCGGGAAAAAGACCCCCTCCTGATCCCTTTCCCAGTCTGCCCTGAAGACCCAACTTTTGAAGCCTCTACTAATATATTCTATTAATTCCATTTTTTTCCTTCAAGGGAAATAAAAAAAGCCCGATTTTTTTATCGGGCTTTTCGCAGTTTCAGCCAGGCGATACGAAAATAATCAAGGGCTGAAGCAACTGCCAGCACTGCAGCTATCCAGATCAGCGGGGTACCCAGGGCAGGTAAATCAAAAATATTTATGACTGCCACCACATACAGGAACAGTGCAGTAAATTTTCCAAAGCTGGTGGGGTGAATCATATCTTTTCCGGTAAGAAAAAGAATGGAAGAGGCCAGAAAAAGCCCCCCCTCCCGGATAATAATAACCACTCCTGCCCCCAGGGGAATTATTTCCTTAAAAAGCAGGACAAAGAAAATTGCAATCAGGGTTAATTTATCTGCAATGGGATCAAGAATCCGACCCAGATCAGTAACCATATTATATTTGCGGGCCACAATCCCATCAAAAAGGTCGGTCAGGGCTGAAAAGACCAGGAGAATACCGGCAATAAGGCGGTAATTTCCCACTTCAGCCATCAAAATATAAACCAGGACCGGGATCAGGGCCAGGCGCAGGCCGGTTAAAAAATTAGCAGCATTCATTCCAAACTCCTCCCTCCCAAATAATCAATTCAATAGGAGGTAAAACTGGCTACCTGTTTTTCATCCAGGCGGCAAACAACTTCCACCAGCAATTGCAGAGTCAACTCATAGTCCTTTTTGCTGATAATACTATAGTGGCTGTGAATATGCCGGGATGGAACTGCTAAAACCAGAGAAGGTATTCCCTGACCTACCAGGTGAATTTTTCCTGCATCAGTTCCGCCCCTCTCCATAATATCCACCTGATATGGAATTCCCAGTTCCCCAGAAGTTTCCATTACAAAATCCCGCAGACGGGTATTGGGTATCATAGAACGGTCCAGTAAAAAAACAACCGGTCCCTGGCCTAATTTTTCCTGGGCCTGATATTCTTTTACCCCGGGAACATCCCCGGCAATTCCAACTTCCAGGGCAAAGCCCAGATCGGGCTGAAGAAGCTGAGCGCTGGTCTGTGCCCCGCGCAGGCCCACTTCCTCCTGTACTGAACCTACTCCCAGAACAGTATTGGGATGCTCTCTATCTTTCAACTCCTTAATTAGTTGCATAAAAAGAGCACAGCCAACCCTGTCATCCCAGGCTTTGGCCATCAGGGAATCCCCGTTTCCCATAACCTTAAATTCGCTGTAGGGGACAATAGGATCCCCGGGTTTTATTCCCAGTTCCAGGGTTTCCTCTTTACTGGTGGTTCCCACATCAATAAACATGTCCTTGATTTCAACAGGTTTCTTTTTTTCTTCATCTTCCAGAACATGAGGTGGTTTAGATCCGATTATCCCAACTACCGGTCCTTTATGGGAAAAAACCTGCACCTGTTGAGCCAGAAGAACCTGATTCCACCAGCCCCCCAGGGGTGAAAATGAAAGAAATCCTTTTTCATTAATATTCTTTACCATAAAACCAACTTCATCCATGTGCCCGCTGATCATAATACGGGGGGCTTTTTTTTGCCCTTCTTTTTTACAGATAATACTTCCCAATTTATCGGTAGATATTTCAGCCCAGCCTTCCATTTCCCGGCTGATTAACCCCCGGACCTGATCCTCATAACCCGGAACCCCGGGAACGGTGGTAATTTTCTGCAGTAATTCCATGTTGGCTTTCATTAAGTCAATTCCCTCCTTAAATTTGTCTTAAAAACTGGCGCTGACCCCCAGAACAGCGCTGGGTTCTCTCCAGGCCCCTTCTTCAAATCCCAGGGCCAGATCCGCCTGCAGGGGCCCCACTTTTAACCCTAACCCTCCAGAGTAAAAGCGCTGACCCGGGCCCTCCTGGGCCAGGCCTGCTCGCAGAGCCAGCAGCCCAAATAACAACCTTTGCTCTACCCCACCTCGAAAAGCAGTTCCACTACTGTGGGGGATGGTGCTGATATCGGTGGTAGCAGTTAAACCAACCAGGGGCAAATTGATCCCTGCTCCTACTGTAAAGATCCTTTCTAATCCTCTATTGTATTCGTTACTGGCGGAAGAAAAAGGCTTAATTGCATTTTCAATCCGGGCTCCAATATTTATCATATCGGTTAATTTGATCATAATCCCCAGATCGGCGCCAAGTCCACTGCCCAGGGTGGTGATTTTCTCTCCGTAATCACCAGTTTCCTCCTCCAGCCAGTAACTATGGTTGACCCCTTCAACATAACGGGCGTTAATCCCTACCGCCAGGGCTCCAATATCCGCAAAAGGCTCCAAAATTTGATAGGCAAAAGCCAGATTATAGGACAAAAAATTATTGATCTGCAATTCGTTATCCACCAGGCTTCCTTTACCCTGAAAAGATATACCGGCCCCCAGAGGACCGAAACGTAAACCGGTTAAATGTCCGTATTCCAGGGTAGCCGGACCCCAGTCTTTATGTATGATTTTCTGAGGGGAGTCTATAACCCTCCTGATGTTGGAAACAATTCCTACAAGGTTATTACTCCTGCCTCCCAGTGCGGATCCAATTTCCAGCCCGGTTTGATCATAAAGCCCCAGTGCCGCTGGATTATATAAAATTGCAGAATAATCATCAACCAGGCCGGTGTAAGCTCCCCCCAGGGCAAAAGCCCGGCCGTGATAAAAAGAAAATGCCCGGGCCGAAAAAGATGAGGAAAGCATAATACAGAAAAAAACAAAAATCAAAATGAGAAAACTGGATTTTTTCATCTTCTTTTTTTGCCAGAAAACCCAACTGGAATGTCCTTAAGGGCATACGTGATGGGTTATTGACCCCTTTCTCCTTTCTTCAAGACTATTTTAGCTATTCCATATGCTGGATTGAAAATCCTGCTGGAAAAGAAAAGAGGCCTCTCTTTCCCAAGAGGCCTCCTCAGTGAAAACAGTCCTACTGATCAGGAGGATTCCCCCCCCAAAAACAACCGGATAAGTAATAAGGAATAAAGCGATTAAATATCTACTGACTCTTTTAGTGCTTTTCCAGGTTTGAAATTGGGAACCTTTTTTGCAGGAATGCTAATTTCGGCTTTAGTGCGGGGGTTAAGGCCTTTCCTCGGCTTCCGGTCTCTTACATCAAAGCTTCCGAACCCGATAATTTGAACTTTCTTTCTCTTGTTCTCAGCCTTTTTGGCTTCCCCAGCCAGGAAATCAGTGATAGAATCGAATACAATGTTTACTACTTCGCCTGCGTCTTTTTTGGTCATCCCAGCTTTCTCAGCAACCTTTTCAATCAAATCTGTTTTGGTCAAGCAATTACACCTCCTTAAATTATCCATTCCAACTTTAAAATTCGTGACAGGGCGGGAAACTCCTGCAAGGAAAGGCGAAAAAATCCCATAATTTCAACAATCCCGGGTTTTTTTCAAAAAAAACAGGCATAAAAAACCGCTTTTTTAAAAAAATAAAACCAAATTTTCAGGAATCAAGGTTTATTCGAAAAGCCGAAAACCCTTTATTGAAGAGGCTTTTTAAGTTTTTATACCTCATTGAAAAAAATCAAGGCTTCCTTATATTATAATTGGCGCTCCATACCAAAATTTCCCGATTTTTTTTAAAAAAAAACATTTTTTTTCTTTCTATCTGCTGATAACCCCTACTATCTGAAATTAGATTAAACAATTTTCAATTCAGTTTTTTAAAAATCTGAACCCCAAAACCAGAATTCAATTCCATTTATTACCAGTACTCCGTTCCATCCCTCCTGTTTTCCATCTCCACTTTGGGCAATCGGCCCATTAACTGATAAACCCCTTCCCGGGGAGAAAGGTCTTCAAATAAGACCTGATAGACCTTTTTGGTAATGGGCATTTCCACGCCAATCTTTTGGGAAAGCTGATAAACGCTTTTTGTTGTCCGGAGCCCCTCCACGGTCTGATCTATCTCTTTTAATGCCTGCTCGGTTGTTTTTCCTTTTCCAACGAGAAATCCGAAGTTCCAGTTACGGGAATGCTTGCTGGCACAGGTTACAATTAAATCACCCAGGCCAGCCAGTCCGGAAAAAGTATGGGGTTGAGCTCCCTCCGCCAGGCCCAATCGACTTATCTCACTGAGGCCCCGGGTAATTAAAGCAGCTCTGGTGTTATCCCCAAAGCCCATTCCATCGCAAATACCCGCAGCAATGGCAATTATATTTTTGACCGCCCCTCCCAGTTCTACCCCCACCACATCGGGACTGGAATAAATTCGAAAATTACTGTCAATAATTAAATTCTGAAAATAACGAGCCACATGTTCATTATTACTGGCAACAACTGCAGCTGAAGGCAGGCCCCTGCTGACCTCTTCCGCATGGGTAGGCCCGGATAAAACTGCTATCAGGTCCTGGTTGGCAGCAGAAACCCTGCTCCTGATCAGTCGGGACAATGGTTCCAGGGTTTTTTCATCAAGCCCTTTACTACAGTTAAGAAGATACTGATCCTCTTGCAACAGAGGACTGAGTTGATCCATTACCTCCCCCAACACGTGGGAGGGAACTACCAGCAAAATGGCTTCAGCTTTATTCGTCACCCATTCCAGTTTGGTTGAAGCTTCAATACCCGCAGGGAATTTCTGTCCCTTCAAATAGCGGGAATTGGTTCGCTCTTGGTTAATCTCCTCAACCTGTTCGGCCACCGGTTCATAAATCCTTATATTATTCCCCTGACGGGCCAGGTGCAGAGCCAGAGCAGAGCCCCAGCTTCCTCCTCCTAAAACAGCAATTGTCTTCATTACCGCCCCTCACCTCTTTTTCTGACTTTTATCCAGATGGGACTCCCCGTAAAACCAAAAGCCTGCCTGATTTGATTTTCCAGATACCGCAGGTAGGAAAAATGAATGAGGCGAGGTTCATTGGAAAACAAAACAAAAGTTGGTGGACCTACTGCTACCTGTGTTCCAAAATATATTTTGGGAACCCGGCCTTTTTTACTGGGTGGCGGAGTAATGGCCATTGCATCCTGCAGTATTTCATTCAAAACCCCGGTTTTAATTCTCTTTTTCCCCTCCTCTTCTACCAGTTCTGCAGTTTCCAGGAGGGAATGAATTCCCTGTCCGGTAACAGCAGAAGTATAGACCAGGGGGGCATAGGAGATAAAGGGCATATCCTCCAGAATCTTCCTTCCAATCTTATCTTTATCCCCCTGCTGTAAATCCCATTTATTAAGGGCCAGAACAATTGCTTTACCCTGTTCCAGAGCAACGCTGATCACTTTTTTATCCTGTTCAATTAATCCAGTACCAGCATCAAGAACCACAATTGCTACCTGGGACCGAGAAACAGCCTGATAAGAACGAAGAACACTATACTTTTCCACTCCCCTGTCAACTTTTCCCCGCCGGCGCAAACCAGCTGTATCAATAATGGTAAACTTCCTGTCTTCCCAGGAAAAAATGCTGTCTACTGCATCCCTGGTTGTGCCAGGAGTCGAATCAACCAGCACCCTTTTTTCTCCCAGGATACAATTAACCAGGGATGATTTCCCAACATTAGGTCGTCCAATAATTGCCATTTTCAGGGAATCGTCTTCCTCTTCTATTTCCTCCTTATCTGGGATTTCCTCAACAATTAGATCCAGGATATCGCCGGTCCCCTGCCCGTGCTCGGCAGAAATAGCCTGTGGATCCCCCAGACCAAGGTTATAAAATTCCCATAAATCTTTTTTTTGTTTCACATAGTCGTCAATCTTATTAACCACCAGCAGGTTTTTCTTTTGCTTTTTTCTCAACAAAGAAGCAATTTCATAATCCTCGGGCAAAATTCCTGCCCTTCCGTCAACCAGGAAAACAATAAAATCCGCTTCAGCAATAGCAAGCATAACCTGTTCATAAATCCCATGTTCAATTTCGGTGAGGGGACTGTGGCTGAGGCCTCCGGTATCGATTATCGAAAAGTTTTTTCCATTCCATAAAACTTCTCCATAAATTCTGTCCCGGGTTAAGCCCGGTTCATTATCAACAATGGCTGTTCTTTCTCCGATCAGACGGTTAAAAAGAGTTGATTTCCCTACATTAGGTCTCCCAACTATTGCCACTACAGGTTTCATTGCAATTCCCCTCTACTTAAATTAATTTTTTTCAAGATTTCCTCCAGGTCCCCAGCCAGTTTTAACTGGGCGGATTCAAAAATACTATCAAGCTCTGAAAACTTATAGCCATCAAGGGTTTCCAGATCATCATTGAACATGGAGCGGGGCAGGAAGACCCAGGAGGGCAGGTTTTCTTTTTCCCATAGCAAAACATCCTTCCCCGTAATCAATCCGGAAACACTAATATGATCACCAAAATAATGCTCATTTACTACCAGGGGAATAATGCTCAGGCCCCGTTGCTGCAATTTTTCCAGGATCGGCCGCCAGGCCCAGGCCCCCAGTTTCCCGGTTATAAGCCCTACCCGGGCTTCTTTTAAGTTGGGAATGTTCCTGAGGGTTTTTTCACTCTCCTCCCGGAAAAGGCAGGCCATTCCAATTCCATTTTCCAGTTGAGGAAAATCTTCATAATAATCAGGGGAAGGAATCTCCCTTCCGGCCAGGGCCAGGAGCTCATCTGCTCCAAAAACCACGCGACTACCTGTCGCCTCCTTAAAGCGAGGCTGCCAGCGGTCAATTGTCTCCAGAATTTTCCGGGCCTCCCCTGGTTTAACCGGTTCCAGTTTTTCCAGCCCCTGCCGATACCTGGTAAGTCCCACTGGAACTATGCCAATGGAGAGAATATTGGCTCCCAGTGAATAAAGATCTTTTAAAGTTTTTTCCAGTTCCGGACCATCATTATACCCGGGGCAAATCACTATTTGCGTGTGCAGGGCAATCCCGGCAGAGGTTAAATCTTCCAGCTGGGACTTAATATTCCCTGCCTGCTCATTACCCATCAGCCTGGCTCTAATTTCGGGCGAGGTGGAGTGAACAGAAATATATAATGGGCTGATTTTTAAGTCCTTAATTCGCTTCCAATCAGTGGGTTTTAGGTTGGTCAGGGTAATAAAACTCCCCTGCAGGAAGGAAAAGCGATAATCATCATCTTTAATTTTCAAGGTTTTCCGGCTGACCGGTCCTCCCTGATCGATAAAACAAAAAATACATTTGTTGCAACAGGTCTGAAAATGATCAAAACAGATCCCTTCCAGGGTAATCCCCAGGTTATCTTCTTGATTTTTTATCCTGATATTTTCTTTTTTCCCCGAATTCACTTTTTTTACCTGCAGGGAAATTTCTTCCTCCGCAGTTCTGTAAAGGAAATCGATGTAATCGCGAACAGGCTTTTCATTTATCTCTAGAATTTCATCGCCGGGTTTGAGGCCATAACTGGCCCCTGTTCCCCCGGCAAAAACCTCTTTAATTTTGGGCACAGTAGTTTCCTCCCTTGACTTACTCCCTTAAAATAAATTATGAATTAAAAAAACCTTTCCGTCAAGGAAGGCTGCCCGGAAATCCTGCTGCTTTTTCTTACTACAGGAAGACTTCCGTCCCTTCCATAAAAAACACCCGGATTAAACCCGGGTGTTTTTTGTGGTTAAAACCCTTTTACAGGCTCTATTTTTCTTCTTCTTCATCCTCATCCTTTTCAAATAAATCCCCGACCATATCTCCTATGGTTATATTGCCTTCTTCTTTGGCCTGATCGGTAATTTCTTTGGCTTCTTTTTTCTGTTTTTCCTCTTCCATTTCCTTGAGACTGAGCCCTACTTTTCGCTCGTTTTCATTAATATTAATTATCTTGGCAGTTACTTTATCTCCTTTTTTCACCACTTCATCAGGAGTTTCCACATGGCGCTGGGCCAACTGGGAGATATGAATGAGTCCTTCTATCCCATTTTCAATTTCCATAAAGGCTCCAAAGCTAACGGTTTTAGTAATAGTTCCTTCCACGTGATCCCCAACGCTGTATTTATCAACAAACTCATCCCAGGGATCCGGTAAAATTTGCTTCAGGCCAAGGGAAATTCTTTCGGCTTCTTTGTCCACGCTGAGAACTTTAACTTCGGTTTCCTGCCCCTCTTTTAAAACCCGGGAGGGATGCTCAATTCTTCCCCAGGACATTTCCGAAATGTGCAATAATCCTTCAATGCCGCCAATATCAATAAAAGCTCCAAAGTCAACAATCTTGGTTACACGGCCGTCTACAACATCGCCCTGGCCAATACTGTCCAGGGTTTCACCCTTTTTCTTTTCCTGATCCTGTTCCAGAACCTTGCGCCGTGAAAGAACCACATTATTGTTCTTCTTTTCAACCTCCAGAACTTTCATCTCCAGTTCCTGGCCTACAAACTGCTCCAGGTCCTCCACATACTCAATAGCGATATGGGAAGCAGGAATGAAACCCCGGAGACCTACATCAACAACCAGACCGCCTTTAACTACTTTGGTAGCTTTGCCGGTTATTACTGACTGATCCTTCTGGGCCTGGGTAACCCTGTTCCAGGCTTCTTCAATATCTGCACGTTTTTTGGATAGGCGGGCTGCCCCATCATCATCAGTTCCCAGGAAAAAAACCTTAATATCCTGGCCAGGCTGCACGTGATCAGCAATATTTTCCACGGGATCCTGAGCTACTTCTCTTCGAGGAACAAATCCTTCGGTTTTGGAACCTATGTCGACAAAAAGTCCTTCATCAGTTACTTCGATAACTTTCCCGTCAATTATCTGCCCCCGGGAAAAGGCCTGAATATCCTGACCATACTGCATGGCCTCTTCCTCTTCCATTGGATGGGGCGCTTCTTCCTCAGGCTCCTCCTCAGTGGCTATATCTTCAGAAGGAGAAGGGTCTCCTTCCTGCTGGCTTTGAATTTCTTCTTCTTCGGCAGCAACATCCCCCTCTTCCTCTTCAGGAGTTGCTTCTTCTTCAACAGCCTTTTCTGGAGTTGCCTCCGGCTCTGTTTCCTGTACAGCAGCTGTTTCCGGAGCAGATTCTTCAGTTTTTTCTTCCAGGGCTGTTTCTTCGAGTTCTTCTTTTTCTT
>PWFS01000189.1 GCA_003554145.1 Halobacteroidaceae bacterium | reverse complement strand
TGGCGAAAATGACGGCGCCCGGTAAATACCATTATCAGGTTCAGGCGATTGGCCGCCTCAATTACCTCCTGATCCCTTTTTGCTCCCCCGGGCTGAATTATCCCCTGAACTCCAGCTTCCCGGGCCAATTCCAGGGTATCGGCGAAGGGAATAAAGGCATCCGAGGCCAGAAAAGATCCCGCAGCCCGTTCCCCGGCTTTCCAGATTGCCATCCGGGCGGCATCCACCCGGCTCATCTGCCCGGCCCCAATTCCCACTGCTCCCCGGTCCCGGGCCAGCAGGATAGCGTTGGAACGAACATGTTTGACTCCCTGCCAGGCAAAGATCAGTTCCTCCCTTTCTCCGGGTGAGGGCTCTCGGGCTGAGACCACCTGCAGTTCCAGGTTTTCCCCGGCGGGAATATCAGTGTCCTGCACCAGAAAACCTCCCTGCAGGGAGCGGATTTCCGGTTCGTTGCTACTGCTGTCCGGGGGCAATCCCCCGGTTTCCAGGAGGCGGATATTTTTCCACCTGGCCTGCAGCACCTGGCTGCCCTCCTCCTTAATCCGGGGAGCCAGCAGCACTTCGATAAAGGGTTCCCGGGCCAGGTAGAGGGCCTCCTCCTCACCCACCTGCCGGTTGCTGGCCACGACGGCTCCAAAAGCAGAAAGGGGATCGGTCCGACAGGCTTTTTCCAGGGCATCTCCACTCAGCTGAGCAGCTCCCAGGCCACAGGGATTGCCGTGCTTGACCAGGACCCAGGCCGGGTCAGAAAATTCTCGGACCGCCTGCCAGGCGGCTTCGGCATCCAGCAAATTGTTGTAGGAGAGGGGCTTACCGCCCAGCTGCCGGCTCCCCACCACGGTTCCCGATGTTTCCGGCCGGCGGTAGAGGGCAGCTTTCTGCTGGGGATTTTCCCCGTAACGCAGTTCCCGCACTTTTTCCGGGGCCGCAGGAAAAGTCTCAAAATCTTCCCCGGCAAAATAGCCGGCAATTTCCTGCTCGTAGGCAGCAGTATGGGCAAAAGCCCGGGCCGCCAGCTGGCGGCGCTGAGTTCTTTCTACCCGGCCTGCCCGTAATTTTTCCAGAATCCAGGAATAATCGGCGGGGTCCACAATTATCAGAACGTCCCGGTAATTTTTGGCCGCAGCCCGGATCAGGGTTGGACCGCCAATATCAATATTTTCCAGTATTTCCCCGTGTTCTTTCTCCTCCCGGCGGGTCCGGGCAAAAGGGTAGAGGTTAACCACGACCAGGTCAATGGGCTTCCAGCCGGCCTGCTGCAGCTGCTCCAGGTCTCCGGGCTGATCCCGGCGGGCCAGGATTGCCGCCTGCACTGCCGGGTGCAGGGTTTTGACCCGACCGGAAAACAGTTCGGCCTGACCGGTTATCTCCGCCACCTCCCGGCAGGGAACGCCGTTTTGTTCCAGGTACTGCCTGCTGCCCCCCGTGCTTATTATTTCATAACCCAGCTCTGCCAGGCCGGGACCCAGAAGCTCCAGCCCCTCTTTATCATAAACGCTGATCAGGGCTCTCTGCGGCATAATCATTTCTCCTCCCTTATGTGCACCCTGCGTCCTTCAATTTCCAGGGCATCCCGGGCCCACAATGCCACCGCCCGGGGATATATTTGATGCTCGGCCTGCAAAATTCTCCGGCTGAGTTCCTCCACACCGTCTCCTTCTTTAACCGGGACCCCGGCCTGCAGGATTATGGGGCCGGAATCAACCCCCTCCTCCACAAAATGAACTGTACAGCCGCTGATCTTGACCCCGTACTCCAGGGCCTGCTGCTGGGCATTGAGGCCGGGGAAGGCCGGCAAAAGAGAAGGGTGAATATTCATTATTGGCGGCGCCTCCTGGATAAATTTGGGGCTCAATATCCGCATAAACCCGGCCAGGCAGATTAGCTCCAGATCCCGGTCCTCAATCAGGTCCAGGGCCTCCTGCTCCCAGGCGGACCCCCGCCCGGGAATATAGAGGGCTTCAATTCCGGCCTGGCGGGCCCTGGATAGGGCGGGAGCCTGCTCCCGGCTGGCAATAATCAGGGCCACCCGGGCTGGATAGTCCGGGGCCCGGGTTGCCTGGATCAGGGCCTCCATGTTGGTGCCCCGCCCCGATACCATTATTCCAATTTTTCTGACCTCTCTCCCCCTAGCCCTCATCCTTTATTGCTCCTATCAATACTGCCTGATAACCCGAGCTGTAGAAGCGCTCATTGAGCATATCCCGGGCCTCCTCCGCTGCAGCGGGTTCCAGGACAGCCACCATCCCCATTCCCAGGTTAAAGGTCTTCTCCATTTCGAGGGTGCTGATCGCACCCTTTTCTTTTATCAGTTCGAAGATCGGCCGGGAGGGCAGTTGATCGGACCATATGTCACCGATCAGGCCCGGGGGTACAATTCGGGGAATATTGCCCCGGAGCCCGCCTCCGGTAATATGGGCCAGGCCTTTAACCCTGAATTCTGCCTGCAGGGCCTGCAGGGGAGCAGAGTAAATGGTGGTCGGGCGCAAAAGTTCCTGCCCCAACGTTATTTCCCAGCCGGGAGGGATGTCATCGAGAGACATTCCTGCTCCCTGGAGGAGAACTTTGCGCAGCAGGGTAAAACCATTGCTGTGCACGCCGCTGGAGGGAAGACCCAGGAGCAGATCCCCCGGGGCAATATCCGGTCGGGGCAAGAGTTCCTCCTCTCGGGCCGTGCCCACAGCAAAACCGGCCAGGTCATATTCTCCGGGCTCATAGAAATCGGGCATTTCTGCGGTCTCCCCCCCTAAAAGAGCACAGCCAGCAGTCCGGCAGCCCTCTACAATCCCGGCCAGCACTTCCTCCACCAGCTGTTCCGACAGCCGGCCCAGGGCCAGGTAATCCAGGAAAAAAAGAGGCTGCCCCCCCTGGGCCAGTAAATCATTGATGCTCATGGCCACCAGGTCAATGCCGATAGTCCGGTGATTATTCATTTTCCGGGCCAGGATTAATTTGCTGCCCACCCCATCGCAGGTAGCCAGAAGCAGCTGTCCATTCTCCTGGCGGTAAACTCCGCTGTACCCTGCACCTGGAGTCTGAATATCATGGCCGGCAAAGGTGGTGGCAGCCATTTTTTTTATGGCCCGGGCGGCCCGATCTCCGGCTTCAACATCCACTCCAGCTTTCCGGTAAGTCCAGCCTTTTTCGCTCATTATTGGGCCTCCTCCTCTCCCCCGGCCCCCGCGGGGGGCTCCAGGGGGTATCTACCGCTGAAACAGGCATCACAATAGCCCCCGGTGCCGGCAAACATTTCCTGCAGCCCCTCCAGGGATAGATAACCCAGGGAATCAACTCCAACATGTTCCCCGATTTCCCCGGTATTTTTCCGGGCGGCAATCAACTCCTGGCGTCGGGTGGTATCCAGGCCATAGTAGCAGGAATGGCTGACCGGAGGCGAAGAAATACCCAGGTGAACCTCCCGGGCCCCTGCCTCCCGGATCATCTTCACAATATAGCGGCTGGTTGTTCCCCGTACCAGGGAATCATCGATCAGGATTATCCGCTGACCGTCAATTAATTCCCGGATGGGGCTCAATTTTAATTTGACCTGGGTTTCCCGCAGTTCCTGGCGGGGCATAATAAAGGAACGGCCGGTATATTTGTTTTTAATCAAACCCGGCTCCAGGGGCAGTCCCCGCTCAGCAGCATAGCCCTGGGCGGCAGAATTACCTGAATCCGGGACCGGGATTATCAGATCCCCGGCCGGGGCAAATTCACGGGCCAGCTGCCGGCCCATTTTCTGGCGGATCAGGTGCACACTGCCCAGGTTAAAAGAACTGTCCGGCCGGGCAAAATAAATGTATTCGAAAATGCAGAACTGGCGGGGACCAGGGGGGGCAAAACGAAAGCTATCCACCCGCCCGGGCTGCAGCCGGACTACCTCTCCCGGCTCCACCTCCCGCAGGGCCCTTCCTCCCAGGCTGTGGAAGGCACAACTCTCGGAGGCCAGAAGATAATCCCCATCTACCTGCCCCAGGATCAGGGGGCGAAATCCCCGGGGATCCCGGATCCCGTAAATGGTATCTCCCCGCATTATAATCAGGGCAAAGGCCCCCTCCAGGCGCAGCAAACTGTCCTGGAGAACCTCCTCAAAACTATCATAACCGGGGCGGGCCAGGAGATGGGCCAGGATTTCCAGGTCCAGGCC
>PWFS01000202.1 GCA_003554145.1 Halobacteroidaceae bacterium | reverse complement strand
CTGCTCGATACCGTTTCTTTTTCTTTTTGACCTGACGAGTCTTGCCGAAGGTGAATCCCTTCTTACCAATGTAGGATCGACCGTTCGCAAGATTCTCGATTATATACACGAAACCCTGATACGGAAAGGCTTTGTCGGCCACATCCATACCAGGGTCGTATATCTCTGAGTTGTATAGCCACTGTCCCATGTGACTATTTATCAGCCTAGACCATCCTCGTCCTCATCGTAGAAGAGTTCGGAATCAATGGAGTAGTCCTCGACGAGCTGAATATCGTCGATAGCCTCCTGTCCACAATGAGGGCAGAATTTTACATCCGCATCCTCTTCCTCGAACTGAACGGTGAACGATACACCACATCCAAAACATTTATTCATCTTGCGTAATCCTCTCCTACCGTGTATTCCTTTGGACCCCTTGAGGTGAACTCCATACCCGCCATCGAACCCACGTAGTCACCGTGCCGTTCCTGGTACACGAGTGTCAGCTTTATCGATCTCTGCACGGAAACGACCAGTCGCTTTCTTGGCGAAAAGTCAAGAACCTCGACCTCTTCGGTCCTGTCGTTATCCGTATTGTGGATCGTGCAACGATCCTCGTACATCGTCCTCTTCATGATCTGTACCCTTCTTCACTGTTCTGAATATGTATACGAATCCCGAGGCATACACTACCGCATACACCGTAATGAATCCAATGAGACTCGTAAGAGCGAGTCCTGGTGTCAGTGACGGTGTGATTCCGGTCGAGTAGTCCATCATTCCTTGGACGAGCCACGGTGATCGTCCCATCTCCGTCACGAACCATCCGGCAAGAACGGCGACAAAAGGAGCCGGAATCATGGCTATAAGGAACTTATGAAACAGACCGGGTTCGTACAGTCTACCTCTCGCTCGATACACCAGACCGGCGATGGCACCGAGGACCATAAGAACGCCGATTCCGACCATGATACGAAACGTCCAGAACACCCAGAATACCGGAGGTTGTTCGGACTGATCGACCTCATTGAGACCAGGGACCACACCCGATGCATCATGCTTTAGAATGATCGATGCAAGATCCGGTATCCCGATCTCAAAGTGATTGGTCTGAGCCGACTGGTCCGGTATCGCAAACAATAACAGGGGTACGTTCGACTGCGTCTCCCAGTTACCCTCCATTGCCGCGACCTTTGTGGGCTGGTACTCCAGAGTATTGAGACCATGGAAGTCACCGACCACGACCTGTGCCGGAGCAAGAACCAGGACCAGCCACATGCACATCGACAGAGCCTTCTTGTGAGCCTCTACGTCTCGCCCTTTGATAAGGAACCACGACGACACCCCGGCAACAACAAACGCTCCGGTCAGAAACGATGCGACACCCATGTGAGCGAATCGATACGGAAACGACGGATTAAAGATCGCCGCACCCCAGTCGGTTACATGGAACACGCCGTCGATAAGTTCGACTCCAGCCGGCGTGTGCATCCATGAGGATGCTGCCAGAATCCAGAACGACGAGATGAACGTACCGACCGCGACCATGATTGCGGCAAACAGGTGTATCCCCTGCGGTACCTTGTCTCGACCGAACAGAAGGACACCGAGAAACGCCGCCTCGAGAAAGAACGCGGTCATTACCTCATAGGATAGCACCGGTCCAAGGAAGTTCGCGGTGGCAAAGGAAAAGTTCGACCAGTTCGTGCCGAATTGAAACGACATCACGATACCGGATACGATCCCCATGCCGAACGCAATGGCGAATACCTTGATCCAGAACTCCGAGAGCCTTGCATAGACGGCGTTGCCCGTCTTGTAGTGAAGACCCTCGAGTAGTGCGATAAAGGATGCAAGACCGATCGAGAATACAGGAAAGATCGCATGGAATGATACCACGAATGCGAACTGTATTCTCGATAATAGTACGGGGTCAAGCAACTGTTCCATATTGACTCCTAGTTAAGTTCTTCTGTTAAGAATCGGACTCCGACCCTTCTCTTCCTGAACCTTTTCGAGATCCATATATGTATAGAGCATTTCCAGCTTATCGTGGTAATCGGCAACCTCGGCGAGCTCCTTTTCGAGCTCTTCGAGAATATCACCGTTGTTACCAACACCGGCTGCATTCGTCGCAAGGATCTCTGCGTTTGCACGATGCTTTTCGATGTGGCCAACAAAGTGAGCCTCTGCTGCCAGAAGTACCTCTGATCTCATATCTTTCATATCTCTTCTCCTACTCGTTAATTACGTCTGAGATTTCCTGAGCGATTTTTTCAAACTCATCCTCGGCACTAAGACCGAGGCGCGTGGTCTCTGCGGCAGTACCGATGCGAATGCCCGATGTCTCAACGAACGATCTCGGATCGTTGGGTACACCGTTCTTATTCACTGTGATACCTATTTCCTCCAGACGATCCGCAACGACTCGACCTGAGTGATTCTTTTTCCTTAGATCGATAAGAATGATGTGTGAGTCCGTTCCATTCGTCAGGACATCGATATCGTTATCGGCAAACACCGATACCATTGCCCTTGAGTGTCTCACGATCGCATCCGTGTATCGAGCAAACGACGGATCGAGTGCCTCGGAGTAACACTGGGCCTTTGCCGCGATGATATTCATAAGAGGGCCACCCTGCGTACCCGGAAAGATCGCAGAGTTGATCCTCTTTGTATACTCCTCGTTGTTCCATAGGATCATGCCACCGCGAGGACCTCTGAGGGTCTTATGCGTGGTCGACGTAATCACATCGGCGTAACCCACGGGGCTCTTATACGTACCTCCTGCGATGAGACCCGAGTAGTGGGCCATGTCGACAAGAAGATACGCTCCGACCGAATCCGCAATCTCTCGAAATGTGTTCCAGTCGATCTGCCTTGGGTACGCGGACGCTCCTGCGACGATCATTTTAGGACGGTATCTGTCGGCGAGATCGGCGACCTGCTCGTAGTCGATAAACCCGAATTCGTCCACCGAATACGATACGGCGTTGTAGACCTTACCTGAGAGATTTCCCGATGCTCCGTGCGACAGGTGACCACCCGAGGCAAGGTCCATGCCGAGGATCGTGTCACCCGGTTTAAGGAAAGCCTGATACACGGCCGTGTTGGCGTTTGCTCCGCTGTGTGGCTGGACGTTTGCAAATGCGGAACTATAAAGAGTCGTGACGAGATCGATCGCATAGTTCTCGATCTCGTCCATGTGGTCACAGCCGTTGTAGTATCGGCGACCCGGATACCCCTCGGCGTATTTATTCGTAAACACCGAACCACACAGTTCCATAACCGCATCGGAGGCAAAGTTTTCCGAAGCAATCAACTCAAAGGTCGAGTCCTGACGACCCGACTCGCGCTCGAGTATCCCCTGAATGCGAGGATCCATTGCACGTAACGACATGATTAGTTCACCTCTCTTAGGTAGTCCTGAAGTTCGGTGAACCCACCGACGTAGTTCTCACCATGAAAGATCTGTGGAACGGTTTCTGCGTCGGGAACGGCCTCGAGCATATCCGCCCGAGACCATTCGTTCGACTCAATGTTCCGCTCCTCAAACTCCATTCCTTCCATTTCAAGTAGCTGCTTTGCCATGTGGCAGTAGAAGCAATCATTCTTTGTCCATATTACAGTCTTCATAGTATTATGCCTCACACGATACGCATTCAGAGTTCATGATATCACGGACCAATTCCTGTGACGGATTCGATGACCGCTGATAATACAGTGTCTTGACACCAAGGCGCCAGGCCTCGATCATCAGAGCGTTCACGTCCTTGGCGGGTGCCTCCGGTGGAATCAACAGATTCAGTGACTGCGACTGATCGATATGAATCTGACGAGCAGCGGCCTGCTGAATAATCATCATCGGAGAGATCTCATCAAAGGTCTTGAATACGGCCTTTTCAGTCTCTCCCAAGAAATCAAGATGCTGGACAGAACCACCGTTCTTAAGAATATCGAGCCACGTCTCATCGTCGTTACGATCGTATGACTCGAGTACTCTGGCAAGATATGGGTTTCGAAAGGTGAACTGACCCTTTGCCAGATCCTTGGTAAAGTAGTTCGACCGAAGAGGTTCGATCGACGGTGATACCTGGCCGAGGATAAAGCTTGAACTTGTCGTCGGCGCAATCGCGCACCGAGTCAGATTCCGAACACCGTATCCGATAAGACCATCGGGCTCACCATATCTCTCGGCCATTTCCTTCGATGCCTTGAGCGATTCGTCATCAATATGCTTCGAGACTTCGGTCGCAAGGTTGATCGCATTGAACGACTCGAATGGAATCATCTTTGACTGAAGATACGTATGCCAACCCAGCT
>PWFS01000119.1 GCA_003554145.1 Halobacteroidaceae bacterium | reverse complement strand
GATATGCCGAATCACATGGAAAGTAATGGGATCTTTGATATCACTTTTCAGTTTTTCCAGAATCTCTACATATACTTTAATGGCACACTGCTCGGCTTCTATTCCGGCCCTTAAAAACCCTTCTAAGTCCTTGGGATCTTCAGGTAGTTTTACCGTCTTACAGTTGGCCCGGGCTTTGATATCATCAAATTCCTTGATTACTTCCCCTCCCAACTGACCTATTCTTTCAGCCAGCTCCTCGGCATGATGCAGTTCTTCATCGGCAATTTTGCTGAACTTCTCGGCGACAATCTCTCGATTCAAACCTTCCGCTATTTCTGCGGCAGTTTTGTAATAAAAGAATGCCAGCCATTCATCAGCATAAGCCCTGTTCAGATCTTCAATCAATTCGTCCACTTTCGGTCCCGCCATCTTTCTTGCCATTTCACCCATCAATAATCAACCTCCTTAAGGAATTTGATTTGGGTTAAAACCCTACTTCCAGTTCATTTTCCCAGAGGCCATGAATGTTACAATAACTCAATGCCATTAACTTACCAGGCTTTTCCAGGGTTATAGGGGTAACAACCGAAGGTTCCGATTTAGCCGGTCCCTCATTGGGTCCCTTAACTGCTTCCCCGTGAGCTTCGAAATTAAAAGTTCCCAGGTGATAGGTAAACTTATCATTCTCCGGCTGGAAGAATAACTTTATCCAGCGGATATGATGCTCGGTAGTATTGGGATGAGGAATTTCCTCCCCCACCATTAACTGCACTTCAAAGGTCTTTCCTTCTTCTGGCTTACCTTTAATCTCAATTACCGGTACATGCTTTTCTTTTTTCCAATCAGCACTCTGTATATGGTTGCCTAATTTTCCCATTTTTTACTCCTCCTTTCCTTGACTATTTATTAATTCTATGAAAACGCCGGTTTTCCTCCCTAACAATAACAATTATTTGTTAACAGTTCCTCTTTTCAGAAGAAATGGGAGTATAATGGTTATTAAAGGAAGCAACCAGTTCATAACCGCAAAAGGAAAGTAAGCAATCACATCCACCCCCAGAACACTAACCACCAGTAAAGCATTAATATTCCAGGGAATCAGAGGGGAAAAAACCAGTCCGGTATCGGCCAGAGTTCTCCCCAGAAGAGCCAGTTCTTTCCTGTCCCGATAAAGTGGATAAAAGGTCCGGCCCGGCAGCAGAACTGCCAGCAGTTGATTACAACCCACCATAGCAACCAGGATGCCCGACAGGGAGGTATAAAATACAAGCCCGGCCAGTTCCCGCACCTTCTGCATCATGCTCTTTAAGATGAGGGAAAAAACCCCCAGTCCCTCCAAAACCCCGGCCAGGCAGGAGGCCAGCATAATCAGGGCCAGAAGATCAAGAAGATCAATTATTCCTCCCCGGGAAAATAACTGATCGAGATGGGGCTGTCCCGTTTCCAGGAGCAAACCATCATACATGCTGCCTAAAAGCCCGATAAACTCCCCCGGATTTAAAACCATCCCGGTTCCCAGGCTTACAAAAAGTCCGGCAGCCAGGTTGGGCAGGGTAGGAAGTCGGAAAAAGGCTGCTCCAATTATAAATAGGGGCGGAAGGAGAGCCAGGGGTGATACTGGGAAATTTTCTGCGACAAAATTCAAAAGCTCTTTTCCTGCAGGCCCCGGATAAGCAGTTCCTCCTGCCAGGCCGCGGCCCAGCCAGAAGAAAAAAAGGATGCTGAAACCAAGGGCAGGAATGGTTGTTCCCACCATTCTCCCCAGAAGATCCCGAATGGAAATTCCCGCAGTGTGAGCTGTAAAAATGGCAATGGATGAAACCGGTGAAAACCGGTCCCCAAAATATGATCCGGAAACAATAGCTCCAGCTACCGCCGGCGGAGGTAGCCCCAGGCTGCTGCCTATACTGAAAAGGGCCAGACCCATGGTACTTATGGTCCCGAAGCCGGTACCCATGGCCAGGGATACTAAAGAGCAGAGGAGAAAAGAAATCAAATAAAAAAAACGAGGGCTGATTAAATCAAGACCATAATAAACCATGGAAGGAATGGTCCCCATGAACATCCAGACCCCGATTAAAGCCCCGATAAGCATAAGGATTAAAACAATGGGACCAGATTTCTGAAGCCCCTTTAAAATCATTTCTTCAACTTCAAACCAGCTTTTTCCCCAGAGCACAGCCAGAAAAGCAGTTATAATCAGTTGAAAAAGTATGGGTAAATGCAGGGGGAGTCCCAGCAGGCCAAAACCCAGGAAGACCAGAATTGCCATAAGAATAAGAATCAAAAATGCATGTTTCAGCCTGATTGCAGGCATAAAAGCCACCTCTTAGAAACTACCAGATAGAATGAGTTCAATCATGAGGATCATATTTATCGGTGGTTTTAATGGCTATCCCGATAAAATAAAACAGGCCTCCAAAAATTATCAGCAGACCAAAAATCAACATTAACAGAGCATCCAAACTCATAGGCCCTGCCTCCTTTACTGGGGAGGTTGGAGAAAACCGGGGCGCGAAGCTTTTTTCCGCGCAAAAATCAGGGCAACGGGAATAAGAAGCAGTACCACCATCCAGCCCCCCAGCAGCAGGCTGATGGCAGGATAATCCCGGTACGGAACCATTAACCTCTCGCTCAAAGTGAGAATTATAGAAATCCCGAGAATTAGTGGGGTCACATATTTGATCATAATATCCCACCATTTCCCCAACTTCACATCGGAAACGGGATTAACATAGTTCCGCATTTTTTCCGCTCTATAAACCCAGCCAATCAATAAGCATTCCAGCAAACCCACTGCGGCCAGCCCAAAATTATTGACAAAATGATCAACTATATCCAACCACCACAGACCCGCCCCGGTGGAAAAAATCAGGCCCACCAGAAAGCCAAAAGTACAGACCAGGGTAACCCAGATTGGCCGGCTGAGTTTAAATTTGTCATCCAGGCCGGTTATTACTGATTCTGCCAGGGAAAAGGCAGAATCAATTCCCAGGGTTAAAAGGGTAAAGAAGAAAATAAAGCCAAAAAATGCTGCCCCAAAAGGCAAAAGGGATATGGCCTCCGGATAGGCAATAAAAGCCAATCCGATTCCCTCCTCCACTACCTGACCAACATCTACGTTCTGTGCTCCGGCCATATAACCCAGGGTACCAAAAACCACGAAGCCCGCCAGAAAGCTTATTCCAGCATCGGCCAGGGCCGTAATTATTGCATTATTATTTATATCACTTTTGCGGGGCAGATAAGAGGCATAGGCAATCATTACCCCAAATCCCACACTCAGGGTGAAAAAAACCTGAGAATACGCGGCAACCCACACATTATAATCAAGGAGAGCCCGAAAATCTGGTTGCAGATAATATGTAAGTCCTTCCATAGATCCGGGAAGTGTCACAGCCCGAACTCCCAGAATCAATAAAAGAATTATGGGCAGGGGAACTGTAATCAGAACCACCTTGCCTAAAAATTTAACCCCCCGGCGTAAAATCAACCAGATTAAAAACCAGGTCAAAAGAAGGCCGATCAGCACCGGAACACTGATGGGTCCCAGTTGCAGGGGGCCGTCAGTACTGTTCAAGACATCTCGGTAAAAAAACTCCAGCACCCTTCCCTCCCAGGCCACTGAAAGAGAAGCATAAATATAATTCCAGGTCCAGGCCATAATAACCGCATAATAGGACATAATTACAAAACCGATGAAGACAGCCCACCAGCCCAGACCTTCCCACGACTTTTTAATTCGGCCGAGAGCCCCGGGGGCTCCGGCCTGCATTTTCTGTCCCAGTCCATATTCAAGGATCAAGAGGGGGATACCAGCAGTAAAAAGAGCGATGAAAAAGGGAATTAAAAAGGCTCCCCCGCCATTCTGATAGGCAATGTAGGGAAAACGCCAGGCATTTCCCAGCCCGGCTGCAGAACCTATAGCAGCAAAAACAAAAGCCGGTCGATTAATCCAGCGCTCCCTCTTTATAGGCATGATCAGCACATCCTTTCCAGAAACCGGGTACCCTCTCTGTCCTTATATTTCTGCACCTCTCATTTTTTACCTTCTTGAGCCCTGACAAAGTTGCTCGATAACATCTCTCACGATGCGAAAATCATCCCCGGTGCCCTTGAACCCGACAAAATTTTCATCACCCCAAAAATTTTCAACCCTACTATCTCCAATACCCTTTTTCATTATAGCCAGAAGATCAATTTCCTCTTCCAGTTGGGGACTCTGAACCAGTCGGATACTAATATCCTCACCGGACTGGGAGAGGACCATAGCCAGATCTGCCCCCAGTTCAATCAACATCATGGCCACATAATAAACATAATCAGGCTGGGTTCTGGTTAGAACCAGGAGTTTTCCCCTCAACCAGAACAG
>PWFS01000058.1 GCA_003554145.1 Halobacteroidaceae bacterium | reverse complement strand
TGGACCGGATGGAGCGTATTACCGGGCAGACCCGGGGTATTTTGAGGATGATTGAAGAAGAGCGTTACTGTATTGATATCCTGATCCAGATTGGTGCGGTTAAAGGAGCTTTGAATCAGGTAGCCCTCCAGCTTTTCGAGGATCACAGCCGGCATTGTTTAACCAGCTCCCTGGCTCAGGGGGGAGAACAACAGGAGGAAGCGATCCAGGAACTTTTAACTGCTTTAAAGAGAATGCTGTGAAGAAAAGGGATTTTGGGGAAAGCGCCTGGGGTATTAAGAAGCAAATTCGGGAGGTAATAATTATGGAAAAGAAAATTTTTCATATCGAGGGTATGAGCTGTGGGGGATGTGCAGACCGCCTGAAAAAAGCCCTGCAGCAAATTCCCGGATTGGAGACAGTGCGGGTAGACCTGGAAACCGGTCGGGCCGAAGTGATTGGTTCCGGGGACAGCCTGCAGGAGGAAAGTATAAGAGAAGCCGTTAACCGCCTGGGTTTTTCGGTTCAGGGAGTTGATTGATATGGCTCTGGCTACTACCCGGGAAATAACGATCGGTGTTTCTGGAATGTCCTGCACCGCCTGCGCTGCTGGCCTGAACAGGGTTCTCCAGCAGGAGCAGGGAGTCCTGGAGGCTACGGTTAATTTTTCGACTGGACAGGCCTATTTAAAATATGATCCGGAAATGATTGCCATTGAGCGTCTGCAGGAATTGATTGAAGAAGCAGGCTATGAAACTGATATCAGGGGTGAGCAGGAAGAATTAAAACTGAAAATTGGGGGGATGACCTGTAGTTCATGCGCCCAATCCCTGGAAAAAGCCCTGCAGGGGGAAGAGGGTATTGCCGGGGCCCGGGTGAATTTTGCTACAGCCACGGCCAGCCTGATACTAGATCCCCGGCGGATCAGCCCGGGCCGGATTGAAGAAGTAATTGAGGCTGCGGGCTTCTCTGTGGCGGAAAAAGAAGAACAGGAAACTGCTGCCCATCCGGAGGAAAAGCACCTGGCCAGGACTGCCGGGCGCATGTGGCTGGCGGCCGGCTTTGCCATTCCCATTATGGTCTTGATGATGGTGCACATGTTTATCATCCCCATTCCCTATTACTTTCCCCTGATATTCCTCCTGGGTTTTGTTCCGGTAGTGGTAGCGGGATGGGAAACTCACCGCAGTTCCCTGAGGGCTCTGCGCAACCGGGCTCCCAATATGGATACCCTGGTCTCACTGGGGTCGATTGTTCCCTATTCACTGAATATCCTGGCCTTCTGGTTGCCCCTGGGTTCTTTTGTGGAGATGGCGGCCAGCATAATGACCTTTCACCTGGTGGGGCGCTTTTTGGAGGCCAGAGCCCGGGGCCGGGCCTCCCAGGCCATAAAAAAATTACTGGAATTGGGAGCAAGAACTGCCCGGATTATAACGGCAGAAGGAGAGCAGGAGGTACCCATAGAAGAATTAAATGTTGGCGATATAATGGTGGTTCGACCCGGGGAAAAAATCCCCACCGACGGGCAGGTGGAACAGGGATCCAGCACCGTAGATGAATCCATGGCCACCGGGGAATCCATTCCCGTGGAAAAAACGGCGGGAGAGGAGGTCATCGGGGGGACCATCAACAAACAGGGTGTCCTGCAGGTGCAGGCTACCCGGATTGGCCGGGATACATTTCTATCCCAGGTCATAAAGATGGTGGAAGAAGCCCAGAGTTCCCGGGTCCCCATCCAGGAATTTGCGGACCGGGTTACCGGTTATTTTGTTCCGGTAGTTTTAATCCTGGCCGCAGGGGCTTTTGCTTCCTGGATGCTTTTCCCCGAGTTCCACATCGGGGTGGTGGAATTTTTTAACTTCCCCTGGAGCAATACTGATCTACCCCTCTTTTCCCTGGCCCTACTGGCTACCATTGCTGTGTTTGTTATTTCCTGCCCCTGTGCCCTGGGTCTGGCCACTCCCACCGCCATCATGGTGGGCAGCGGTATCGGAGCCGAAAAAGGGGTATTGATTAAACGGGGGGAAGCAATTCAAAATATTCGCGAAGCCGGAATGATCGCTTTGGACAAGACCGGGACCCTGACCCGGGGCCAGCCGGTAGTCACCGACCTGGAAGCAGTTGCGGACTGGTCCCCGGAACAGGTATTAACCCTGGCCGGAGGCCTGGAAAATGTCTCGGAGCATCCCCTGGGTCAGGCAGTGGTGGAGCGAGCCCGGGAGCAGGGGTTGGAATTGGTTTCTCCCGCCAATTTTCAGGCTCATACCGGTCGGGGTGTGGAGGGAGAGATTGAAGGTCAGAGAGTTCTGGCAGGCAGCAGGAGATTTCTGGCGGAACAGGGAATTGAATCTGATTCCCACGAAGAGATTATCGAGGGCCTGGAACAGGAAGGCAAGACCGTAATCCTGGTTGCAGTGGGGGATCAGATGGCAGGCATAATTGCAGTAGCCGATACTTTGAAAGATGAAGCAGTGAATACCGTTGCGGAACTGGAAGAAATGGGTCTGGCCACAGCCCTGATCTCGGGAGATAATCAGAGAACAGCTGAAGCCATTGCCCGGCAGCTGGGAATCAAGCGGGTCCTGGCTGAAGTCCTTCCCGAAGGCAAGGTGGAAGAGATCAAAAAGCTGCAGCAGGAGTACGGAGTGGTAGTAATGGTAGGAGACGGAATCAACGATGCTCCCGCCCTGCAGCAGGCCAATGTGGGCCTGGCAATTGGCACCGGGACAGATATTGCCATCGAGGCTGCCGATATTACCCTGGTCCGGGGGGACCTGGATGGAGTAATCAAAACAATTAAACTGGCCCGCGCTACCTTTGGCAAAATCAGGCAGAACTATTTCTGGGCCTGGTTTTACAATGGGGTGGCCATTCCTGCTGCTTTCCTGGGGTTAATTCACCCCATTATTGGAGCTGCTGCCATGGCTCTCAGTTCTCTTAATGTGGTTTTAAATTCCCTGCGTCTTCGCCGGGTTTCCATTGAACCCGGGTATCGGCAGGGTAAGGAGGTATAGAGGTGGAAAGACTGGGTATTGTCGTGGAAAAGGGAGATAGTCCGGGAACAGCCCGGGTGCAGTTTCGCCGCCATGCCATGTGCGGCCGCTGCGGACAGTGTGCTGGAGCCCAGGAAGAAGAAATGGAAGTTCTGGACCCCCTGGGAGCAGCCCGGGGGGACTGGGTCCTGGTTACTACTGGTGAAAAAAATATGTTCGTTCTGGCCCTGGGGCTTTATGGTTTACCCCTGCTCACCTTTATCGGGGGTTTTGTCCTGGGTTATGGGCTGTGGAATGAAATAGTGGGGGGATTTCTGGCCCTTTCTCTGACCGGACTTTTTTTCCTGGGTCTGCGGCTTAAAGATAAAAAACTTCAGAAAAAAGAAGAGCTGCAGCCCCGGATTAAAAGACTGGCCGTGGCCCGGGAAATTGAGGAATGGCAGTAAGGGGACTTTTTTGCTGGGTTTAAAAGGATTTTACCCGCTGATAAGGAATTTTTAATATAGAATAAATTCTGGGAGGGAATAAATTGGAAAACCTGCACAGTTTTGACCCCAAAGTATATGAACTAATTGGTGAAGAGAAACAGAGGCAGAAAAGAAACCTGGAGTTGATTGCTTCGGAGAATTTTGTTTCCCCGGCAATCCTGGAGGCGACCGGTTCCTGTTTAACCAATAAATATGCCGAAGGCTACCCCGGACGCCGTTATTATGGTGGTTGTGAAGTGGTTGATAAGGTGGAGCTGCTGGCCATTGAACGACTTAAGGAACTTTATGGGGCGGAGCATGCCAATGTTCAACCTCATTCCGGTTCTCAGGCCAATCAGGCCGTCTATTTTGCCCGGATCCCGGTGGGTGGAGCCATGCTGGCCATGGATCTTTCCCACGGTGGTCATCTGACCCACGGCAGTCCGGTAAATCTTTCCGGAAGCTATTACAAGGTCGGCCACTACGGGGTAGTCAAGAACAAGGAAGTAATTGACTATGATCTGGTGGAAAAAATGGCCCGTGATCTGCGGCCCCGCATGATAATTGCCGGAGGCAGCGCCTATCCCCGCATAGTTAACTTCAAGCGGTTCCGGGAAATTGCCGATGCAGTAGGGGCCATGTTAATGGTCGATATGGCTCATTTTGCGGGTATGGTAGCGGCCGGTCTGCACCCCAATCCGGTTCCCCATGCTGATTTTGTCACCTCTACGACCCATAAGACCCTGCGGGGGATCCGGGGCGGTTTTATCCTCTGTACCGAAGAACATGCCAAAGCAGTGGATAAGGCCCTGTTCCCGGGGATCCAGGGAGGCCCCCTGATGCACATAATTGCCGCCAAAGCCGTGGGCTTTAAAGAGGCAGCCACCGACAGTTTCCGCGATTATCAGCAGCGAAC
>PWFS01000060.1 GCA_003554145.1 Halobacteroidaceae bacterium | reverse complement strand
CCCCAGTTCATTAACAAGTCTAACAATTTCTTTCTTGTATTCGGAAGTAAATTTAGATGGGGTTGCCATTAATAACACATCCTTTCGACTGGCTCTATTATAGCAACCTTTCTTGGTGTCCAGCAAACCGAGGACATTCGAGTTTGGAAGAAAAGAAAGGTCCGATTGGGGCCTTTTCTTTATTGTAGTAAAAAGGAAAAAGTAAAAAAAAATAGAAGATATGGGACAAAAGGAGGGAGGAACCATGGATGAGGAAAAGATAAAAACCAGGGCTCCCAGGGAAAGTGGCGAAGACGAAATAATTGTTACCGGCAATGAATTCCTGGCCCTGCCCTGTTTAAGCGAGAATGGACGGATAGAAAATCTCAACCTTCTCAGTGAAGAGGCCCGGGGACTCCTGGAATTTCAGCCCGAAAAAGGTAAAAGTTTTCTCGTTCCTTTTTGTCGCCTGGAGGATGAGGTTCTGGAACCCCAGAAATGGACCTGGAAACAACTTGATTACTGGATACCGGTGGTGGAGATAATCTGCGCCGGGGGGAAGATGGATATTACCTACCTTTTTCCACCTGAGGAAAGGGGTGGAGTGATTGTTATTACATATAAGAATGAAGGACTTTTTGCCCAGAATATTAGCCTGGGACTTGAAGGTAGTTGGAGAGGGTGTACCCATTCCATATATCGGGCCCGGAATATTGAGGGACAACGTCAAATTCTTCGCGATGACTGGACCCAGACCATGAATCTCGAGTTTTACAGTGGTTTGCCCCGGGGTGCCCTGGCTTTAAAAGGTGGCAGAGAGCGGGATCAGGTGCAGGTGGGTAAAGGGGAAAAAAAGAGAAATCTGGGGCCTGGGAAAAAAATAGGGGTCAAGCAGGGAAAATTGGAGTTCAGCCTGGAACGAGAATTTCAGGTGGAGGCCGGGGAAAAGGTGACCTGGCCTGTTTATATTGCTGCCGGTATAGAGCCTGATGCTGCTGCTACCACCTGTATTCACCTGCAGAGAAAAGGCTGGCCGGGGATGCTGGCTGAGTCGCGAAAATGGCTTCAGGCGAGGGCCATTGACTGTCAGCCGTCAGATCTGGCCCGCAAAGTAAATTACAATCTTTTTTTCAATTTCTTTTTTTCCAGTGGACGTTCCATTGAAAAAGGGAAATTGCATCTTTTAACTTCCCGTAGTCCCCGTTATTATGTTAGCGGTGCCTATTGGCCTCGTGATGCCCTGCTCTGGAGTCTACCCGGTATAATGGAACTGGACAAAGAACGGGCCCGGGATTTATTGCAGACAGCTATCAGCCGCCACTGGAGTGCCGGGGGCACTCACAGCCAGTATATTACCGGGGGTGAACTGTACCCTGGTTTTGAAGTGGATCAGCTCTGCTCATATTTTATAGCCCTGGAAAGGTTCTGGAACTGGCCAGGAGGAAAGAAAATGGTAGCAAAAATGCCCCTGAATCAGATGGCCCGGGACTTTTTCCGCTGGCTTTATGCCTGGAAGCATCAGGATAAATTTCTTTTTGCTACCTTCCTTGATCCCTCTGATGATCCACCTTCTTATCCTTATGTAACCTATAATCAGGTTTTGATCTGGCGGGTTCTGGGATTTTTTATTCAACTGGCTGAAAAGGAGCTTTTGGGACTCCCTCTGTCCTGGCTGAAGAGATTAAGGGAGGGGATAGCTTTTGAGGTAAAGGAGCAGGCAGTGGTTGAACTGGGAGATGGACGACAGGTTCTGGCTGGAACCTTTGATGGGCAGGGGAATTATGAGCTCTATGAAAATCCTCCGGGGCCCCTGGCTTTACTACCCTATTGGGGTTTTATCAGCCGGGAGGATCCCCTGTACCGGAATACCATGGGATGGGCTCATTCTTCGGAAAATCCTTACTTCCTGGAGGAAGGGAAATATTCGGGACTGGCTTCTGCCCATGCAGATGGAGCCTGGGTTTTGGAAGTGATTGGTCAGCTCCTGGCCGGTTATAAGACCCAGCAAAATTTAAGCTGGTTGAAAAATGCGCCTATGGATGGACAGCTGGCCTGTGAAACTGTTGATCCAGGCACAGGCAAAGCCTGCACCGGTCTGGCTTTCGCCACCTGTGCTGGATTTTTGGGCTATGCCCTGGCCAGGGCCCTCAGGAAAGAGAACAATGCAGAATTTTAGGGTGGGAAGTATTTCCTGGGAAAAAAGACCCCAGGGCCTGGACCATTACCGGCAGCTTGTGTCTGAAGATTTAAGGGAAATTGCCGAACAGGGAGGGGAGCTGGTGGTCCTGCCGGGCCATAACGGCGATCTCTTCCAGGGAGAAATGGGAAGAGAGCCCGGTTATTCCCGGTGGTACGAAGAACATGCCAGCCTGGCCCAGGATTATGGCATCATTATGGTTCCTGGCTCAATTAGTTCCCCTGGTGGCCTGGGGCGTGAAACGGCGATTTTTGATGTTCGGGGTAACTGCCTGGGCGTACAGAAAGAAATCGGGAAGGGAACTGACGCCGTCATTCGAACCTGGTCGGTGAAGGGTAGGGTGCTGGGCCTGGTGCTGGGAAAAGACCTGTATTACCCCGAATATGGAAGGTGCCTGGCCGGAATGGGGGTAGATCTGGTCCTGGCCCCTCTTCTGGGAGAAACTCCCCGGGGAGGCTGGCGGTGGGAATTAAGCGGATTATGGCGGGAAGTGCAACAGAATCAATTCTGGGGTATTGAAGCTGCCTGGGGATTGCGTTCTGGGGCAATCTTTGGTCCCTGTGAAGCAACTTCTGACCGTACCGGGATCCTGGCCCGGGGCTGGGGAGCAATTACTGCTCTCCTGGAGGAAGAAAAAATGAAAGAAGCCAGAAAATCATTTCCGGTCCTGGATCAGTTAAACCCGGAACTGGTCCGGGAGTATCTCCGGCTTTTAAAGGAAGGCCCCCCATGTTGACCCTGATCAAAGCCTGTTTGCAGTGGAAGACCAGGCCCGGGGTTATAAGGAGGGCCGTGAGCAGGACAAAATTCCCCCGGCCTCCCAAACCTCCTCGATCAGAAGAACTTGTGGTTGCTGCTGCCCAGATGGAGCTGCTTTCCACCTGTAATATCCGCGAATACGTGGAATGGCTCTTTCATCCCCTGCGAGCTGCCCAGTCTCGGGGAGCACAGCTGTTCCTATATCCGGAGTACATTACTCTACCCCTTCTGGGACTGCTGCCCCAGGGAATTGGTAATAGAGGTGAGGATATTGATCCAGGAGAAGTGTTAAAATTTATGGCTCCCTACCTGGGCAATGTTTATCAGCAGGTTTTCAGTGCCCTGGCTCGGAGAGCGGGTATCTTCATCGGTGGAGGTAGCACCATTCGAACCAGGGATAACCGTTATTTTAACAGTGCCTGGCTTTATAATCCCCGGGGGGAAGCTGTTCTTACCCAGAATAAAATTAATCTGGTTCCCCGGGAAAGTCAGTGGGGCCTGGACAGGGGTTCTCAGTTAGAAGTTATTCCTCTCCCCGGGGACTGGCGGGTGGCAATGCCGGTATGTATGGATGCCACCTATTTTGAGGTTTTCCGCCTGGGGGGAAAACAGGATGCGGATCTGATGCTGGTGCCCATTGCCGATCTCAATCCAGAATACAGTGAACACATGGCTTTGCGGGGAATATGGTCTCGGGTTCAGGAAGAACCAGTTTTTGGGGTTAAAAGTGCTCTGGTGGGGGAGCTGGCTGGTTTTAAATTTACCGGCAGGTCAGGTATATATGGGCCGGGCCCTATCACCGCAGATGGAGACGGTGTAATTGCGGAAACCAAAAACCCGGAGGAGGGAGATTTAATTATGGCGCGCCTCTCCCGCCACTGGTTGAAGGAAATAAAGGAAAAAGAAGAAAAGCTTCCGAGGGGAGTTTTCAGAGAGCAACTAAAAAGAAGCTACAAAAAAATAATTAATGAGTAAAAAAATAAAGAAAAATAAATATAATTACCTTAAAAAGCCCGGAAAAAGGTTAAATCAAGTTATTGGGGCTTTTTGAGGTTTTGCCACCGGAACTAAAAAGCCGTACAATAAAGGGCAAAGAAAGTCAAAGTCAAAGGAGGGGCAGTCATGAGTACCCTGGTTACCCGTATTGAAGATTATTTAAAGCAGATGTTAAAAAAACAGGGGAAAGTGCGAATTCAGCGCAATGAAATTGCTGTGCTTTTTGATTGTGCTCCTTCCCAGGTTAGCTATGTTCTGCAGACCAGGTTTTCCCTCGATCGGGGTTATCTGGTCCAGAGTCAGCGGGGCGGAGGGGGTTATGTAGAAATTGTGGAAATTCCCCGGGAAGCCCGGCAGGAATACCTGGCCCGACTGCATCAATCCCTGCAGGGTGGTATCACCCAGCAGCAGGCCGGGGATATTTTACACCGACTGGAACGGGATCAGCTGCTGACTCCCCGGGAATGTCTTTTACTGCAGAATATTATCCGGCGGGAAGTACTTCACATATCCCTGCCCCGCCGGGATCTGCTGCGGGGGAAAATACTGCAGAGTGTGATAGAAAGCCTGTACTGGAATCTCCAGAAGGAGGGGTAAGAAATGTTATGTCAGGAGTGCAACCAGAATGAAGCAACGGTTCGGCTGACCAAAATTGTCCAGGATAAAAAAACTGAAATTTACCTGTGCCCCGAATGTGCTCGCAAAAAAGGTGAATTTGGCCTGGGAGAAGATCCCCTCTCCCTGCACAATTTTTTAACTGCTTTTATGGGTGGAGATCCGGAGCAGCAAAAATCTCGAAGTGGCACCCTGACCGGGGTTGCTGAATGCCCGGTATGTGGGTTGAGTTATGGGGAGTTTCGGGAAAAGGGACGCCTGGGTTGTGCCCGTTGTTTTTCCAACTTTGCAGACCAGTTAAAGCCCCTGGTTAACAGGATTCATGGGCGAGAAGAGCATCGAGGCAAGGTTCCTGTCCGGACCGGCGGTCTGATCCGGAAAAAACGGGAGATAGAAAAAATGCGGAAGCAAATGGAAAAGGCTGTCCAGGAGGAAAACTTCGAAGAGGCAGCCCGGGTCAGGGATGAAATAAAGAAGCTGGAGCAGGAGATGGAGGAGGATTAAGTTATGTCCCAGGAAAAAAGAGTTCAGAAGGAGCAGAGTAAATGGATGCAGGGAAAAGGGCCAATGAGTGATGTGGTCATCTCCAGTCGGGCCCGCCTGGCCCGCAATCTGGCTGATTTTTCTTTTCCCAGCCGGGAGCAAAAGGAGGATCTCCAGGAGGTAAGCAGACAGGTTGTTGAAGCCCTGCAGGATTTACCCTATCGGCTTGATTTTCTGGCCCTGGACCAGCTGTCTGAACTGGAAAAAAAGGCCCTGGTAGAAAGGCATTTAATGAGTATTAATCAAGCTGGCCCGGGCCCGGAAAAAGGCCTGGCCCTGGATCGGGATCAGATGATCAGTATAATGGTCAATGAGGAAGATCATCTGCGAATTCAGGTCCTTTATCCGGGAATGCAGTTACAGGATGCCCTGCGCCTGGTGGACGAAGTAGATGATGCCCTGGAGCAGAAATTAAAATATGCTTTCCAGGAAAAGTGGGGGTATCTGACCTGCTGTCCTACCAACCTGGGCACTGGCCTGCGGGTATCGGTCATGGTTCACCTGCCCGGGCTCAAGATGACTGGAAATCTGCAGCAAACCCTGCAACTGGTTGCCAGACTGGGTCTTGCAGTGCGGGGCCTTTATGGGGAAGGCAGTGAATCTGCCGGTAATGTTTTTCAACTTTCCAATCAGACCAGCCTGGGCCTGCGGGAGGAAGAAATCGTGGATAATATTTCCGGGGTAATTGATCAGGTGGTAGAAAAAGAAAGACAGGCCAGGCAGGAATTGCTGCAGCAAAGAGAAGTTGATATAAAAGACCGGATCTGGAGGGCCTATGGATTACTTGCTTATGCCCGAAGAATTACCAGCGAGGAGGCTATTGCCCTGCTTTCTGATTTGAAAATGGGTATCGACCTGCAGATAATAGAAGGTATTGATTCCTCAATTTTAAGCCAGTTAATGGTGTTAATCCGTCCTGCGACCCTGCAACTAATTAATAACCGGGAACTGGATGAAGCGCAGCGTGATATTAAGAGGGCGGAGTTAATTAAAGAGAAATTGGGTGGAGGTGAAAAACATGTTCGGTAGATATACCGAAAGAGCACAAAAAGTGTTGATGCTGGCGGAAAAGGAAGCCCGCCGACTGAATCATAATTATATTGGAACAGAACACCTGCTTCTGGGTTTGATCCAGGAAGGACAGGGTGTAGCAGCGCAGGCCCTGCGCTCCATCGGGGTCAACCTGGACCAGGTCCGACAGAGTGTGGAACGGTACGTCGGGGAAATGGAAGCAGGGCAGAACCCGGAAATTACCCTGACTCCCCGTTCCAAGAAAGTATTGAACCTGGCCCTGGATGAAGCCCGGCAGTTAAACCATAACTATATTGGAACAGAACACCTGCTCCTGGGCCTGATCCGGGAAGGTGAAGGGGTGGCAGCCCGGGTCCTACAGGAACTGGGAGCTGACCTGGAAACCCTGCGGGCAGAAGTTATGGGCCATCTGGGTGGCGCCTCCAGTGAAAAGTCTCCCCGGGGACAGACCAAATCCAATACTCCAACCCTGGATGAGTTCAGCCGGGATTTAACTCATCAGGCCCAGGAAAATAAGTTGGACCCGGTAATAGGAAGGGCCCGTGAAATTGAAAGGGTTATTCAGATACTGAGCCGCCGAACTAAGAATAATCCGGTTTTAATCGGGGAGCCAGGAGTAGGTAAAACCGCCATTGCAGAGGGGCTGGCCCAGCGAATTATTGATGGCAATGTCCCGGAAATACTCCTGGAAAAGAGAGTAATTCTCCTGGATTTAAGCGCCCTGGTAGCAGGCTCCAAATATCGGGGCGAATTTGAAAAAAGAATGAAGTCAGTGATGGAAGAAATACGGCAGGCTGGAGACGTGGTCCTGTTTATCGATGAATTGCATACGCTGGTTGGAGCGGGGGCGGCAGAGGGTGCAATTGATGCTGCCAACATTTTAAAACCTGCTCTGGCCCGTGGTGAACTGCAGTGTATTGGAGCCACAACTCTGGATGAATACCGCAAATATATTGAGAAAGATTCTGCCCTGGAAAGACGTTTTCAGTCCATCCTGGTTGAAGAATCCACCCCTGAAGAATCCCGAAAAATCCTGGAGGGACTGCGGGACAATTATGAAGCCCATCACCGGGTTAAGATACTGGACGAAGCAATCGATGCCGCAGTTAATTTTTCCCACCGCTATATAACCGATCGTTATCTTCCGGATAAGGCTATTGATCTGATTGATGAAGCCGGATCCAAGGTGCGGCTCAAGAAGAACACCCGCCCCCCCGAAATCAAAGATCTGGCCGAGGAACTGGAGAAGACCGAGCAGGAAAAAGAAGAGGCCATTCGATCCCAGGAGTTTGAAAAGGCCGCTCAACTCCGTGATCAGGAACGGAAACTAAAAGAAGAACTGGAGGAGAAAAAAGAGCAGTGGGATAAACAAAAAGGCCGTGATGAATTAACCGTTGACGAAGAAGATATCGCCCAGATTGTTTCCCAGTGGACTGGCATTCCAGTTACCAAGCTGGCCAGTGAAGAGACGGATAAACTCCTGCACCTGGAGGATGAACTGCATAACCGGGTAATTGGTCAGGATGAAGCTGTAACAGCGGTTTCTCGGGCTGTCCGGCGAGCCAGGGCAGGTCTCAAGGACCCCGGTCGTCCCATAGGTTCTTTTATCTTCCTGGGGCCCACGGGTGTGGGCAAGACGGAACTGGCCAGGGCCCTGGCGGAAGCATTGTTTAATGATGAGGATGCCCTGATCCGCATCGACATGTCTGAATATATGGAGAAACATGCTGTTTCCCGCCTGGTGGGATCCCCACCGGGATATGTAGGATTTGAAGAAGGAGGACAGCTTACCGAAAAAGTACGGCGTCGACCTTTCTCGGTGGTCCTTTTTGACGAGATCGAAAAAGCCCACCATGATGTCTTCAATATCCTGCTGCAGATCCTGGAGGATGGTAATCTGACTGATAGTCACGGTCGTCGGGTTGATTTTAAAAATACCGTGGTAATAATGACCTCCAATGTGGGAGCTACGATGATTGAAAAGCAGGCAGGAGTTGGTTTTCAGCCTGCAGACTCTGAAGAAGATGAAACTCAGCAGTACGAGCGGATGAAAGAAAAAGTGACCTCCGAACTACGGCGCACATTCCGACCCGAGTTTTTAAACCGGGTGGACGAGACTATTGTTTTCCATTCTCTGAATCAGTCCCATATCCAGGAAATAGTGGAGCTAATGCTGCAGGAACTCCAGGAGCGTCTGAAAGAACAGAACCTGGAGCTGGAGGTAACCCCTCAGGCCCGGAATCATCTGGCCCAGGAAGGTTTCGACCGCCAGTTTGGAGCCAGACCCCTGCGCCGGACCATACAGCGCCTGATTGAGCATCCCCTGGCCGATAAAGTGCTGGGCGGAGAATTTCAGCCGGGTGATACTATCAGGGTAGGTGTTAGCAACAGCAGCATTTATTTCGACAAAAAAACTGCCTGAGACCTTGTAAGAGGGCGAAAAACTTGCTATAATAAAGATGGACGAGTATAGTGGGAGGCCCTCAATGAAAAAAGAAAAAAATAACTTTCTTTGCCAGGAATGCGGCTACAAGAGTATCAAATGGCTGGGACAGTGCAGTTCGTGTGGCGCCTGGAATTCAATGGTAGCCTCAGATGGGCCAGGTGGTCCCATCAGTCAGCCTAAATCAATAAATGAAATAACCGGGGCCCGTGAAGAGCGCCTTCCCTCAAGCATTGGTGAACTGGACCGTGTTCTGGGGGGAGGTCTGGTCCCCGGTTCTCTTATTTTAGTAGGTGGAGATCCGGGAATAGGCAAGTCAACCCTGCTGCTTCAGGTAGCAGGAGGAATGGCTGCAGATAGCCCGGTTCTTTATGTTTCGGGTGAGGAATCCCTGGGCCAGCTAAAAATGAGGGCCCAGCGGCTACATATTAATGGCTCCAGTTTGCAGGTGCTGGCTCTTACTGACCTGGGGGCCCTGGAAGGGATCCTGGAGGATCTAAAGCCCCAGCTGATTATCATTGATTCTATTCAAACCATGTCTTTTCCCCATATTGAATCCATTCCCGGTAGTGTTAGCCAGATCAGGGAAGTGGGCTCTTATTTTCTCAACTATAGTAAAAACAGGGATGTCCCGGTTTTCCTGGTAGGGCATGTTACCAAGGATGGAAACCTGGCCGGCCCCAAAATCCTGGAGCACCTGGTTGATTGTGTCCTTTATTTTGAGGGTGATCAGCATTATTCGTATCGTATTCTGCGCAGCATAAAAAACCGTTTTGGTTCAGTCAATGATGTGGGAGTTTTTCAGATGGAAAGCGGGGGTCTAAAGGAGGTTCCCAACCCCTCCTCAATTTTTATCGAGGAAAGGCCCCGCCAGGCCCCTGGAAGTGCGGTATTTCCCTCCATGGAGGGCAGCCGGCCCATACTGGTAGAAGTCCAGGCCCTTCTTTCCCCCACAACTTTTGGCCAGCCCCAGAGGATGACGGCCGGAGTTGATCACCGCAGGGTTTCTATGCTGATGGCAGTGCTGGAAAAAAGGGCAGGAATGGCCACCGGCTGGCAGGATGTTTATCTTAATATTGCCGGGGGCATCAGGCTGACTGAACCTGCCGCTGATCTGCCCATGCTGGGGGCTATGGCCAGTTCCTTCCTGGAAAAACCTCTCCCCGACGATTTGATCCTGTGTGGTGAAGTAGGCCTGACCGGTGAATTGAGAAGTGTTCCCCGCCTGGATGAACGCCTGCGGGAGGCAGAAAAAATGGGCCTGACACGGGCTCTTTTACCAGCCCGCACCCGGGTGGAGACGGGAATGGAAGTTGTGCCCCTGGACTCGGTTCAGGAGCTGATCCAATATTTATTCAGTGACGAAGGATAAAGGGGGTGAATTATTTTGGATGATAGGGGCATTACCAACAAAGCTTTTGCTCCAATATTAAAACTGGTTGCCCCGGGAACCCCACTGCGGGAAGGGCTGGAAAATATATTGCGGGCCAAGACCGGGGCCTTAATTGCCCTGGGGGATAGTGAAGAACTGCTGGGGATAGTTGATGGTGGTTTTAACATTAATTGTGAACTGACCCCCTCCCGCATGTACGAACTGGCCAAGATGGACGGGGCCATCCTTTTAAGTCAGGATGGAACTCGTATTCTGGTGGCCAATGCCCACCTGGTTCCCGACCCCACCATTGCCACTGAGCAAACCGGAATAAGGCATCGGACTGCGGAAAGGGTCAGCAAACAAACCCGGGAACTGGTTATTTCCATTTCCCAGAGGCGGGATATAATTTCCCTTTTTTATGGTGATGATAATTATGTCCTGGAGGATATTCGGGTAATCCTGACCAAGGCCAATCAGGCTCTGCAGACCCTGGAGAAATATCGGAATGTTATGGATCAAACTATTACCAACCTCAGTGCCCTGGAATTTGAGGATATGGTTACCGTTTCTGATGTGGTCCAGGTGGTGCAGCGAGCAGAAATGGTGCTCAGCATTCAGAGGGAGATCGAGCGCTATGTAAATGAACTGGGGGATGAAGGACGCCTGATCCGGATGCAGCTCAATGAACTGGTGGCTAATGTCTGGGAAGAAACCCTGATGATAATCCGGGACTATGGAATTGATGAAGAAGGAAATGAACCGGTAGATGCCGAAAGTATACTTAATGAGCTCCTGGAATGGACCAGTGAAGAACTGGTTAATATGCCCAATATCAGCAAAATACTGGGGCTGGGAGGTAATATTTCTTCACTGGAATCCCCGGTTTCTCCAAGGGGTTATCGCCTTTTAAGAAAAATTCCCCGCCTGCCCCTTCCGGTAATAGAAAACCTCATCCAGGAGTTCGAAAAGTTCCAGGCCGTTTTAGGGGCCAGTATCGAAAAACTGGATGAGGTTGATGGAATCGGTGAGGTTCGGGCCAGGGCCATTAAAGATGGTCTGCATCGCCTGAAAGAACAGGTATTTTTGGATCGGCAGATTTAACGGAGATTAAAAATGCCCAGGGTGGACATTCGCTTTAATTCCTTTTCCATAATCTGTGCCAGATCAAGGTCCAGCACATCGCAAATAGCGGCCAGGTAGAACAGAGTTTTTCCTATTTCGTCTTCCAGGACCTCCCGGCAATCTTCACATAATCGTCCCGCAAGGTGATTGTCCATATATTCTTTCATCTGGTTATAACTGATGTTGTCGGGCATCTGCTGTTTTTCCGCACTGACCTGCAGGCAACCACAACTGGTGATAGATTTAACTACTGCCCGGTTGGTTCTGCTGGAGGCCTCCTGTAACTTGGAGATGATGTCCAGAACACTTTGATGCCGAATGAGGTACTGGGAAACTATGTCCTGGAACCGATAGCAAAGCTCCTCCCCTGTAGTTTGATCCTTGGGGTCAGTCATTGTGATCTCCTCCTCGGGACGATTTTCTTTTCTCCTTTAATTATAGTCATTCAGTAGCTTTTTTGTCAAGTTGGGGCTTATTTGACCCGGGGTAGGGGCAGTGATATAATTAACTATTATGAAGGTTTGGAGGGGATTCCCATGTTTCAGGTTGGGGACAGGGTGGTCTACCCCATGCATGGGGCGGGGACCATTATCTCAATTGAGGAAAAAGAGTTTCTGGGCGAAAAAAAGAGTTATTATATCATGGAGATGCCCCTCGGTGAAATGCGGGTTATGGTTCCCCTGGACAAGGTGGAGAACCTGGGTCTGCGGTATATTATTTCCGCCCGGGAAGCTGAGGATGTTTTGCAGGAGCTGGCCGGGGAACAGGAACAGTCCAGTAAAAACTGGAATCGGCGCTACCGGGCTAATGTGGAAAAAATTAAAACCGGCGATATATTTTCGGTAGGTGAGGTGGTGCGCAGCCTGAGCCGCCGCGAAATGGAAAAAGGACTGTCTACCGGCGAAAAAAAACTTTTGAATAATGCTCGCCAGATTCTGGTAAGCGAACTGGTTCTGGCCCAGGATTCTTCCGAGCAGGCTGTGTTGGAAACCCTGGAAAAAATCTTTACCCTGGATGGAGATGACGTCAGTTAGAGGCTGGCGTTTTCCATTATTAACCAGTTTTTTTCCAGGGAGGGAGAGGCGATGCCCCGGAAAGGAGGGAGGTGGAAATAGATTGAAAATACTCCGGAAAATATTTCGTTTTTTTTGTGCTTTACTGGGGGCAGGTATAGGTTATCAGGCCGCCTGGATCCTGGCCCCCCCTGGAGAAAAAGTTCTCTGGGCCCCTGCTGATCTGGAAATTGGCAATGTTCAACTTTTTGGAATTTTTCTGGGGGCATTGATTGGTTTTACTCTTTTCCCGTTGTTAACGGAGCAGGTGTTTAAAGGCTTTATGAGCCTGGAAAAATACCTGGCCCGGTTCCCCACCCAGGAAATAATAGCGGGTTCTTTCGGACTTATATTTGGTCTTTTAATAGGTTTATTAATTGTCTTTTCTTTTCCAATCGATGCTATCCCCGGTTTTGGAGTCTTCTTAAGGATTTTTATCAATCTCCTGACAGTTTATCTGGGGGTTAGTCTGGCCCTGCGCAAAAGAGAGGATATTGCCGCCGTATTCAGGCGCATTCCGGCTGTAGGGACCCGCAGGGCTCCGGAACGAGAAGAAAAGTTTACCCCCAAAATTCTCGATACCAGCGTCATAATCGACGGTCGCATAGCCGATGTCTGCCGCAGCGGTTTCCTGGAAGGAACCCTGGTTATACCGGAATTTATCCTGGAAGAACTGCGTCACATTGCTGATTCTTCGGATCTCCTGAAGAGAAATAGGGGGAGGAGAGGACTGGATATTCTTAATCAGATTCAAAAAGATCTGGATAGTGGTGTAGAAATAATTGGAACGGATTTTGAAGAAATAAATCAAGTGGACAGCAAACTGGTCAGACTGGCCCAGAACTTAAACGGGAAAATAATGACCAATGATTATAACCTGAATAAAGTGGCTGAATTGCAGGGAGTAGAAGTTCTTAATGTTAACGAGCTGGCCAATGCAGTAAAACCGGTAGTTCTTCCGGGTGAAGAGATGAGGGTTAAAATTGTCAAAGAGGGCAAGGAGCAGGGACAGGGAGTTGCTTATCTGGATGACGGGACCATGATCGTGGTCGATCAGGGTAAGAATTATCTCAATGAAGAACTGGGAGTTGTGGTTACGAGTATTCTACAAACCGCAGCAGGGCGGATGATTTTTGCCAGGCTTAAAAATGATGAGCAAAAAGAAAGGACCGGAAGTCAATGAAGGCGGCGGTAATTATTGCTGCTGCGGGTCAGGGGCAGCGGATGGGTTTTAAAAAGCAATACCTGCAATTGGAGGGCAGGCCGATGTTTATCAGGGCTACTGAGCCTTTTGCTGAACTGCCCTTTATTTGCCAGATAATCATCTGCGTTCCCCAGGAAGACAGGGGGTGGGCGGAGGAAGAACTCCTTCCGCCCTTTTCTTTGTTACCCCAACCCCAGGTGATTTCTGGGGGAGAGACCCGCCAGGAAACAATCGGACGGGCCTTAAAGCAGCTGAAACCGGAGGTGGAAATAGTCCTGATCCATGATGGGGCGCGCCCCTTTATTAACCGGGATCTTATCCTGGAAGTTTTTGAGGGAGCTCAGAAAAAAGGAGCAGTGATCCCAGGGATTCCCCTGCAGGACACCGTAAAACAGGTAGAAGATCAGAACCGGGTGCAAAAAAGCCTGGACCGGGATAATTTGAGGTTAATTCAAACTCCCCAGGGTTTTGCCCGGGAAATAATAGAGGAGGCTAATGCCATTGCAGCCCGGGAGGGCTGGGCGGTAACTGATGATGCTGGTCTGGTAGAGAAAGCAGGCTATCCCGTCTGGGTCCTGCCGGGAGAGGAGAGTAATTTAAAAGTGACTACACGGAGAGATCTCGAGCTAAGTCCGGGGGATTTAAGAACTGGATTGGGAATGGATATCCACCCCCTGGTTCCAGGACGCCCCCTTATTCTCGGGGGTATCCAAATTCCCTGGGAAAAAGGTTGTGGTGGACATTCCGATGGGGATGCCCTGCTGCATGCTTTAATGGATTCCCTTTTGGGTGCAGCGGGCCTGGAGGATATAGGCCATCATTTTCCCGATACCGATGAAAAATATCGGGATGCCTGCAGTGTTGACCTGTTAAAAACAGTGGCAACTCTTCTCCGAGAAAAGGGATGGCAGCTTAATAATGCGGACTGCACTTTAGTGCTGGAAAAACCCCGAATTGCCCCGTATAATGAAAAAATGAAGGTTAAAATTGCAGAAGCCCTGGGGGTTGAAAAAGATAGAATTGGAATTAAAGCCACTACCGCGGAAAAAATGGGATTTATTGGCCGGGGTGAAGGAATTCTGGCCCAGGTGGTGGTTACAATAAAAAGAAGCCTTCAAGAGGGAGGGATTGGTAGTGAGTGTTAGGGTAAGATTTGCTCCAAGTCCAACCGGGGAAATACACATAGGAAACATCCGGACGGCAATTTTCAACTGGCTTTTTGCTCGCAGCCAGCAGGGAACCTTTATTCTACGAATAGAGGATACCGATCGAGAACGATCAACCGAAGAATTTCGGGAAATAATTTTTCGGGAATTGGACTGGCTGGGACTGGATGTAGATGAAGGTATTGGTTCAGGAGGCAGCCAAGGTCCCTATCAACAGATGGAACGCCTGGAAATTTACCGGGAGTATGCTCGTATCCTGGAGGAAAAAGGCAAAGCCTATCCTTGCTTTTGTTCTCCGAAAGAACTGGAAGCAGAAAAGGATAAAGCCCGGCAGGAGGGGCGGGATTCCGTGTACAGTGGTAAGTGCCGGGATTTGAGCGGGGAAAAAAGGGCCCGGGCCCGGGAACAAAAAACCCCTGAAGCTCTGCGCTTGATGAATGATGAGCGGGGAGATGTTGTTTTTTCGGACATCATCAGGGGAGAAATATCATTTGGGGGAAGTACCCTTGATGATTTTGTCCTGATGAAATCAGATGGATCTCCTACCTATAATTTTGCCTGTGCCATTGATGACTATACCATGGAGATTTCCCATGTAATTCGGGGTGAAGACCATATATCCAATACCCCCAAGCAGCTCCTGATATATATGGCTCTGGGCTGGGAACCGCCAGAATTTGCCCATCTGCCCCTGATCCTGGATAAGGAGCGGAAACGGATGAAAAAAAGATCCCATTCCTCTGAGGTCTATATTAGCGGTTATCGCCATCAGGGTTATCTGCCCGAAGCCATGCTCAATTACCTGGCTCTGCTGGGCTGGTCTGATCGGGAAGGGGAAGAAATCCTCAGCAGAGAAGAACTGATTTCTGGTTTTTCCCTGGACCGCATCAAGCATAGTGGGGCCATTTTTGACCGGGAAAAGCTGGATTGGATGAACGGAGTCTATATTCGTAACCTGCCTCTTTCTGAGTTAAGATCCCGGGCCCTGCCTTTTTTACAGCAGGAACAGGTCAATGTTAAAGGTTCTGCTCTGGATTATCTGCTCCTGGCCCTGCAGGAAAAGGTTTCAACCTTTAAAGAAATGGCCGAAATGGCTTCTTCTTATGCCGGCCCCCTGCAGTATGAGGATCAGGAAAAGGCCCGGCAGGTTTTTGGACAGGAGCAGGTAGATCAGGTTTTTAAATACCTGCAGGAACAGCTGGGGGGCCTGGAAGAAATAACTCCTGAAGAAGCGGGAAAGGTTTTAAAAGAAACTGGAAAAAACCTTGGAGTTAAGGGCCGACTTGTTTTCCCAACCGTGCGCTGGGCCCTCACCGGGAAAGGCTCCGGTCCTGATTTGAACCATATAATTGCTTTTATGGGTACAGAAGAATGTGTCAGGCGGTTGGAGAAAGCCCTGGAGTGGAGAGAGGGTGAATGAAGGTGGGTAGTTATCCCCGTATGCAGGTTGAACTTTTGAGCCATACTCCTGAACCGGAAAGAGTAGTAGCTCTTGCTGCCCGCCTCTGTTATTCACCCCGGACTGGAAAAGAATTAAAAGAGGAAATGACTCCTTCCCGGGTGGCTGGGTTACTGGAAAAGGTTCTGAGCATGGGGCATTACTCGGTCCTGGAACATGCTACCTTTTCTTTCTTAATCTCGGGCATTTCCCGGGTTACTACCCATCAACTGGTGCGGCATCGGATTGGTTGTTCTTTTTCCCAGAAATCCCAGAGGTATGTCCGGGAAAAAGAACCTTATTTTGTTGTCCCTCCCGGAATAGCGGGAAATCCGGAAAAAAAAGAAGAATTTATCCAGTTTTGCCGGCAGTCTTTTGCCGGTTATTGTCAGCTGGTTGAACAGGGAGTGCATCAGGAGCAGGCCCGCTATCTCTTGCCCCAGGCCCTGGAAAGCAGTATAATGGTGACCATGAATGGGCGGGCGTTGCATCATTTTTTCCAGTTGCGTTGTTGCAATAGAGCCCAGGATGAAATCAGGGTTATGGCCGAAAAAATGCTGACTCAGGTCCGGGAGGCGGCTCCCCAGCTTTTCCAGAAGGCGGGTCCTGCCTGTGCAAGCGGACCATGTCCAGAAGGTGATAAATCCTGCGGCCGGTACCGGGAAAAGGGTGATGATCTTGGAAATGATTAAGGGCAGAAATCCAGTCCTGGAAGCATTGCGGGCGGGTAGAGAAATAAAGGAAATTTTTGTTTTCCAGGAGGGCAGGGGACCTGGGGTAGAGGAAATAAAACGGATTGCTGCAGAAAGAAATATAATGATGCATCAGGTCGATCGTCGTCGGCTGGACCAGATTGCGGGGGAAAATCATCAGGGTATTGCGGCCCGGATCAGGCCACGCTCCCCCTGGAAAATGGAAGATATTCTGCAGAAGAAGGACCGGGGCATTTTGATTGCCCTGGATCAGATCCAGGACCCCCAGAATCTGGGGGCCATAATTCGCTCCGCTGCTTTCATTGGTGTGGATGGTATCTTTATTCCCCGGGATCGCTCGGCACCCCTTACTGAAGCGGCTCAGAAAGCCAGCTCCGGAGGCCTGGAATGGGTTCCGGTAGTAGAAATCACCAATCTGGCCCGGACTATTGAGCAGTTCAAGGAAAGAGGTTACTGGGTTACCGGGGGCGATCACAAGGCCCCTTCCTTACCCTGGGAGGTTGATTTTTCATATCCCACCCTGGTGGTTATTGGCAGTGAGGGTCGGGGACTGCGCCCATTAATTAGAAAAAAATGTGATCACCTGATCCGGATACCAGGTCAGGGGCAATTGGAATCCTTAAATGCTTCGGTGGCTGCAGGGATTATTCTTTATGAGATTATGCGACAGAGAAAATGGGAGCAGGAATAATATCTTGACGATTTTTATCCTAATAAGTATAATATAAGGGAGACTCTGGAGAGTTTTTCCTGGGGGGTATATAATTGAAGAGTAACCTGCAGCAGCGGCGTGAGGAAGATGTTTTATCCTATGGCGACCGCGGGGATGATGAACTGGTTGAATTCTGTCATCAGGGCGATGAATTCGCCCTCGATCACTTAATCCGCAAATATAAAAACTTTGTCAGGGCTAAATCAAGATCATATTTTTTGATTGGTGCGGATCGTGAAGACATCGTTCAGGAGGGAATGATCGGTCTGTACAAGGCCATTCGGGATTATAAACCTGACCGCCTTGCTTCTTTTCGTGCTTTTGCTGAATTATGTATAACCCGGCAGATTATTACCGCTATAAAAACTGCTACCCGGCAAAAACATCAACCGCTTAACTCCTACGTTTCTCTGAATAAACCTATATATGATGAAGAATCGGATCGCACTCTCCTTGATGTCCTTCGTGGTAGTAAGCTCAGCAATCCAGAAGACCTTTTTATCAGCAAAGAAACCTACAGCCTAATTGAAAATAAGATTACCGAAATGTTGAGTGAACTGGAGATGAACGTTCTGCAGGAATATCTGGACGGAAAATCCTATCAGGAAATAGCAGATCAACTGGATCGTCATGTCAAATCAGTTGATAATGCCCTGCAGAGGGTTAAAAGAAAACTGGAAGTTTTTTTGCGCAAGCACAATATATAAAGCCCGCAACTGGCTGATCAAATGAACAACTGTGTAAAAGGAGGAAGAAAACGATGGCCAAAGCTAAATTTGAAAGGAAGAAACCGCACGTTAATGTGGGAACGATAGGACACATCGACCACGGAAAAACAACTCTGACTGCAGCAATAACCCGGACCCTTTCCAGCAAAGGAACAGCAGAATTTCGCTCTTTTGATTCT